>NZ_JBSGZN010000002.1:0-309158 GCF_053611025.1 Streptomyces sp. NPDC054842
GCCTTAACAGCCGCCCGGCACACCGCCGTTCACCGTGGTGCTGGGATGGACGCCGAATTCCCGCTGCTCACTGGGTCGGACGCCCGGAAGGTCACCGGCGCGTGCGCGCGGTCGCGGTGTCGCGGGTCAGGAAGAACCCGAGGGCGATCATGCCGATGCCCAGGAAGAAGTGCAGCCAGTTGTCCGCGGTGTTGACGGGGACGAAGTTGGCGTCACTGGAGTGGTCGATGAGCAGGCCGTACAGCCACAGCACGAGGTAGACGGCGCCGCCGACCACGAGGTAGTTGCGGGCGGTCCCGACGGAACGCGCCAGTGCCAGACCGGCGATGCCGAAGAGCAGGTGGACGAGGTTGTGCAGGATCGACACCTGGAAGATGCCCAGGAGCTTGGCTTCGGAGTGGTGCGCGGCGAACTCCATGGTGTCGTAGTGCGTGGTGATGCCGGGGACGAAGCCCAGAATGCCGACGAGGAGGAAGACGGCGCCGACGAGCTGCGCCGCCTTCTGGACGTTCGTGCGGTGGGAAGCCGTGGGGTGTGCGTGCGTGGTCATGAGCTGCCCTCTTCGTCTCGCGCCAGGCCGTGGGTGGCCGGTGGATGTGTGGTGACACCGCCAGTACCCCTTTCGAGCCGAACAATGAACGCGCGGCGCCGAACAATCGGCCGCAGCCGCACGCTTTCTGCGCAGCCGCATACCGTTCCTGCGGAGCTGCACATCGTCGGCTTCGCCGGACCGCTGTCAGGGATCCGCCTTGTCGCCGGCCGCTCGGAAAATCACCCGGCTCGCCCGTAGCGAATCTTGGTGAACGCAGTCGATCGCCTCGCGCAAGAAGTGGCCTAATGCGGGGCCCTTCCTGTGAAGTAGGGCCGACTGCGCTGTCAACGGGGCCGTCCCCCGTAAGAGTTGGAACTCCCGGCGACGTCATGTTCCGCGACAACTGGGCATATGGTCTGCGCAGACCCCTTTTACGAGGTGGGGGAACGGGACTTGTACAGGGAGGCGGCGCCGGATGAGCAGGGTCGAGCGCGAGTGGGAAACACAGGCGAAGTGCCGCACCGCCGACCCCGATGAGCTCTTCGTCGAGGGCGCGGCCCAGAACCGTGCGAAAGCCCTCTGCAGCGGTTGCCTGGTCCGGACGGAATGCCTGGCGCACGCGCTGGACAACCGTATCGAGCACGGTGTCTGGGGCGGCATGACCGAGCGCGAACGCCGGAGCCTGCTGCGGCGGCGCCCGACCGTCACCTCCTGGCGTCTGCTGCTGGAGACCGCTCGCACCGAGCAGGAGAGGGCGGCCCGACCGCTCCCCGCTCACGCAGGCGAGGAGAAGCGAACCGCCTGATCGGCCCCGGTCGCCCGGGGGACACCGCCGGTGCCTGCCGCCGAGTGCTCAGGGACCCCCTCCCACCGTCGTGGTGGCAGGGGAGCCGCGGACGTGCGGATGTCGGCCGGCGTGAAGGCGCAGTTCGTCGACCGTGCCGGCGCCGGGATGGCCACACGGACGTCCGACGACGCGTCGGGAAAAGCGTGAGCCCCGGTCGAGCTATGCACGTAGCGTGGTCACCCAGCACTCAATGGGGGACGGATGCCGACACCGGAACATGACGTGGACGCCCGGCTGGTGACAGCGGTGATCGCACAGGACGTCAGCGCCGTGCGGGCCTGTCTGGCGGAGGGCGCCGATCCGGACGTCCCGGGCCCCGACGGCCTCCCGCTGCTCTGCGCCGCCGTGGCCGGGTTCGATCACGAGACCGCCGAAGCCCTGACGGAAGCCGGAGCCGATTCCGATCGTGAGCTGCCGGACGGCACCACACCGCTCCTGCGGGCAGTCGACCGCGGCTCCCTGGCGCTGGTCGACGCGGTCCTGGGCAAGGATCCCCGGCTGCGGATCGCCGAAGCCGCCCGGCAACGCCTCCTGGACCTCGCACGGCACTGGTACGAAACGGGGGAGACCGAGGAATTGCGCCGCCGCACCGGTGTTGCGGGGCCCGCCGTCAGGCGCCTGATCAGGGACGACGAGCACACCGTCGTCGAGGAGGTCGCGCTCGGCGGCCTCACCGTCCGGGCCGGCCACGCCGCCGTCCTCACCTCGCTTGAGCGGGCCTTCGGCGTCTCACGGCCCGTGGCGGAGGTGGTGGCGCGCGCCGTTCCTCATCCGGACGAGACGCACGTCAACTGGTCCATTGCCGGCTACGTCCTCGCGCAGCGCCGCAGTCCGCAGGCCTGGTCCACGCTGTCCGACCTGCGCCACCACCCCGACCCGGTCCACCGCCGGTTCCTCGCGAGTGTCCTGTGGAGCCGCGACTTCCTCACCGGCATCCATGGCAGGCAGGACACCGAGCAGGACGCCGCGTTCCTGGCGGCGTGGGCGCTCGACGAGCCGGACGGCCACGTGCTCGCGAGGGTCCTGGACGTCTACACGGGCAAGGAGCACCCCGGCAAGGAAGCCATCGGCCTCCGGTACGCGGACCACCAGGACCCGCGTGTGCGCCGCGAGGTGCCGTACTGCCTGAACCGGTCTCAGATTCCGCCGAACGAGGACGTGATGACTGCGTTGCTCGCCCTGGCGGGGGACCGTGACCCGGGGGTCCGGACCGTCGTCGCCGAGTCCTTCGCGTTCCCCCGCGAGCTGGTCCCGGCGATCCGCGACATGCTGCTCACCCTGCTCCGGGACCCTCACCCGGGCGTCCGGGCCGCCGCGGCGGCGTCCCTTTCGACATCCCACGACCGGACGGCCGCGGTCACGGAGGCACTGGCCGCCCTGCTGGACGAGGAGGACCAGCTCCTCCGCCTGGAGGCCGCCTGCGCCCTCGCACGCCGCGACGACCCGCGCACCGATGAGGCATACGAACGAGTCGGCCCGCTCGGCCCCGGTTTCGAGGACGACGAACGAGTGGCCGAGCGCTGGCGCTACAAGTGGCGTAACGGCCCCGATGACACGTGATGTTCAAGGGCGCGATCGCTCCCGGGACGAGCGTCGGGTACGCGGGGCATGAGCGTTGCAGGGACGAGGCGGAGGTGTATCGCCCCACGAGACCACGGTCCAGCTCACGCCCCGACCTCCTCCGCGGCCGGCCGAGCCGTCGACCGCGCCGAGGCCGCTTCGGAGCATGCACGCCCCGTGGCAGCCGCCGCTGCCGACGCCGAGTGTGTGCGCGGACGCGTCCCCCTGCGGGGTCCTGGCAGGGGGACGCGGGGCCCGGCCGACGTGCCTCCCGAGCCTGCCGACCGGAGTCTGGAGGGTGCGCTCAGTCGCGGCCGGACTCTTCCTGCGGCTGCCCTTCGGCGGGACCGGGGATGCCGAGCAAGGAGGCTTCGACGGTCAGCAGGTGAGTGTGCCTGCGGATGTGGGCCGCCTGGTCCCGGGCGGAGTGAGCGGCTTCCGGCGAGGGATCCGTGGCCTTCTCCACGTAGGGGACGTGGGTGAACAGTGACAGCTCGGTGAGCGAGAGTTGCCAGGACAGTTGGCGGCTCCCGGTCACGAGCCGCAGCAGGTACGTGCCCTGGGTCCTGGGCTCGGTGGCCGGCGTGATGACAGCGGTCGAGGGGTGCAGTGCCGCCAGCCAGGCCAGCAGGTGCGCGCGTTCCAGGGAGACCAGGGTGAGCTCCCGCTCGTAGGAGTCGGCGTGGCGTCGCCAGCGGTCCCGCTCCTGGCGGCAGTCGTCCAGGTCGCGCGCGAGGAGGCGCCTCGGCTCGGTGCGCGGACGGTCGGCGTCGGCGGGTCTGCGGCGGGTCCCGCGACCGCGCGGGCACAGGACGAACAGGAGGGCGGCGGCCGTCCGGCCGAGCGGGCCGGTCGGTCGGGGCCGGCTGGACCGCGGGCTCTCGGGGGCGGGGTCCGCGGGAAGGCTGTTCGGGGGTGGCGGCATCACATGCTCCGGTGAGGGTGAGCGGGGGACGGCTCCGTGACGCCGGTACCGGTCGGCTCGGCTCCGCCGTGGTCGTGCGAGGGACTTGCGTGGTTCGGGGCGGTGGTGGAGCCGGTGCGCCGGTATCGGCCTGCGCTGCGGGAGTTGGCGGCACGGCAGGCCTCGTCGACGGGCTCGCGTCGTCGCAGGTGCCGCTGGTAGGCGGCGCGGGTCCCGCAGGGCGGGGGCTTGGTGGCCGCCGGGCGGGACCGGTCGGGGGTCGCGGACGGTCCGGCGGAAACGGGTGCCGAAGGCTCGGGCTGCCGGGTTTCCGGCTGGCCCGCGCGGCCGTCCAGGGCGTAGCGCTGCGGTCCGGTCAGGCCCGCGATGACACCGTTGCGTCGGCACCGCGGAAGCCCTTTCTCTCGCCGCAGGACTGCGTCTCGGCAGGCTTCGAGTACGGGACAGGTTGAGCAGATGGCCATGGCAGCCGGCCTGGTGGCGCGGGAGAACCACAGGTCCGCATCCTGGTGTCGGCATGAGCCAGCAGACTCCCAGGCCCGCGAGCCTTCACCTGCTACAGCGGCCCATCCCTCTCCGCCGGCGGTCGGGCCGCCCCGTCGGACGTTCACCGGGCCGGCCCTGCCGGGCTCCCGGCCGGTGTCGGCGGCGGACCGGAGGGGGAGGGAGCGGGTGCATCGGTGTCGCTGCTTCCGGGTCCCGCGTCCGGCAACCGCACGGGCGTGGAGGGGCGTACCGGCGACAGAGGTCCCAGATGCTCGGCCACGTTGGCGAGGGAGCACCGCTCCGGGCGACCGTCGATGGACAGCAACGGCATGCCTTCGCGGTTGCGGCAGCCGTGGAAGTACCAGATGTCCCCGTGGATGTCGCGCAGCGGGAGGGCCAGGTCGTAGGTGATCGCGCCGAGCCGGAACGGACGAGCCGGCGCCGCGGGTTGTGTGGGCGGGGCGGCCGGGACGGGGCTGTGGGCCACGACCGTCACCGGGACGCCCTCGCGCTGTCCTTCCGCGGTCACCGCGTGCGCGCGGGTCCGCTGGACGGTCGTGAAGCCGAAGTACGCCCGCCAGTGGGCCCATTGGGCGTGATCGCTCACGCGCAGCACGATCCGGACCCGGTCGCCGTCGACCCGGATCCCGTACGGACCCGCGTGGTCGGCGAGGTGGCGCTCGACGACGCGCGCCACCTCACGGGCCCGCGCGCAGGAGGCGTCCCAGGCGAGCGCCTGGTGCTCCAGGTCGGTGACCGGTTGCGGAACGCGAGTCCAGCGCCCCTGTGGCGTGCGGTGGAGCACTGTGCCGAAGGAGCGCTCGGGGTCGACGAGGAGCCGGGCCCGGTCCAGTGCGTACGCGGCGACCGTCGCCTGCTCGGAGCGGACGGATTCCAGTACCGCCTTGATCACTCCGGCGGCATGGGGAAGGTTGCCGTTCATGCGGGCACCGCCTGCGTGACGTCGCGCAGATTGCGCAGCGCGCGGTACGTCAGCGTCTTGACGGCGCCGACGCTGCGGCCCATCGCCAGTGCGGTCTCCTGCGCGCTCATCTCCCCGAGGAAGCGCAGCTCCAGGCAGTGCCGTTGATGGACGTTGAGTGTGTGCAGGACGGTGTGGAGTGTCTCGTGGGCCTCGACAGCGTCCAGTTCGCGCAGCGCGAGGGACTCGGTGCCCGGGCCCGGACCGTGTGTCTCGTGGAACTCGGCTACGGACGTCTCCAACCGGTTGCGGCCCAGGCTGAGTTCGTCCAGATAGAGGTTCTTCGCGATCGTCGCCAGCCAGCCGGCGAATGCCGTGCCCTGCCAGGTGAAGGAGTCGATGCGGCGCAGGGCGCGCGTGAACACCTCCTGGGTCAGGTCCTCCGCCACGTGCTTGTTGTGCGTGCGGACGAGCAGGTAGCCGTACACCTGCCGGTAGTGCTGGTCGTACAGAGCGGCGAACGCCTCCCGGTCGCCTGTGCGGGCCCGGGCCAGCAGCTCGGGTTCCGGACTGTCCGGAGTGGTGGGGACGTGGTGAGGAACGGACACGGTCGGTGCTCCCGTCGATGTCATGTGGAGGCGCGAGGACTCCGCCCCGCCATCTCCGATACGCATGTAGATGTAGATTCGAAGTCAGCGCTCAACTGGGCGGCGCGCAACGAGCTTGCGCGGTGGCTGTCGAATCGGTCCACAGTCTTCGTGTAGATGCAGATAGTGTCAAGCCGTCCACGGAGCGTCAGGCTCAAAAGGGCTCCTGGCGTGGCCCGTTGAGTGGGGGCAGTCGAGCGTGCACGGCGTGCGCGGCGGTCCGGCTACCCTTCCCGCACCCCGGCGTGCTCCCGAAGGTGTCGTCCCTGATCTGCGATCTACTTGCGCTTGTAGATTCCGTGACAGATCCTCTGTGCGTGACGAACCCGCAACGCGCCCCACGGGACACCGAAGCCGACCACGATCGCCCACCCAGGGGCGAGGATCTGGCGGCTCTGCTCGAACGTCTTCTGGCGCAGGTCCCGGGCAGGACTCAGAAGGATCTGGCGTCTGCGGCCGGCATCTCCTATCCGACCCTGAACGCCTGGATGAACCGCACGCGCGGCACCTCCCGCATCGCCCCGGAGAAACTGCGGTCCATGGTCGAGGTGTTCCGGGGATGGGGCGTGCGAACGACGCCGAGGGAGTTCTTCGAGGCGGCCGGACGTCCCGTGCCCGGCCCCAGCGCCGACGAACGCGAGGCGCGGCTTCTGATGTTGTACAGGCAATTGCCGGAGGCACGTCAGCGTGCGTTGCTCAAGGACGCCGAGATGATGCTCCAGGTCAGCCGCATCACCTGAGGTCAACGCCCCTTGGCCGACGGACGTTGTGAAAGTACCCAGCCTAGGGGCGGGTGCGACGCCTCGGCTGCGACGCATGAATATGACGAAGGGCCCCACAGTGCCGAGCGTCATAGGTACCATCAGTCAGCCGCTGACCTCCCGGAGCGGATCACATCGTGATGTTGTGCATCCCTGGGGAGATACGTCGTGTGCATTCGCATTTCCATGGTGGACGATCTGCCGGCCATCGCACGCTGGGACCCCGACGAGGTGAGCATCCGTGTCGCCAGAGGCTCCCGGGTGGCCGATGCGCTCAAAGAAGTCCGGGACATCCTGACGATCGATCTGGGAGCCCCAGCCTCGCGTGGAGGGCTCCTGCATTGCTTCTGCGGGATGCGCGTCGAGCTTCCCCGCGAACTGACCTCATGCGTTGTCTCGGCCGAGGCGAGCTGACACGTCGACAGTCCTGCGTGTGCTGCGGGCTTTCGAGGCCTGGCGTCGCGCGGTCGCCCAACCGCCCTCCCTGCTCGGGAGATGTCACCTCGCCGACGGCGGCTCGGCGACAGCCGGGCGGTGGAGGCGGCTCGAAGCGTGCCTGAGGGCGTCAGTGCCGGTCACAGGCGGATGATGACCAGCGCCGTGTCGTCGTTGTTCCCTTCCGGTGGGAGGAGGTCGCTCAGGAGGGCGTCGGCCAAGACCTCGGGGTCGGACCGGCCATGGCGGACGAGGGAGTCGGCGAGGCGGGCCAGACCGACGTCGATGTCCTCGTGGCGCCGCTCGATCAATCCGTCGGTGTACAGCACCAGGATGGCGCCCTCCGTGAAGGCCACACCGGCCTGCGGACGTGGGACGTGTTCCGGGCGGGCGCCGAGAGGCGGATCGGTCGCCTGGTCGAGGAAGGCCACGGTGCCGTCGAGGTGGAGCAGCGCGGGCGGGGGATGCCCCGCGCTGCTGTACGTGATGGTGTGGGTGGCCCAGTCGATGAAGGTCTTGACCGCGGTGCTCGACTCGGCCCCTTCGACGTAACGGGCATACAACCCCAGCGCTTCCAGCGCCTGGGCCGGGCCGTCGGCGACCCGGGCGGCGGCGCTGAGCGCGCTGCGCAGCTGCCCCATGACGCAGGCCGCCCGGAGGCCGTGACCGACGACGTCACCGACCGCGATGGCGATGCGGTCGCCCGGCAGGTCCACGAGGTCGTACCAGTCGCCGCACACGTTCAGGTTGCCGGCGGCGGGCCGGTAGCGGACGGCTGCCCGGTGGTGTCCAACCGGCGTGGGCGGGGGAAGCATCGCCGCCTGGAGGGCCAGGGCGACTTCGCGATCGCGTGCCTGGGCCCGGCGCAGCCGCTCGTTGATGTCCTGCAGCTCGCGGGCGCGGGTGTACAGCTCGGCCTCCAGCACACGGGCCCGGCCGCTCTCGCTGTCCGCGCCCTCCCGGGCGCGGATCAGTTCGGTGACCTCCTCCACCCGGTGGACGATCAGCACCACGTTCCCGTCCAGGTCACGAACGGGGGCGTTGACCGGGCTCCAGAAGTGCTCCACCCAGCGGCCGGGGCGCTCGCGGTCCTCGATGTCGTAGCGCAGCAGCGCCATGGTGTCGCGTTCGCCGGTGGCCACCACGCGCAGCATCGACGCCTGGGTCTCGCGCATGCCGGCGGCGGCCGGCTCATGGGGGTTCTCGGGGAAGACGTCGAAGATGTAGCGGCCGATCAGTTGCTCGCGGGTGCGCCCGGCCAGCCGGAGGAAGTCGTCGTTGGCATCGGCGTAGACGAGGTCGGGAGTCAGCAGCGCGACCATGCCGGGGAGGGCGTGGAACACCGCCCCGTAGTCGATGCGCGGTTTGCTCATGTGCTGCCCGCCTCTGCGCTGGTCGTTCGTGTGCTGCTTCACGATAGGAGCGAACGCGCCGCTGAGCCGGGTTCCGCCACGTCAGTCACCTGAGCGGCCCCGTCGTCACGGTGCCCCGCGCGCGGGTCGGCTGCTTCCTCTCGCGGGCAACGGTGCCGGGCGTCGTGTGCGAGTCGCCGGCTCGGCTTTCCGCGTGCCGGCTGTCTCGCGCTGGAGGCCGAGTTCCCAGTGGCGTAACAGGCAGTACATTGCGTACCGGCATCTGCCCTGTTGTACTGTCTGGCGTGAGCTGACGCGCTGCTTGAGGGGCACCGGGGATGCTACGACCTGACGCCTCTGGGGAGGACCCGCAGCATGACTGGCACGCTGGCCGACGAGATCCGCAGCCGACTGGGTGACCTGAGCCCGGCGGAGCGCAAGGTCGCCCGGGTGCTGCTCGCCGGGTATCCCGCCGCGGTCTTCGAGACCGTGGCGACCATCGCCGAGCGTGCCGCGGTGTCGACTCCGACCGTCCTGCGCTGTGCGTCCCGACTCGGCTACCGGGGCTTTCCGGACCTGCAGGCAGCGCTGCGCGCCGAGTTGGACGCCCGCAACGCCTCGCCCATCACTCTCTACGAGTCCACGGAACCCGTGCCGGAGGCGGGATCGGGCGAAGCCGTGGCCGGTGAGGCGCGCATGGAGCCGCGGCTGGCCGTGCTGCAGCAGGCGCTGTCCCAGACCTTCCATGAGGTGTCCGCGCACGATTTCGACACGGCGGCGCAGCTCCTGGGCGATCCTCGCCGGAGAGTCCACCTCGCCGGCGGGCGCTTCACGCACCTGCTGGCGCGCTATCTGGGCCTGCACTTGATGCAGGTGCGCGACCAGGTGTCCTTTCTGCCGGACAGGGACGTCGAGAGGACATCGTTCCTCACCCAGCTCACGCGCCGCGATGTGACCGTCGTCTTCGACTACCGGCGCTACGAGGAGGACATGACGGTCATCGCCGAACTCGCGCGGGAGCGGGGCGGGAAGGTCGTCGTCTTCACGGACCCCTGGCTCTCGCCCGCGTCGGCGCACGCCGACGTCGTGCTCATCAGCCAGGTCGCGTCCGGCTCCCCGTACGACAGCCTCACTCCCACGGTCGCGCTCATCGAGACGCTGATCTCGGCCGTCCTCGACCGACTCGGCACGGACGCGCACCAGCGGATGAAGGACGGCGAGGACATCGCCCGGCGGGCGGGCCTTCTGTGACAGGACACCGTGACGCTTACCGGCACCGCGGCGGAACCGTGCCGACGCCGTAGCGCGGCAGGGCGCCGCGTTCGCGGGTACGCGGCGCCCTGCCCTCGCGCGGAGGGCTCGCGTCGTGGGTGGCGTCAGCGAGGGGCGATGGTGATACGCAGACCGACGAGGGTCTGAGCGGTGGTGCCGTCGCTGCTCCAGGCGGCGAAGGCGGCGGACTTGCCGAAGGTGACACCGAACCGCGGACCGGCCTCGAACGTGGTGGCGGTCGCGGTGTTGTGGGTGCGTGACTCGGCCAGTGCTCGGGCGGTGGCGCGGAAGGAGTAGGCGGCGCCTTCGGGGTTGGCGACGGAGTGGAAGACGTCCGTGTTCGCGGCCGGGGGAGCGCTGCTGGTGGGTGTCAGAGGGTACTTGTCCGGTGCGGGGCGGACCCGCCAGGTCCGTGCGGCGTACCGGTCGCCGTCCGTGAGGTAGCTGTAGCGGGCGCCCCGCAGGGTCCAGCCGGACGATGACGGCTCGGCGCAGGCACGGCGCAGGTCCAGGACGGCCACGCCGTTGGGGCCCAGAACGGCGAGCTGTTCGTGGCTGCTCCCGGGGTGGTCGACGACGAGGGCGGTGTTCTCCTCGAGTGCGTAGACCCGGTCGTGTCCGGTGTCGGACGCCAGGCGGTAGGCGCGGCCCTCGCGCCCGTAGGATCCGGTGTGGGTATCGATGAGAGCCGAGCGCAGGAACCCGAACCCGCCCCGGGGGATGTAGCCGAGGCGGGTGGGGTCGTCGAAGTAGCCGGGGGCGCTGCCGTCGCGCAGCCCTTCGTACGATTCGCCTCCGCTGACCATGTCGGGTCCTGAGGCGATCTGCGCGCCGGCCGAGGACCCGGCGACGACCGCGCCGTGTGCCAGCTTCGCGCGTATGGCGGCCAGGACCTTGGAGTCCTTCCGGCCGGGACCGCGCAGCATTGTCTGGATGTAGCGGTACTGGTCGCCGCCGCCGAAGAAGAAGCCGGTCATGGAGTTGACCTGGGCGACTACGGCGTCGGAGTCGGCGTTGGCCACATGGTCGAGGTCGACGGGGATCCACTGGGCGTCGGCGGCGCCGTGCTTCTCGAACAGGCCGGCGTAATAGGCGCCGTTGCAGGCGGAGTTGCTGCACCGTTCGGGGTCCGCGGCATGAGGGTCCTGGCTCTCGGGCACGGAGGCCGCGGTGATGACACCGACGCGAGCGTGGGCTCCGCCCGCGCGGTTGATGATCTCCCCGTACACCTCCGTGTTGTCCTCCTTGAGGCCGCCACCGACAAGGACCAGGGAACCGTCGTGGGTGGCGGAGCTGCCGGTGGCGGCCTGCGCTGCGGGGGCCGTGGCGAGGAGGGTGAGGGCGATGCTGCCGGCGAGGGCGGCGCGGCGGGTGAGGCCGTGATGTGAGGGCATGGGTTCTCCAGTCGTCGGGCGGGGCAGGGCCGGCCGCCGCTCAGGGCGGTGCCCGGCTGCTGAGGTCGGTGCGGGCGCGTACGGGCACTGGGGCGTTGAAAAGGTCGCCGCGCACGGTGGGCCTGGTGGCGTCGAGCTACACGGAGGGGTCGGCGACCTGGCCGAGCGCTGCCACGAGAGCGGCCAGCACGGCGATGCGCTGGGGGACGCTCGTGATGTCGAGCCACTCCTGGGGGGTGTGGTCCGCTCCGCCCACGGGTCCCAGCCCGTCGAGGGTCGGCACCCCCGCTCCGGCGATGAGGTTGGCGTCGCCCACTCCGCCGGTGGTGGTGGCCCCCAGCCTCACCTCAACGGCCTTGGCGGCTTCTCGTGCCAGGTCGAGCATGTGGCGGGAGGCGGGGGTGACCTCCATGGGAGGGCACAGGTCGAGTCGTTCGACGGTGACGGTGGTGCCGGGGACGGCGGGCCGGTCGGCGGTCTCCCGAATGGCCCGCTCGACCCGGCGGACGTCGGCTGTGCTGGTGGCCCGTACCTCCAGGCGAAGTTCGGCGTCGGCGCAGACGATGTTGGGCCGGCTGCCGGCTCTGACCGTTCCCACGTTGACGGTGACGTCGTCCCACCGGCCGTTGAGGGCCTGCAGATCGACGATCAGGTGGGCGGCGGCCAGAGCGGCGTTGGCGCCCCGTTCGGGTTCGATGCCGGCGTGGGCGGCCCGGCCGGTCACGGTGATGTGGAAGTCGGCCACGCCCTTGCGGCCGATGACGATGTCGCCGTTCTCGCGGGCGCACTCCAGGCCCAGTCCGTAGTGCATGCCGCGGGCCGTGCGCTCGATGAGGGGGCGGCTGGCGGGGGAGCCGATCTCCTCGTCCGGAGTGGCGAGGAGCACGAGTTCGTCGTAGGCCGTCCAGCCGTGCTCGCCGAGGATGCCGAGCGCCGTCAGTCCCGCCAGCAGACCGCCCTTGTCATCACTCACGCCCGGTCCGTGGGCGATGGATCCCTGCACGGTGAACGGCCGGGCCAGAGCGGTTCCCCGGTCGAAGACGGTGTCCATGTGCCCGGCGAGGAGGATTCTGCGGCCGCCCTCCTCCGCCGGGAACGTGCCCCTTTTGCGGGCGACCAGAGCGTCGCCGGCTTGACGGGCTCCGTCGGCGGCGAACCGTACACGCTCGACGGAGAATCCCATCCGCTCCAGACGCTTCTGCACCCAGTCGGCCACTCGGTTGACGCCTTCGGGATCGTAGGACCCCGAATCGATGGAGACGAGCTCTCGAAGATCCTCCACATAGCGGGCACGATGGGCGCTAGCCAGGTCGAGCAGGTCCGCGGCCAGTTCCTGCTGACGTGTCGCCGCGTTCACAGGACCTTGGACAGGAAGGCTCGGGTGCGTTCCTGTTCCGGCTCGACGAGAACACGGCGGGGATCACCGGCCTCGACCACGACGCCCTGGTCCATGAAGACGGCGGTGTCGCCGACTTCCCGGGCGAACCCGATCTCGTGGGTGACCACGACCATCGTCATGCCGTCCGCTGCCAGCCGGCGCATCACGTCCAGTACGTCGCCGACCAGTTCGGGGTCCAGAGCGGACGTCGGCTCGTCGAAGAGCATCAGCTTGGGTCTCATGGCGAGAGCGCGGGCGATGGCGACCCGTTGCTGCTGGCCTCCGGACAGTTCGGCGGGATAGTGGTGCCCGCGGTCCCCCAGACCGACCTGTTCGAGCAGGTGCCGCGCCCGCTCCCGGGCCTCGCCCCTGGGGACACCGCCGACATTGACGGGGGCCTCGGTGATGTTCTGCAGCGCCGTCATGTGGGGGAAGAGGTTGAAGCGCTGGAAGACCATGCCGATGTCGCGTCGGCGCTGGGCGACTTCCCGCTCGCGCAGCTCGTGCAGGTTGGTGCCGTGCTGCCGGTAGCCGACGAGCTCACCGTCGACGGTGAGCTTGCCGCCGTCGACTTTCTCCAGGTGGTTGATGCACCGCAGGAAGGTCGACTTTCCGGAACCCGAGGGGCCGAGCAGGCAGCACACCTGTCCCCGCTCGACGGTCAGGTCTATGCCCTTGAGTACCTCGAGTCCGCCGAAGTGCTTGCGCACGCCCTCGGCCCGGACCATCGCGGGGGTCATCGGCCCTCCTCCTTGTCCTTCGTGCCGAACAGCCCCATCGCGCCACCGGCCAACCGCCGCAGAGGGGAGGTGTGCCCGCCGTTCGCGGTGCCGCGTCCGTAGCGGCGCTCCAGCCACGCCTGGGGGATGCTCAGCACGCTCACGAGCGCCAGGTACCAGAGGCTGGCCACGACCAGCATGGGGATGACCTGGTAGTTCTGGGCGTACACGTCCTGGATGTTGGACATCAGGTCATGGGCGGAGATGACCGAGACCAGAGCGGTCATCTTCAGCATGTTGATGGTCTCGTTGCCCATCGGCGGAATGATGACTCGCATCGCCTGGGGCAGAACGATCCGGCGCATGGTGAGCGCCGGCCGCATGCCCAGTGAGTGGGCTGCCTCCGTCTGGCCGGGATCGACGGACTGGATGCCGGCACGGACGATCTCCGAGGCGTAGGCGGCCTCGTTCAGGCCGAGGGCGAGCAGTGCGGCGACCGCCGGGGTGAGCAGGGCGTTCGTCTCGGTCTGGAAGAAGGTGATGTCGGTGAAGGGGACACCGATCTTGACGTACTCGTAGAGGGCGGCCGCGTACCCCCAGAAGATGATCTGTACCAGCAAGGGAGTGCCGCGGAAGACCCAGACGAACGCCGTGGCGATGCCGTACAGGACCGGGCTGGACGACAGCCGCATGACGGCGATCAGGGTGCCCAGTCCCAGACCGAGTGCCATGGCGGCGGCGGTGAGCCAGAGTGTGGTGCCCAGGCCGTCGAAGATGAGGTCGGCGAACAGGTAGTGGCCGACGACGTCCCAGTGAAGATTGTCGTTCTTCGCGAGCGAGCCGGTGAGCCCGATGAGCGCCAGCACGCCGGCCACGGCGGCGATCCAGCGCCCGTAGTTGCGGACCGGGACCACGTGGAGCTCCAGTGGACCGGGGCCGCCGGCCGGTGGTGCCTCGATGGTGTCCTTGATGTCGGTCATCCCTGGTCGACCGCCGCGTTCCTGGTGGCTTCCTTCACGGCGATCGAGGCCACGCCGTACTTGGTGTAGATCTTGGTCACGGTGCCGTCGTCGATCAGTGCCTGCAGGGCCTTCTGGATCGCCTCGGTCAGTTCGGGCAGTTGCTTGCTGACGGCGATGCCGTTGGGCGAGGCGTTGTAGCCACCGGGGGCTTCGGGGTCTTCCACCAGGTCGAAGGCCTTGCCGTGGTCCGCGGTCTTGGCCACCCAGCCGGCGGCGGGCTTGGTCAGGACCTGCGCGACGACCTTGCCGGAACGCAGGGCGAGCTGTGCGTCGGAGTCCTTGGGGAAGGTCTGGATGTCGATCTTGCCCTTGCCCGTGGCGGAGCAGTCGGCCTGGCGGGACTTGAGCAGCTTCAGCTGGTTGGTGGCGGCCTGCACGGCGACCTTCTGTCCGCACAGTCCGTCCAGGTCGCCGATCTTGGCCGGGTTGCCGTCGGCGACCAGGATGCCCGACCCGGACTGGGAGTAGTCGACGAAGTCGACGACCTGCTGGCGCTCCTTGTCGTCGGTGATGGCCGACATCGCGGCATCGAACTTCCCGGCCTGTATGGCCGGGACGATGCCGTCGAACTTCTGTGGTGTGAACGCGAAAGTGACCCCGAGCTTTCCGCCCAGCGCCTGTCCCAGGTCGTGGTCCAGGCCGGTCAGCTCGCTCTCGCCCTCCTTCACGAACATCTCGAACGGCGGGTAGGGCACGTCGGTGGCCACCCGTACCTTTCCGGCGTTCCGGATCTTCTCCGGGAGCATGTCGTGCAGGGCCTGATCCCTGGTGACCTGGACTCCGGCGACCGAGACCCTCGCCCTCGCCGCGGGCGCGGGGTCGTCGGCGCTGTCTTGACAGGCGGAGAGCGTGGTGAACGCCAGGGCCGCTGTCGCGGCGGTCGCCGCACGCCGGGCGGGACGAGTGTTCATCGTGGTGGACCTCTCGATCATTTCTGCCGACGGACCCCTGCCATCGGCGACACTGCAGGAAGTTACAGATAGAACGGAACAATGGCTAGATGTATCGAGCGTTACTTTCACGTAACGCGGTACGGAGGGGGCGCGGGCGCTGTATCTGGCCCACCTGCGGCGGCATGTCGAGAGTGTGTACGCGCAGAAGACGGTGAGCGGCTGTACATCTACCCGAACGACGTTCCGACTTGTATCGTCCGCTACCAACATCTCCAGGCCCCGCCTTCCGGCGATGACGGACGCGCCATCCGCCGGGTGCGTCGCCGACTCCCCAGCCCTTGGAGCCCTCATGACGTTCCGTCATGCCCGCAGAACCGTCTACGCCGCCGTGACGCTGTGCGCTGTGACCCTGCCGCTGACCGTTGTCCAGCCCGCGCACGCCGCCGCCAACCGGATCAGACTCGGCAGCGCCAACGACGCGAGCCGCACCGCCTGGAACGGTCCCGCGTTCACGATGAACGGCGCGGGCGGCGTGGTGGCGGCCTCGATGAGCCGGGCCGTCGACGACATCCGCGGCGGTACAGGAAGCCTCGACGTCGTCGTCCTCGCCGGCTCCGCGCCCACCTCGGGCAGCGCGACGCCCGAGTGCGACACCGTCATGACCCTTCCAGGGGTCAACTCGTGCACGACCTGGACCCTCACCGCCGCCAGTGACGGCAGCAACAGCCAGGTCAACACCGACGTCCGCAACGCCGAGTTCGTCTACTTCGCCGGCGGTGACCAGTGCCGCTACGCCGCCTGGAAGGGCACACCATTGGAGGCCTCGGTGGAATCCGTCGTGGCCAAGGGCGGTGGAGCCGGCGGCGGCAGCGCGGGCCACCACATCAACAGTCCGGTCGTCTACGACGCCTGTAACGGCAGCGTCACCAGCACACAGGCCCTCGCCAACCCCTACGACCGAGCGGCCAGTTTCACCACCGGCATGTTCCAGTGGGCCGATTACGGCGCCGTGATCAACGACTCCCACTTCGTGACCCGCGACCGTATGGGCCGCACCATGGCGTTCGTCGCGAGGGCGGTGAAGGACGGTCTGACCAGCGGAGGCGCGGCCTGGGGTGTGGGGGTCGAAGAGGGCGGCTCCCTGTTCATCGACCGTGACGGCAAGGGGACGCAGTACGGCAAGGACGCCTACGTCGTCCTGGGCGACCACCAGCCCGAGCAGGCCGTCGACCGCAAGCCACTGACGTACTCGGGCTTCAAGATCTGGCGCCTGACGCCGGGCACCGGCTTCGACTTCAAAAACCGTCCCACGTGCGGCTATTACCTGCGCAGCGTCACCGACGGCGTGCCTGATGCCGGCCTCTACACCGGCACACCTGTCACCGACTGCGGCCGGACGGGTGGCGCGGCTCTGGCCGAGAGCGAGCCGAACGACACCCGCGACACCGCTGACGACGCCACCACCGTCGCCTCACCCGCCACCATCACCGGCGCCATGCAGGTCACCAGCGACCGCGACTACTTCCGGGTCTCCCTGGCCTCCGGGCAGACCGCCTCGCTCACCTGCTCGATACCCGCCGCCTACGACGCGGACCTGTACTGGCTCGACTCCTCCGGCAACACCCTGGAGCGCTCCGCGAATGACGGGGCCGGCACCGACGAAGCCCTCACCTTCACCCGTACCGCCTCCAGTACGGGCACCTACTACATCGACGCCGAGTCCTACAGCGGATCCGGCACCTCTCCGTACACCTGCACCCTGACCAAGAGCTGACCTGCGGCGCCGCGGCCGGCGAGCACCGGATGTCCGTCGGCCGATGGCCAGGCAGCTTGACCCCCGGTCCCCGCTCAGGGGCATCGGGGGTAGTCATCGGTCCGTGGGCCCGAGTGCGGCACGGCGCGCGCAGGTGCACGGTGCCGGTGCGTCCCGCAAGCTGGAGTCATGACGGATCCACTCGTCCCTCCCGAAGAGACACCACCGGTCGAGGGTTCCACGGCCGAAGCCCATCAGGAACTGGCTGATGGCGGGCCGTGGGAACACCCCGTGCTCTGGATCTGCCTCATCATCGCCGGCGCCGTGCTGGTCGCGGGCTACTTCATCGCTCGCATCACGTCCTTCTGAACGCCCTCACGCGACCTCCTTCCGCGCGCCGTCGCACGACCTCGTGCCGAACGATCGGGGGCGGCGGAACGGCGAAGGCCGACAGTGGGGTCGATCCAGGACCCGCCGAGCCCGCGGCGAGCACGTCGCGCGGGCCCGGCCAGGTCGCGTATTTCGGCCTCTACGCCTGTGTCTCGTTCGGCGCGGCTGCGGGCGGTGTGAGCGTCCGGCCGCCGCCGGTGGGCAGCGCGGCGGGTGACTGCGCCGCCCTGCGCCTGGCCAGGGACTCCTTGGCGGCCTGGCGGGCGTGGCGGCGGCGCCAGTACGGGTTGTCGTGGGAGAGCCTGCTCGACACCCGGCCGTACATCCCGCAGGTGAGGATGACGAGCCCCATGACGAAGCTGAACATCACGTTTGTCATGCCGAAATCGAGGACGTTGGCCGGCTTGTCCAGGACGAAGATGTGGGCGAAGCCGCTCACCAGGAACAACGCGCCGATCACCATGTTGAGTGTCGAGGCGAAGTTGCCTCCGACGACCGCACCGCCGATGAGTGCCAGCGCGACGACGACGGAGATCAGACTGAGGACGCCGTTGGTCGACATGCCCGCGATCTGCTGCCCGTCCGTGTCGAACGGGCTGAGCTGGTCGGCGAAGCCGAGAATGCCGAAGGCGAGCACGATCAGGCCGCAGGCGGCGGCGCTGTAGCGGTAGACCGTCGCCAGTCTGTGGTCGACGGGGAACTCGTCACTGAGTTTCATATCGGTCCTCTCCGGAGCGGGGACGTCGTGTCCCGCCAGGGGGCTGCGCCCGTGCTGCGGCGGCGCTGTCTCCTCTTCGCCCGTGCCGTCGCGGACGGTTGCAGGCAAACGGGTGACAATCCCCGCGAAGGGAACCAGGGGAGTGGAAAGGGACTGGTGTATCCGCCCCGGGAGGTGCTCAGGCCGCGGGGGAGTGGGTCATGCGTGCGGCCTTGGCCGTGACGCCCGTGGTCCGGAAGCGCGCTCGGTAGGCTCCTGGTGTGATGCCGAGGTTGCGTGCGAAGGCCCTGCGCAGGGACTCCGGTGAGCCGAAGCCGCTGTGCCGTGCGACCGAGGCCATGGGGTCGTCACCGCCTTCGAGCATGGCCTTGGCGGCCTCCATGCGGACCTGTTCGACGTAGCGGGCGGGCGTCGTGCCGAGCTCCTCGCGGAACAGCCGGGTCATGTGGCGGGTGCTGATGCCCCCTCGTCGTGCCATGGCCGCGAGGCTGTGATCGGCCGAGGGGTCCTCCGTGGCCGAGTCCAGGACCCTGCGCAGCATGTCCTGCCTGGTGTGCGGGCTGCTGGTGCGCACACTGAACTGCGACTGCCCGCCCGGACGCTGCATGAAGACGACCATGTCCTTGGCGACCGCCCGGGCGACGTCCACCCCCAGCTGCTCCTCCACCAGGGCCAACGACAGGTCGATCCCCGAACTGACGCCCGCGGACGTCATCATGCGGCCGTCGCGGACGAACAGCGCGTCGGGGTCCACCCTCACCCGCGGGTACCGCAGCGCGAGCTGGTCGGTGAAGCGCCAGTGGGTGGTCGCCCTGCGCCCGTCGAGCAGCCCGGAAGCGGCGAGGAGGAAGGCGCCCGTACAGACGGACGCGGTGAGGCGGCTGTGCGCGTCCAGTGCCTGGACGGCACCGAGCAGTGCGTCGTCCTTCATCAGGGACGGCCATTCGGGGCCGCCGGGGACGAGGACGACGTCGCTGGTGTACGGCACCTGCGCGGCGGAGAGGTCCACGCTCAGTCCGGTGCCCGCCGAGGTGACCACGTCGGCGCCGTCCGGTGAGGCGGTGCGTACCCGGTAGCGGCCGCCGAACTCGTTGGCCGAGGCGAACACCTCGATCGGCCCGGTGACGTCGAGGAGGCGTACGCCCGGGAAGACCAGCACTGTCACCAGCAGCGGCTTCCGGCCGGGCGACCTGTCGGTCATGGGGAGCCTCCTGCGTGGCTGTACGGGTTCGATCATCACCAGGTGAGTCGGGGTGCTTGGGGCGCATGCCGGGCATGGGTCCCGTCACCTCCGGTGCTCACCGGTCCACTCGCCTACAACGACCATCAGTCCCCTCGTCATGCCCGCACAACCGGACACGGGACCCTCGGTCGCGGACATCGACCGGCGGGAAGGCGGGTCGCCGGTGCGGGGCGGATCTCGTGTCCTGGAGCGAGGGCGGCGTGGCCTGCGCTGATGTGTGATGCCGCAGGGGTGCCGCCCTAGCTTCGAGATCTACGCGCTGACGGGGTCGGCCGCGACTGTGAGCTTCCGTACGGCGGCCGACCGGTCGTGGCGGTCACCGACGGTGTGACCGCTCCGAGAAGACAAGGCCCATCGCACCGTGACACCCCGCACCAGCACGACATCAGCCCTGCCCTCAGAGGACGGCACGGGCACGGAACATCCGGCCGACGCCCGTGCCGCACGACGGCGCGACGGGGACGCCCGGAGCCGTGCGCTGCTCAGCCCCAGTTGGTTCGCGGCCGTCATGGGCACCGGGATCGTCGCCAACGCCGCGGCCACCCTGCCCCGGAGCTTCGCCGGGCTGCGGGGCGCCGCCACGGTGGTCTGGGCAGGGGCCGCGGTGCTGCTGGTCGCCCTGATCATCGGCTACGTACGAAGGCGTGCGGTGCGCGTGCACGCCGCGGACCCGGTGCTGGCGCAGTTCTTCGGGGCGCCGCCGATGGCGCTGCTCACCGTCGGCGCCGGGTCCCTGCTGCTGGGCGAGCGGGTCCTCGGCGCACGGGTCGCGCTGGACGTGGACTGGGTGCTGTGGTTCGCCGGGACCTTCCTGGGTCTCGGTGCGGCCTGCGCCGTCCCCTACCTGATGATCACCCGTCACCGCTTCTCAGCGGACGCGGCGTCCGGCGGGTGGCTCCTGCCGGTCGTACCGCCGCTGGTCTCCGCCGCGACGGGCGCGCTGCTCGTCCCGCACGCCCCGGCCGGGCAGCTGAGACTGGCCATGCTTCTGAGCTGCTGCGCGATGCTCGGGCTCGGGCTGATGGCCGTTTTGGTCGTGCTGGCGATGGTCTACAGCCGCCTCGTCCACCACGACGCACCCATCGGCGCGGTGGTGCCCACCGTGTGGATCGCGGTGGGGGCGCTGGACCAGGCGGTGACGGCGCTGGGTGCGCTGTCGACGGCGGCGCCGAGCGCGCTGCCCGCTCCGTACGCACACGGCATCGCCGTCGCCGCGATCCTGGGCGGGGTCGGGGTGTGGGGCTTCGCGCTGCTGTGGCTGGTGCTCGCCACGGCGCTGACCGTGCGGGAGATCCGCCGGGGCCTGCCCTTCGCACCCACCTGGTGGTCCTTCATCTTCCCGTTGGGCGCCTGCGTGACAGGCACCGGGGCCATTGCCGCCCTCACCGGCTCACAGCTGTTCGTGTGGAGCGCGGTCGGCCTCTACGCCGTGCTCTTCGCCGCGTGGGCAGTGGTCGCCTGGCACTCCCTGCGCCACGCGGCCGGCCGGTTGCGAGGACGGGGCTGAGGCCCGCCCGCCCCTACGAGGCGGGGAACTAGGAGGCCGCTTCCGCCCGTCTCGCGTCCGGCCCGCACTGGTGGCCCCGGCTGCAACCGCTGCTCAGCGGAAGGCCGAGGTCACCAGGGCTTCCTGCTCCTGAGCGTGCCGTCGGGCGGAGCCGACGGCGGGAGCGGCTGACGCGGGGCGGCTGACGCATTCCACCGGGCCACTCACCAGAGGGCGCAGACGCGGCTCGACGAAGGACCAGGGTCCCTGGTTCTCCGGCTCCTCCTGCACCCAGCGCACGTCCACGGCGCCGGGGAAGCGGGCGATCTCCGCCGCGAGCTCCCGCTCCGGGAACGGGTACAGACGCTCCAGGCGGACGATCGCCGTGTCCGCCGACCCCGAGCTCCTGCGACGGGCGTCCAGGTCGTAGTAGACCTTCCCCGAGCAGAGCAGCACGCGGGTGACCCGCGCGGGGTCAGCAGCGAGGTCCGGGAGGACCGGGCGGAACTCCCCCCGCGTGAATTCGTTCAGGGCGGAGGTGGCCGCCTTCGACCGCAGCATGGACTTCGGAGTGAAGATCACCAGGGGTGTGCCGCCGGCGTCCGACGCGTGCCGGCGGAGCAGGTGGAAGTAGTTGCCCGGCGTGGACGGCAGGGCGACGGTCATGTTGTCCTGGGCGCACAGCTGGAGGAACCGCTCGATGCGGGCGGAGGAGTGGTCCGGCCCCTGTCCTTCGAGTCCGTGCGGCAGCAACAGCGTGAGGGCCGAGCGGAGTCCCCACTTCTGGTCGGACGAGGCGATGAACTCGTCGATGACGGTCTGCGCGCCGTTGGAGAAGTCACCGAACTGCGCCTCCCAGAGCACCAGGGCCTCGGGCCGCGCCAGGGCGTACCCGTACTCGAATGCCAGGGCCGCCAGTTCGGACAGCATCGAGTCGTGGAGGGAGAAGCGGGCCGCGCGCGGGCCGAGGTGGTTCAGCGGTGTGTACTCGGCGCCGCTGTGCCGGTCGGTGAGCACGGCGTGGCGTTGGCCGAAGGTGCCCCGGCGGGAGTCCTGTCCGGTCAGCCGCACCGGGACACCGTCCAGCAGCAGGGAGCCGATCGCCAGTGTCTCGGCCGTGGCCCAGTCGATCGTGCCGTCGTCGAGCATCGCCGCACGGCGGGTGAGCTGCGGCAGCACGCGGGGGTGCACCGTGAGGTCGGGCGGCAGGTCGGTCTGGGTGGCGATGACGCGCCGGGCGGTGGGTTCGTCGATCGACGTCGCCACCGGCCGCCGTGCCCGCAGCTCGGCATCGGGGCGGCGCGGACCTTCGGCGGAACGTGGGGCGGCCGGCGTCGTCCGGGTCTCGGCGAAGGCCCGTTCGAGGTGTTCCTGGTAGTTGCGGCGCGCGCCCTCCACCTGGGCCACGGTGAGCTCCCCGCGACGGATCAGCGAGTCGGCGTACAGCGCGCGCACCGAGGGCCTGGCACCGATGCGGTCGTACATCCGCGGCTGGGTGACGGACGGGTCGTCGACCTCGCTGTGGCCGTGGCGCCGGTAGCAGACCAGGTCGACCACGACGTCCTTGTGGAACGTCTGCCGGTAGTCGAAGGCCAGGCGCGCGACGCGTACGACGGCCTCCGGGTCGTCCCCGTTGACGTGCAGGACCGGTGCCCCCACGGCGTGGGCGACATCGGTGGCGTAGGTGCCGGAACGGCCGCCGGCGGGCGGGGTGGTGAAGCCGAGCTGGTTGTTGACGACGACGTGGACGGTGCCGCCGGTGCGGTAGCCCGGTAGCCGCGACATGTTGAACGTCTCGGCGACCACGCCCTGCCCGGCGAACGCCGCGTCGCCGTGGACGACGACGGGCAGCACGGAACGCGGGTCACCGCCCTCCTCGGCGGGCTCCTGCCTGGCGCGCACCACTCCCTGGACGACCGGACCGACGATCTCCAGGTGCGAGGGGTTCGCCACGACCGAGACGCCGATGCTCCCGCCGGTCAGCGCGCGGTAGGTGCCCTCGGCACCGAGGTGGTACTTCACGTCTCCCGAGCCCCGGAGGCCGGGGACGTCGGCGGTGTCCAGGAACTCGTCGAAGATCTCGGCACAGCTCTTCCCGACGATGTTGGCCAGGACATTGAGCCGCCCGCGATGCGCCATGCCGATGACGGCGTCCGCCGTGCCCGCGTCGATGGCGCGCAGCAGCAGGGCGTCGAGCAGCACGATCGCCGACTCGCCGCCTTCGAGCGAGTACCGCTTGTGGCCCACGTACTTCTTCTGCAGGAACGCCTCGAAGGAGTCCGCCGCTCCCAGCCGGTAGAGGACCTGCAGCTTCTCGGCCCGGTCCGCCCGGTGTTGCGGGCCCTCGACGCGCTGCTGGATCCAGCGCCGTTCGCGGGCGTCGGTGAGGTGCATGTACTCGAAGCCCACCGTGCCGCAGTAGAACTCCCGCAGGGTGATCACCACGTCCTGGAGAGCCATCGTGGTGTGCCCGGCGAAGCCGTCGACGACGACCTTTCCGGCGGGGTCCGCGCCGTCAAGCCTGTACACGGCGAGATCGAGTTCCCGGCGAGCGGCGGCGGGCCCCGTCGCGAGCGGATCCGTGGCGGCCGCCAGATGGCCGCGCGTGCGGTACGCGGCGATGAGCTCCGCGACGCGCACGGCCGTGAGCATCGCCACGTCGCCTCCGCCACGCTGCGCGGGAATCACCGCGCCCGCCGGCCCGCCCGCCGGAGGAGCGGGGAAGGCGTGGGCTGCGAAGAAGTCGCGCCAGGTCGGGTCGACCGACCGGGGGTCGTGCCGGTAGCGGTGCCACTGTTCGTCGACGACCCATGCGTTGGGCCCGAAGTCCGCGGTGGGCACGGCTCGGCCTGTGTCTGGTTGTGACGTCACGGCGCAGAACGCCTTCTTTCCTCGTCTGGAGCGTCGGGCTGCCGGACGCGGTCCGTGTCGTCGTCCACACGTATGTCCCGTGTCTCCCGTACTCATGCCGCTTGCCGGGATTCGACCTGTTCGACCGCATCGTGCTGCCGACGGTAGGACGACCTGGAGCCGGAGGCGGCGGCTGACCGGGACACCACAGCCTCACTTCAGGACATCGGGGTTTTGACGTGCCGAGTCGACGAGAGCCGAGGTGGGAGGCGCTGTCCTGATCCGAGGGCTGCGTGTCCGACCGGTCGGGCACCACTCCGGCGGTGAGCCCGGTTGTCGACGTCACGCCGCGGCTCCGCGGCCCGACCCTCGGGAGAGAACCATGCACATCGCCGATGCGCCGACCGCCACCCGGTGGGAGCCCGCCCGAGTCCTGCGGACCCTGGGCGTCCTGCACGGCGAGCTGCGGGTACGGCACGGCCTGTCGCTCCACGCCTACCTCACTCTCGGCACCCTCGCCGAAGCCGCCACCGGGTCCATGCCCGTCGCACGGCTGACGGCGTCGCTGCGGGAATCGGGGGACCGGATGTCCTACGTACTCCGAGGACTCCAGGCGGCCGGTCTGGTCGAACGTGACCGGGCGGAACGGGACCGCAGGACGGTCGACGTCAGCCTCACGGATGCCGGACGGGCCGCATGGGCCGATGCCGAGAAGACCGCTCAGGCACTCTTGCGCCGGCACCTCGCGTACGGGGTGAGAACCGCGTCCGCCGGCGCCGAGGGCGGTGGGAACACCGGCCCGGAGGAGCTGCCCGCGACGGGCGACGCTGCGAGACGGGGATGAGACAGACGGCCGGCGAGTGGGCGACTGGCAGCCGAGCGCGGATGGGCTCGACCGCCGCCCGGTGTCACCGAGCGGCGGCCGAAGCGTTCCCGGCGGCGTTCACGTGCGCGGTGACCTCGCACGGCACCCCTCCAGCTCACACAATGGAGAGGACCCACCGCGTCCCACCGGATGCGTGACGGGTGCACGCATGACCGGTGCTCCGCCGCCGCTCGGCGTGGGCGAGGACCCGCGTCAGGGAGGAGCCGGGGATGCCTTCATTGCTGTCGGTGAACGTCGGCATGCCGCAGAACGTGACCTGGCAGGGCAGAACCGTCCGCACCGGCGTCTGGAAGTACCCGGTGCCGGGCGCGGCAATGGTTCGCCGACTCAATATCGACGGGGACGGCCAAGGCGACCGCGCGGGGCACGGTGGCGAACAGCGCGCTGTCCTCGTCTACCAGCTGGAGTCCTACCGGTACCGGCAGCGGCACTTCGGCCGGGACGACTTCACCTACGGCGAGTTCGGTGAGAACCTCACCGTCGACGGCCTGAGCGACGACGAGGTCTGCATCGGTGACCGCTACGTCATCGGGGACGCCGAGTTCGAAGTCAGCCAACCCCGGGTCACCTGTTACCGCGTGGGGCTGCGCGTCGGCGAACCGCAGCTGCCGGCCCTGCTCGTCGGCCACCACCGGCCCGGCTTCTACATGCGCGTCATCCGCGAAGGCCATGTCCGGGCCGGCGACACGATCACCAAGACCCGTACCGGGCCGGGTGCGCTGAGTGTGGCCGACACCGACGCCCTGCTCTACCTGCCCGGCCGCGACCCCGACAAGCTGCGCCTGGCCCTGTCCGTCCCGGCCCTGAGCCCCGGGTGGCAGGGCTCCTTCCGCGACCTGCTCGCCGCCGACCCCTCCGAGGCACCCAGTGGCCCGGCCTGGGCGGGCTTCCGCGAACTGCGGGTGGACGAGGTGGTCGCCGAGAACTCCTCCGTCACCTCGCTGTACTTGACGTCGCCCGACGGCACTCCACTGCCCGACCCCCGCGCCGGCCAGTACCTCACGCTGCGGATCCCCTCGGCGGCGCGACCGGTGCCGGTGCGCAGCTACTCGCTCTCGTCGACGCTCGCCGACGGCCGCTACCGGATCAGCGTCAAGCACGAACCCCACGGCACGGTGAGCGGATACCTGACCAGCCGGACACACCCCGGCGCCCTGCTCGACGTAGCGGCACCCCGCGGTGAGTTCGTCCTCACCGAGGGCAGCGAACCGGTGGTCCTCGTCTCGGCCGGCATCGGTCTCACCCCCGTGCTCGCCATGCTCCACGAACTCGCCGCCCACGACCGCGACCGGGAGGTCTGGTGGATCCACGGCGCCCGCAGCCCCCGGGAACACCCCCTCGCCGCCGAGGCGCACGAGCTGCTCGCCGCCCTTCCGCACGGACACGAGCACGTCTTCTACAGCGCGGCCACCGCCGAGGACCACCCCCACGGCGACTTCACCCGGGGACGGCTCACCCGGGAGGCCCTCATGACACTGGACCTGCCCGCCGACGCCGCCGCCTACCTGTGCGGACCCGACGCCTTCATGACCGACATGCGGCACGCCCTCACGGCCACCGGCGTCGACCCGGACCGTATCCGCACCGAAGCCTTCTCGGCGCTGCCCGCCATCAACCCCGGCCTCACCTCCGCAGCGGCCGGGTCGCCGCACCAGCCCCCGGGCCCACCCGGAACGGGACCGCAGGTGACCTTCGCCCGCAGCGGCGTCTCCACGCCCTTCCCCGAGGACCGGCGCAGCGTGCTCGAACTCGCCGACGCGTGCGACGTCCCCACCCGCTGGAGCTGCCGCACCGGCGTGTGTCACACCTGCACCACCCCGCTGCTGTCCGGAGCGGTCACCTACGCCCCCGCACTGCTGGAGAACCCGCCGGAGGGCGAGGTGCTGATCTGCTGCGCCCGACCGGACGGCGACATCGTCCTCGACATGTGAAAGCGCGCATCGGTCCGACCTGTACCCGTGACGAGGGCGTCAAGCTCAGCTGATGGACAGTCAAATCAACCTCGTGACTGTCTACTTGGTGCCAGTGCGACGGGCCCTGCAGGAGGGCCGGCGCTTGCCGATGCCCCGGCCGAACGAAGCGGCGGGACACCGAAAGCGCCGGTCCGGCCCGGGGGTCAGCGGGTGGTGGTCACCCGGTGCTCCTGGAGGCTGGCACAGTTGGAGCCGGTGACCTGCACGTAGATGCCGCCGATCTGGCCGCCCCAGTCGACGCAGTGGTTCTTGCCGTAGACGTAGGTCGGGCCGGCGTACGACGTGTACCGACCGAAGTCCTCGTCCGAGGCGTTGGTGTCGGGAACGTAGACCCAGGCGGACATGTCCATGGCCGTGCCCGGGTTGTTGCGGATGGTCGCGACGCAGTTGTTGCCGTTCGAGGCGTTGTACGTCAGGTAGATCGTGCCCAGCGAGCCCACGGGCGCCGAGTTCACGGTCTTGTAGCTGCTGCCGCAGACCTTCTGCGGGGTGGTGTTGGGCGCGGCGGAGGCCGGTGCCGCCAGCGCGGTCGTGGCACCGACGGTCAGGGCCGCCACGGCGGTGGCGCCCAGGACGGAACGGGTGAACCTCATGTTTCCCCCTTGAGTTGGAGATGCCGAGTCTGCACCTGGGACGTGCGCGAGGGCACTCACTTTCAACGCGGTCGAACTGAGTCGTCCCAGCCGGTCCTCGCCTCGATCCGATCCGGGAAGGCCGACCCACTGCGGGGGAGAGCCGCACCTTTGAGCATCGCCCCCCAAGCGTCGCCCTAAAGCGCCGACCGTCAGGCCGCACCCGTACCCGTACCCGGGTGCCGGTGCCGGTGCCGGTCCGTTCGAGCCGGGTCGCGCAACTGGGCCGGAGTCGCAGAAGGGGAAAGGCGGTACCGGGCGGCTACGGTCGGCAGGTGAGCACCTCCGAGGAGACCGCAGAGGGCGCGGGGCCCTTCACCACCCGGCTGACCTGGGTCCTCGACGACGGCGGCACCGCTGTCTGGGAGTCGCGCCTGGCACGCAAACGAGGACTGCTGCTCGTACGGCCCGCGCCCGGCCCGACGCCCCGTCCCCGACGTGCGGACAGCGTGTCGATCACCAGGCTGCGCAGACTGAACTCCGTCGCCGCGGCCGCCTTCGCCGCCGGCGGGGGTCTCTTCGCCGTCGGAGCCGGGCTCGCGCAGTTCGGCACGGGCGGCACGACGGGTGTCTGGATCTACTTCGCCGGCGGTCTGCTCTTCAACACGGGCGGCTACGCGTCACTGCTGCAGGCGATCAACGCGCCGCGCCGGGACGGCGCGTCCGAGGCGCTGCGCGGGCGGAGCTGGAAGTGGTGGAGCTACGAACCCGGCCGCATCGACTGGCTGAGCACCTTCCTGCTGTTCGTGGGAACGCTCGTCTTCGGGATCAACCTCGTGAGCGCCCTGCTGACGGGGCTCTCGACGCAGCAGACGAACAGGCTGATCTGGGCCCCCGACATGGTCGGCTGCGTCCTCTTCCTGATCTCGGGGCACCTCGCCCTGGCCGAGGTGTGCCACGGGCGGTTGGGCGTACGTCCACGCGACCTGGGCTGGTGGATCGTCGCGGTCAATCAACTCGGCTCCGTGCTCTTCATGGTCTCGGCGCTGGCCGACTTCACCAGGCCGGCCACGGGAAGCGTCTTGAACGTCGACATCGCCAACTGGGGCACTCTCGCGGGAGCGCTGTGCTTCTTCGTCGGGGGGCTGCTGCAGGCCTTCGAGCGTCCCTGACGCGCCGGGGACGGTCCGGCGGCGCCGACCCCGGTCCGCCTTGGCCCCCACCCCACCGTCACAAGATGGGGCGGCAGGCCGCTGTTCCCCCCGGCAGACGGCCGCGGTTGTGGGCCACCACGCGATAGGCGCCGTGAGCGATCCAGCGCACCAGCGGCAGTGTCAGCACGGTGCCCGCGACGGCCCACCCACCGCCGGCGCTCATCAGCAGCTTGGCCACGGCCTGCACACCGCCGTACACCGTCCCGGTAGGGGTGACCCACAGGGCCTCGTACTGCGCCCGGTGCCGGTCGGTGCCGAGTGCCGCGAGGTCGGCCCGCTGCCAGGGGACCGCTTCACAGCGCGGCTTCACCAGCCTCCGGAGGATGTCCACGGCTCTGGTGCAGAAGCCGCAGTCTCCGTCGAAGACGAGTACGGGCCGGGTACGCACTCCCCCATCGTGCCGCACTCGGCCGAGCCGTGCGCCGTCCGGGCCGGAGGCGCCCGTGTCAGGTGACCAGCTCGTAGATGCTGTGGGCCGTCAGCCACAGGCCGAGGAGGAGCGAGAGGGTGACGACCAGCTGGTCCTGGTGGTCTTCGAGCGCGCTTCGCAGGGCGTTCAGCCGGGCGTTCGCGGCCGAGGGCGCGCGGAGTGTGTACGTCTCCATGACGATGAGGCTGAGGGTGGCCAGCAGGCAGTAGCCGATCAGTGTCAGCCAGGCGGTGGGCGTGGAGAGGTCCGCGTTGACGGCGGACGCGGCGCCCGCGCCGACCAGCGCCCAGGGCTGCAGCAGCCATGCCAGACCGGCCGCGGTGGCCAGGGAGGCGTCGTCGATCTTGGCGGTCCAGCGTGGCGGGCCGTGAGGGCGGGGCGGCTTGCGGCGCCGGTGTGCGCCGTACAGGACGAGGGCCAGTCCGAGAGCGAGTTTCACCGCGATCGCGGCCGTCGAGGGGGAGGTGTGCCGGGCCGGTGGGTGGCCGCCGGTCAGCAGGGCGACGCACGCGATCACCACGAGCAGGTTGGCCAGCCAGGACAAGGCGAAGGCCAGGCCCTTGCGTACGCCGTGCCGTGAGGAGAGCAGCAGGATGAAGGCGCTGTTGTGCAAAGGGCCCAGGGTGATGGCCGTACCGATCAGGACCAGGTCGAGGACCACGGGATCAGTCGCTCCTGGGTGTCGGGGCCGGGTGCCGCCTGCGCAGAAGGCCGTGGACGGCGGCGGCGCGCCTGTTGGTGATGTCGACTGTGCAGGGGGTGACCCAGCGGGTCAAGCAGGTCACGCCCGTGTCCCGGCACCGGGTGTGCGGGCGTGCGGCCCCGTGTCCGCCGTCGCACGGATCCGGCTGGCGTGCGACCCGTCCTTTTCGCTCTCACGTGCCTGGGCCGGTGATCCCGGGCGGCTGTCAGCGGTAGCGCACGGCGAGTGCGGCGATGTCGTCGTCGAGCCGTCCGCCGCTGTAGCGGAGCAGGTCCGTGTGGAGCTGGTTGAGCAGTTCCCGGGGCTCCTCCGTGCGATGGTGGTGCATCCACTCGGGCAGCGGGAAGAAGGTGCCGCCGGGATCGCGGGTCTCCGTCACGCCGTCGGTGTACAGCAGCATCTGATCGCCCGGCGCGAAGGCGATGGTGTCCACGAAGTAGTTGTTTCCGAGGAGCGCGGCGAGATTGAGCGGTGTCGAGGGGACCGTGGGTTCGAGAACGCGGACCTCGCCGCTCTGCACGAACACCGGCGGTGGATGTCCGCAGTTCAGGACCCGGACGAGCCCGCCGCCGTACGGGATCTCGATGATCAGGGCGGTGGCGAAGTGTTCCTGCTGGTCGTCGGCGGGAATGGCGGCGCTGTGCCGGGTCATGGTGATCTGCAGCCGGTTGATCAGGCCTTCCAGGTCGGGCTGGTCGTAGGCGTTCTCCCGGAAGCAGTTGATCACCGCCGCGGCCGCGCCCACCGCCGACAGGCCCTTGCCGCGTACGTCGCCGATGAGCAGGCGCAGGCCGTACGGCGTGTCGGCCACCTCGTAGAGGTCACCGCCGATGCGCGCCTGCTCCTGTGCCGCCAGGTACAGCGACTCGATCTCGATGTCCCGGACGCGGTGCGGCAGCGGCCGTAGGAGCACCTTCTGTGCCGCGTCGGCGACGAGCCGGACCTGGAAGAGCGTCTCCTCGCGCTGCAGTCGCAGATGGCTGGCGTAGGCGGCCGCGAGAGTGACCGCGGCGATGGCCGCAGCCGTGTACGGCGTCCCGAGGTCGGAGTGGACGAAACTGAGGCAGATCATGATCAGGAAGCAGAACGCCCCCAGCAGGATCGTGGGCAGGACGGGCCACAGAGCTGCCGCCAGAGCGGGTGCAGCGGGCAGGAGGCGGCTGAAGGCGATCTCTCTGGGGGTGGCGAAGGCGACGCCGGCGATGAGGACGGTGACGAGCACGGGTGACAGCGTGATGGCCTGCCGCTGTCCGTCGAGGGGACGCCGACGACGTCGGCTCCGTACTGGTCTGGTCACAATTCCGATCTTATGCGGACGAAGCGGGTGGCTGACGGATGCGCCACAGTCTGTCCGGCTCTCCTCGGCCGTGGACGGGGCGAGGTTGCCCGAGTGTCGCGGTGACGGTGGGCGGCCGAGTCCGTGGCCCCGCCGCATCGACGACTGCGCGATGCGCCCCTGCGTGCGCCGGCCGACCGGTGACAGCCGCTCGGGCATGCCGGTGCGGTGACGACCTGGACGGGCGCACCCGGTTCCTGCTGCGGCAGCTCCCACGGGCGCACGTTTGGCACGAAAAAGGGCTGAATTAGGCAAAGCAATTAAAATGGCTGGAGATGCAAGGAAGGCCGTCGGCCTTCGAGACGTCTTCTGGAATCCGTTCGGGCTGGTACCTGGCCACGAAACGGTGTCGTGCAGGTGGCGGCTTCAGTGACCGTACGCGTTTCGCGGTCGAGAGAGGCGTTCGCCCTTACCGCAGTCATGTGGAGCCACTGATATGTCCCATCATCTGGATTCCCCCGCGGCCCGGGCCGATGCCCGCCTGAACATTTCGGACCTCTACGTGTTCCGGGGTGAACGAGGCACGGTCTTCGTGATGAACGTGGCCTCCGAATCCGCGGGTCCGAGTGCGCCGAAGGGGTACCACCCGGAGGCCAGATACGAGTTCAAGGTCGACGGTACGGGCGACAACGTCGAGGATCTGGCATACCGCTTCCGTTTCGGGACCGCGGACGCGGACGGGTCGCAGACGGTGGAACTGCGCAGACTCGTCGGAGCGGACGCCACCGACGACGCGGCCGCCGGCACGGTGCTGTCCACCGGCACGACGGGGCACACGCTCGACGGTGCGGAGGGACTGCGCGTGTGGACCGGCCGCGCCGGCGACCCGTTCTGGATGAACCCCGTGGTGGTGCAAGCGGTCGGCCAGGCGTTCCAGCACGGTACCGACGTCGACGTACCGGCTCCGGACGGGACGTCGGTGAAGAGCCTGTTCTCCGAGCAGAAGGTGTGGTCCATCGTCCTGGAGGTACCGGACGCCGACCTGCTGCCCTTGACGAGCGGGCCCGACATCCGCGTCTGGGGGGTCACGGCCCTCGCGACCGACTCCGGCGGATGGCACCGTATCGACCGGTGCGGACTTCCGATGGTCTCCCCGATATTCGCGCAGTTCGACGACGACCTCGCCGAACGGCTCAACCAGACTCCGCCGACCGGCGATTCGGAAGCGTTCGCCGAGGAGTTCGCCGCCCGGGTGGCCGCGGTGGTGGGCGCCCGTCGGACCGCCACCGACGCGGAGGAATACGGCCGGGAGGTAGCCGACCGCATTCTCCCGAACACTCTCCCCTACACCGTCGGCACACCGGCGGTGTTCGGATTCGCGGAGTTCAACGGGAGAGCGCTGAACGACAACGCCGGCGAAGTGATGTTCTCCCTCACCACGAACAGCGCCCTCAGTGTCGGCCTGGGCAAAGACGCCGTCGACGCCCCTCCCACCGCGTTCTTCCCGTACGTGTCGCCCGCGATCTGACGGGTGCGGTCCGCAGAGGAAGACGTGGTTGAGCAGGACGCCGGGCCGGCGCCGTCAGGGGCGTCATCGGGCGAGGAGGTCCTGGATCGCCGCGGTGATCTCGTCCGGGGCTTCCTCCGCCATGAAGTGCCCCGCCCGCGTCAACCGGTGGTCCAGGTCGGGTGCCCACGCCTTCCACACGCCGGCGGCGTCATAGCCCAGGCGTGTGCCCCAGTCCTGCTGGACGACCGTCACGGGCATGGCCAGCTGCGAGCCGGCGTCCAGATCCGCCTGGTCGTGTTCGACGTCGATGCCCGCCGAGGCGCGGTAGTCGGCGACGATCGATGTCACCGCCGCGGCACTCGCCCGCAGGTACTCGGCACGCACGTCCGCGGGCACGGCGGTCGGGTCGTCGGTCCAGGCGTCGAGGAACGAACCGAAGAACGCGTCCGCGCTGTTGCCGATCATCGTCTCCGGCAGGCGCGGAGGCTGAGCCATGAGGAAGAGGTGGTACGCGACCGCTGCCGGGGCGCCGTGCAGGACGTTCCACATGTCGAGCGTCGGCACGATGTCGAGGAGTCCGAGGTGCGTGACGGTGTCCGGGTGGTCCAAGCCGGCCCGGAAGGCGACCAGGGCGCCCCGGTCGTGGCCGACCAGGGCGAAACGCTCGTGGCCGAGCGCCGCGGCCAGGGCCACGACGTCGGCGGCCATGGCGCGCTTGGCGTACACGCCCGGGTCGGTGGCCTCCGGCTTGCCGCTGGCGCCGTAGCCGCGCAGGTCGGGACAGATCACCGTGTGCTGTTCGGCGAGCCGCTTCGCGACGTGCCGCCACATCAGGTGGGTCTGCGGGAAACCGTGCAGCAGGATTACCGGGGGACCACTGCCGCCGACAGCGGCAGCCACGTCCACGCCGTCCGTGCCGGGCACGCGGACGAGGTCGAAGCCGGGAATGGTGAGGGCCATGGGAGGCCGTCCTTTCGGGTGGGGAACTGACGGCGTCAGCCTGCGCGAAACCGATGAGCAGCCGATCAGCACGGCTGGGCGTAGCCCCCTCCCGGCACGGAGGATGGGGGCATGCGCATTGACGTGCTCGGGGCCGTACGAGCCCTGCGTGATGACGGCACTCCCGTCGAACTGGGCGGACCACGCCATCGCGAGGTGCTCGGGCGGCTGGTCGCCGCCGAAGGCCGGATGGTCACCACCGACACCCTGGTCGGTGACTTGTGGGCCGATCCGCCGGATCGCGCCGTGGGCGCCCTGCGCACCTTCGTCGCCGCCCTGCGCCGGTCCCTCGAACCCGACCGTGCGCCGCGCACCCCGCCGCGGGTCATCGTCACCGAAGGGCCCGGCTACGCGCTGCTGCTGCCCCGTGAGGACGTCGACGTCCACCATTTCCAGGACACCCTGTCCCGAGCCCGGCAACACCCCGATGCGGTGACCGACCTCGAAGCGGTCCTCGCGTCCTGGCGCGGACCCGCTTACGCCGACGTGGCCGACTCCGTATGGGCGCAGCGTGAGCGGACGCGGCTGGAGGAGCTGCGGCTGGAGGGGGTGGAACTGCGCGCGCGCATCCTTTTGGACGCGGGCGAGGGGCCCGGTCTCGTGGCCGAGCTGGGTGCCCATGCCGCCGAACACCCCTGGCGCGAACCCGCCTGGGAGCTGCTCGCCCGCGCGCTCCACCACGCCGGCCGCAGGGCTGACGCGCTGGCCACCCTTCGCCGCGCCCGCGCGATGCTCGCCGGCCAACTCGGGCTCGACCCCGGTCCGGCCCTGCGAAGCCTGGAGGCGGAGATCCTCACGGGGTCCCCGTCCGCCGCCGACACCCGGACCGCGTGGCCCGGCCGAAGTGTACGGCTCGGCCCGCGCACCACGGTGGATCTGGCCCGCACCCTTGCACTGGCGGGTGGGGAAGCCCTCGTCCACTCGCGGCGCGACCGCCTCGCGGCCATCCAGGCCGCCCACCGCACGGGTGACCTCCTGCTGACCGCCCGGGTCATCGGCGCTTACGACGTGCCCGCACTGTGGAGCCGGGCCGACGACCCGGAGCAGTCACGAGCCGTCGTCGAGGCCGCCGAACGCACGCTCACGGCGCTGGGTCCCGCTTGCCCCGCCGACCTGAGTGCCCGCCTCCTGGCCACCGTCGCCGTCGAGAGCCGCAGCGCCGATCTGTCCGCACTCCAGCGGGAGCGCGCACACCAGGCGGCCCGGCAGAGCGAGGCGCTGGCACGGGGCCTCGCCGACCCCGCGCTTCTGGCCTTCGCTCTCAACGGGCGCTACCTCCAGTCGTTCGCCCGACCCGGGCTCGCCGCCGTGCGGGACGGTATCGGGGCCGAGCTCCTCGACCTGGCCACCCGCCACGGCCTGCCGAACTTCGCCGTACTCGGCCGACTCGTCCGGCTGCAGTCCGCTTCGGCACTCGGCGACCTCGGCGCCGCGACCGCGCACGCCGACGCGGCCGAACAACTCGCCGCGAGCACCGAGGCGTCCCTCGTGCCCGTGCTGACCGGGTGGTACCGAGCCCGGGCCACCGCCGCCCGCAGCGCGGAACCCGATGGCCCCAGCGCGGCCACGGCGGCAGCGCACTACCGCGCCGCCGAACTCCAGCTGAGGACAGCCGGCATGGCAGGACTGCACCGAGGTCTCTTCCCGCTCGCCCTCCTAGGCCTGCGCCTGCTGCACGACCGGCCCGCGCCCACCGACCCGCGCCTCGACTGGGGCCCGTACCTGCCGTGGGCGCGGCCGCTCGTCCTGCTCGCTCAGAACCGGGGCGAGGAAGCCCGAACCGCCCTGCGGTCGGCGCCGGAACCGGCGCGTGACCACATGCAGGAGGCCATGTGGTGCCTCACCGTCCGCGCCGCCGTTCGCCTCCGCGAACGGGAGGTCGCCGCCCAGGCCGCGGCCGCCCTGCGCGATGCCCACGCGGAGCACGCCGGTGCCGCCAGCGGACTGCTGACACTGGGCCCGGTCGCGGTGTACGTCGCGGAAGCGGAGGAATGCGCGGGCACGAAGGTCAACTGAGGGCAACGAAGGTCAACTGACGGGCCGTCAAAGCCGCTTGCTGCACGGGTGGTTCGCTGCCCGCACTGCTCCGGCCGGAGTGTGTTCTCGGGCAGCGGACCGAGCCGGCGAGTCGTGCGGCGGTCCGTGACCGGCACGACACGCCTCCCGGACACCGGTGACCAGGCGATCGGTGACCAGGCGACACGCGGACCCGCCGGGTGCCCGGACAAGTCCAAGTCCTAGGACTCCATTATCTGACCGTACGCAATGGCCCCGTTGGGCAGCGCGAAGCCGAACGGGGTCAGCGACTTGCCCAGCGGATAGGTCTCCTCGGTGCTGCTCGGCGCGAACCAGACGCCGCCCGACCTGGGGTCACCGGCGTTCTCCCCGGGCGCGCTCACCGCGGTGTCCCACAGTCCGTCGCGGTTGTAGTCGCCGACCGCCACCTGCGCGCCGAAGCGGTCGCCGGCCTCGGCCGTGCCGGGCATGTTCGGCGTGCTCTGGCTGCGGGCGAGACCGCCGTAGAGGCCGTGCTCCGTGCCGTTCACGGTGACGTACCCTCCCGCGTCCTTGACGGTGCCCACGTCCTCGCCGGGCACGCCGACCACCAGTTCCGGGCGGCCGTCGCCGTTCAGGTCGCCCGCGGCCAGCGCGGCGCCGAAGTCGTCGCCCTCCTCGGCGGCACCCCCGACCTCCGGACTCGACTGATTGACGCACTGGTTGTCGTCCCCGAAGTTCCCGGTGGTCGAGCCCTTGAGCACGAGCACCGCACCACCGAGCCGGTCCTCGCAATGGGTGGTCTCCGACTCGGGGTTGTCCTGTACGAGACCGACCGCGAGGTCGTCGGTGCCGTCCAGGTCGAAGTCCGCGGTGGCCAGTGCGCTGCCTCCGTCGGGGTCGCCCCACCACCGGGCCGGGTTGCCCTGCTCGTCCCAGCGCGTGATGAAGGTGCCGGCATTCTCCGTGCTCTTCCAGACGGTGGCGAGGTCGTCACGTCCGTCGCCGTCGAAGTCGCCGGTGGCCAGGTCCCGGGTGCGGCCGCCCATGCCGTAACTGCGCAGGGTGGTGGTGGTCACCGGGTCGGCGGTGAGTGGTCCCGGGCGGAAACGGAGCGCGCCGCCCTCTTCGTCGCTCTCGCCGTACGCGAGGTCCGTGTCCCCGTCGCCGTCGTAGTCACCGGTCGCCAGGGTGCGGCCGATGTTGCTGTACTCGGACACGCCTCGGGCCACGGTGACGCCCTCGACGTTCCACCCCGAGCCGTCCAGGACGGTGATGGTGCCTTCGTCCTTGAGCTGGTCGGAGGTGAGGGACTCGCCGTTCGCGCCGACGACGAGCTCGAAGACGCCGTCGCCGTTCACGTCGACGGGTGCCACGGAGGAGCCGAAGCGGTCACCTGCCTCGGGCGTGCCGGGTATGCCGGCCTCGGCCTGGCTGATGACGCCGGTGGACTGGCTCGGGCTCTGCGGGCCGCCGAAGATCACGCTGACGTAACCGGCCTTGGCCTTGCCGTCCACGGTGGCATCGGGCATGCCGACCGCGATGTCCGCGTATCCGTCGCCGTTGAAGTCGAATCGCGGAGTCGTGGCGGCCGCGGCGTTCCCGGCGAGCGGCAGGGTCAGACCGGCGGCGGAGAGTGCCGCTGCGGCGGCGGTGGCGGCCAGGGTGCGTGCACGCACGATGGAACTCCCGTGGTTGAAGAAGGGATTGAAGGCGAAGACCTTCGCTGATGTGACTCGCGAGGTGTGTGAAGGGTTGCGTGAAGGTGGCCACCTGGTGAATGTGACGCAGGGCGGCCTCGCGCCCTCGCGGGCGGCAAGTGAGGGGCCGGCTGTCGCGGCCCCGGACGATGAGGTGGCGTGTCGTCGCGCGAACAGAGGGATGGCACTCGCGGCTCGACCGCCCTGGTAACACCTGTTACCATGCGGGCATGGCCAAGACACAGCTGGGCGCACGCGTGGACGAGGACGTTGCCGAACTCGCGAAGAAGCGTGCTGCGGATCTGGGGCTCGGGGTCGGGGACTACCTCGCGCGACTGGTGCAGGAGGATGCCAGCGGGCTGCGCGCCCACGCGGTCGACGCGGCGGCCCGCTTCCTGGCCGACCACCAGGCTGTCTTCGACGACGCCGAGGAAGCCCAGCAGACGGCTCGGGGAGCGCACGCGGCCTGATGGAACTGCACATCGACGTTCCCTGGATCCTCCAGGTCGCCGAGTTGGCCGGCGCGAACGACCCGGCCCCCGACGACTACGGCGTCCCGGTCTCAGCGATCGCTCGCCACCGGGCCGAGCTGCTCGAGGAGCCGATCTACAGCGGGCCCTACGCCAAGGCCGCCGCCTTGGTGCACACGCTGGGCCGCTGCCGCTGGCTGGAGCGCTCCAACATGGCCGTCGCCGCCGCGTCCGGGGTGATGTACCTGGAGGCCGCCGGGATCTCCGTCAAGCCCGGCCGCCAGGATGCGGTCGCCCTGAAGGACCTCCTGCTGGATCCCGCCTGCACCGCCGGGAAAATCGCCGCTCTGCTGCGGACCTGGCCCACCGCCAGCTGACCCAGGGCGGTCCGCTGCGCGCGCTGGCAGCGTCTCAGGGGCCTTGGCCGACTGAGTGGTGATGTGGCGGTGCCGCATGCTCACCGCCGGGCCCGCGGAGTACGGCCAGTGTGGTCGTACTACGCGGGCCGACCCGACGTGGTGCCAGGGCTCAGGGCGTCATCTCGTACGCGGTCGACAGCGCTTCGACCTGCTGCCAGACGCGCTGCGAACGCTTTTCGTCGACGGCGGGACGGCGGAGTGCGCCCAGGCTCCAGTCCTGCTGCTGCTGGGTCGCGGAGTCCTTGCCGTGCAGTTCTACGGCGTGCGCGGAGAAGTCCCGGACGAGGACGGCGAACAGTTCGTCGAGTATGTCCTCGTCGAGGCCGGTCAGGGCCGCCTGCTCCAGGATCAGCTGGCCGTGGACGACGAGGGCGAAGAGCTGCCCGACGGCGAGGAGCAGATCGAGGTCCTTGCTCTGCTCCTCGCCGGGAGCCGCCGTGCGGACGAACTCGCAGAGGGCGTCCGCCTGTTCACGGAAGCGGGCGACGTTGGGCAGGTGGGCGTAGGTGTCGAAGGCCGGCCGCCAGTCGTGGAAGCGCACCGAGCCCAGACCCCGGGCGGGACCCTGGCGGAAGAGGAAGTCGTCGTCGGCCGCGTCGAGACGGGTCGGGACGGGCTCGAAGGCGACCGGGTCGAGGAGGTGGTTGCGCATGAACTTGAGGATGAGCGCCAAATTGACGTGGACGGTGCCCTCCAGCTTCGGCAGGCTCCGGATCTCGACGGCGGCCTGGGCGAAGTAGGTGTCCTTCTCGAAGCCCTTCGCGGCGATGACGTCCCACATCAGGTCGATGACCTTCTCGCCCTCGGTGGTCACCTTCATCTTCGTCATCGGGTTGAAGAGAAGGTAGCGGCGGTCGTCGGGGCCGGCGCTGCGGAAGTAGTCGACGGCGCGGTCGCTGAACAGCTTCATGCCCACCAGGCGCACGTAGGCGTCCGTCAGTTCGCGTCGCACGTGCGGGAAGGCGGTGACGGGTCGGCCGTAGAGGATGCGGTTGTGCGCGTGGGTGACGGCCTCGTACATCGCGTGCTCGCAGATGCCGATCGACGCGGTGCACAGGTTGAACTTGCCGACGTTCACGGTGTTCAGGGCGGCGTCGAAGGCGGCGCGGCCGGTGTGCAGGATGTCGTCCTCGCTCACCGGGTAGTCCGTGAGGCGGAACTCGCTGACGTACTTCGACGAGTCGACGACGTTCTTGACCAGGTGGTACGACGGGTGGCGGCTGTCGGCGGCGAAGAAGACGTAGCCGTCGGGGCCCTCGACGTCGGTGCGGCGGCCGAAGACGGAGACGAGGCCGGCCGCGTTGCCGTTGCCGATGTAGTACTTGGCGCCGTTCGCGCGGAAGCCGCCGGAGCCGTCCGGCTCCAGGAGCATGTCGGTGGAGTAGATGTCGGCTCCGTGGGCCTTTTCGGACAGGCCGAAGGCGAACACCTCACCCTGGGAGAGCAGTTCGGCGGCGCGGGCCCGGGCGGCGGGGTTCTCGCTCTGCCAGACGGGGCCGAGACCGAGGACGGTGACCTGCCAGGCGTACCAGTAGTCGAGGCCGTAGAAGCCGAAGATCTCGTTGAGGGCGGCTATGCGGGCGGTGTCCCAGCGCTTGTCGTTCTCACCGGGCGCGGCGGCGGAGGCGGGGGTGAGGAAGGTGGCGAAGAGTTCCTCCCGGGCGGCGAAGGCGAGGAAGTCCTCCAGCCAGGCGCGGGTGCTGTAGTCCTCGATGAGCCGGCGCTTGCCGCGCTCCTCGAACCAGTCGATGGTGGCGCGCAGCAGCCTGCGGGTCTCCTGGTCGAAGTGCCTGGGGTTGTAGGTGCGCGGGTTGAACAGCAGCGCGTCGGCCACGGGGTGCCGCCTTTCGTCTGGGAGGGGACGGGTCTGTCGCTGGATACGGGGTGTGAGGGCTGTCCGGCGGGTCAGTCGCCGGTGGTGAAGCCCGCGAGGGTGGTGAGGACGTCGTCGAGCCAGGCGATCATCATTCGCTCGTACGCGATGCCGCCACGCAGCACGACGTGCTGGAGCTCGCGCTCGGCGTCGGGCGGACCGCTCGCAAGGGCCTCCGCGAAGTCGCGTTTCTCGCCCGCGAGGTAATGGGCCAGCCGGTCCTTGTGCGCCTGTCGATGCCGCTCGACCTCGCTGATCAGGGCCGTCGGATCGTCGAAGGCGGCGCCTCGGACCTTGACCGCCAGGTCGTGCCGGACGTTCTCGGGCTGGGTCGCCTCGTGGAGCCACGCGGAGAGCGCGGTGCGGCCGGGCCCGGCGACGGTGTACTCCTTCTTGTCGGGACGCCCGTACTGCGGGACGTCCCGGACGTCGACCCAGCCGTCGTTCTCCATGCGCTTGAGCACGCGGTAGATCTGCTGGTGGGTGGCGTTCCAGAAATAGCCGATGGACCGCTCGAACCGCCGGGCCAGCTCATAGCCGGAGCCCGGCTTCTCCAGCAGGGAAACGAGGATCGCGTGCTCGAGCGCCATGGGCACGATCTTGCTATGCACCGCGTTGCATAGCAACGGTGCGGCGGTGAGACGCCGCTCACCGCGCAGGCGTCGCGCAGGTCACCCCTCCGCGGCCGCATGTCCGGCGGAGGGAGTCGGATGCCGACCGTCGACGCCCGGTGAGCACACCTTTCCCCGGGTGGGCAGCTTGCAGCGGGTCCGGGTCTGCGTCGGCAGTACCCGGGCCCGCCTGCGTGGTGGAGGTGACCCGCGTTCTCGGCCGGTCCCCGCCCGGCCGTGACGGGTCAGCCCGGCGCGGGCAGCGTCAGGCGCTCACGGCGAGGCCGGTGCCCGCCCGGGAGCCGGCGTGTCAGCGGGTGCCGACCGTGGGGCGCTACGGCAGAGGGAGATGCCCACCGCGAGCATCCAGTAGCTGAAGACCGCGCCCATCAGGGCGGTGGTGCCCCAGCCGTTCGCCGCGTAGAAGTGCGCGGGGGTGTTGCCGAAGAACAGAGACGGCACGAAGGCCAGGTTGACCCCGGCCAGGACGAACGCGGAGCGGCTGGTCCACTTCGGCAGCAGGTCGGTACGGGAGATCCCGTAGCCCACGGCGGTCAGGAACAGGGCGAGCACGAGGCGGTCGATCGACCCGTAGAGGATGTAGGTGCCGTCGACGGTGATGGTCGGGTCGATCGCATGGTCGGCGGCGATGACCGCACCGGCTTCCAGCCCGCTGGAGACCAGGGTGACCGTGACGTAGACCAGCCCCGCGGCGAAGGCCAACGCACCCACCCATTCAGAGGCGGGGGCAGCCTTTTTGACCAGCTCGCGGAAGGCCGTCACGAAGACGATCAGAAACGCCAGCGCGAAGATCCCGATCAACAGCCTGGCGAGGACGTTCGCGTCCGGCGGCGGACCGGAATAGATGAAGTACAGAGGCACTTCGATGATGAAGGCCACAGCAGTGGCGATGCCGGCGAGGCCCGCAAAGCGCCTGGCGACGGTTTCGTGCATGGGTGTCCCCCTGGGTTCGTATGAGCCATCTCCTGTTGATTCAGTGGTGTGAATCCTGCCGTTCTCGGTGCTTCCGGTCGCTGGTGCTGAACACCCGATCGGGGGTGGTCCTACCGCCACCATCGCCGGCGTGCCGACGGATGCGCGGCACTCAAGGTCGCCTGGCACAGGGCGAGTTCAGCGGCCTGGTACCTCATGTGGTGTGGAGTGCCGCTGGAGGATGGCTACAGGGTCGTGTTGGTGGCGTGGGCGGGCCGTTAGCGTGCGTGGTGGCGGTGTTTTTCAGCCGGGCTGGTAACTGGGGCACGAACTCGACGAGGTGGGGAGGGCGCCATGCTGATTCAGGTCTTGGGTCCGTTGAGTGCCGAGGTCAACGGGGCGTCGATCGTTCCGTCGGCGGGGAAGCCGCGGCAGATCCTGGCGCTGCTGGCGCTGTATCCGGGGCGCGTGATGCCGGTTCCGACGCTGATGGAGGAGCTGTGGGGGTGTGAGCCGCCGGCGAGTGCGCTGACGACGTTGCAGACCTACATTCTGCAGCTGCGGCGGCGGTTGGGGACGGCGATCGGGCCGGGGTCCGGCTCGGGGGCGAAGGACGTTCTGGTCACCCGGCACGGCGGGTATCTGCTGCAGATCGACAAGGGCTGCGTGGACGTGAACCGCTACGAGGAGTGGATCCGTCAGGGGCAGGCGGCGTTCGAGGCGGGCGACAACGAGTTGTCCGCGGCCCGTTTCGGTGCGGCGCTGGAGTTGTGGAGTGGCGCGCCGCTGGTGGATGTGAAGCTGGGGCCGGTGCTGGAGATCGAGGTCATGCGGTTGCAGGAGAGCCGGCTGGTGACGGTCGAGCGGCGTATCGACGCGGATCTGCGGCTGGGCCGGCACTCGGAGTTGATCGCCGAGCTGACGGAGCTGACGGCGCGGCATCCCCACCACGAGGGGCTTCACTCGCAGGCGATGCTGGCGATGTACCGGGCGGGCCGGCAGGCGACGGCGCTGGAGGTCTACCGCAGGCTGCGGATGCGGCTGATCGACGACCTGGGGGTTGAGCCGTCGCCGCAGTTGCAGCGGATGCATCAGGCGGTACTGGCGGTGGACCCGCAGCTCGACGTGCTGGCGGGACCGCGGCACTCCTCGACGTTCGACCTGTTCGCGGCCTGACTGCGGCCATGCGCCACCCTCGGTCGCCGACGCCGCCGCACAGCGCGCTCACCTGACCGACGGGGTCTGACCGCCCTCGTCTCCCGGGTCCTGGACCTCATGTCCCCCCGCGTCATTGCCGGTTGACGTTCCACCGCGAACACCGATTTGCTGGGCCGATGAACGACCTTCGTATCCAGACGGTGGACGACGACGACTCGATCCGCGACTGGCGCTACGCCCACAACCTGATCGTCCCCGGCGACGTGCTGTCGCTCGACGACGTCCGCGACCGCACCGGCCGCAACCGCATGGAGGTCGCGTACCTCGGCGACGTCCTGATCGGCTGCACCACCGTGCGCCCGCCCACCAAGGACAACGGCGGCACCGCCACGGTCATCGCCCGTGTGCTGCCGGAACACCGCCGCCGCGGCCACGGCGCTCGACTCTACGAGCGCGCCTTGGGCCAGGCCCGCGCACTGGACGCCGAGGTGATCGAGACGGTGGTACTGGCCTCCAATGCCGACGGGCTGCGCTTCGCCCTGCACCAAGGCTTCGTCGAACTCGAACGCTATCTGCTGCGCGAGGGTGACACCGTCCCCTGGATCGACCTGCGCCTGGCCTGACCGGCCGGACAGCGGTCGGCTGTCGTCGCCTTTCCGGGCGAGTCCTGGTGTGTGCCCGTGTGCGGCCAGGACGATGCGCGGACGTGGCTCGCTAGGGGAGCACTGGTGGGAGGCTTTGGCCGTATGAATGCGGCTGGGCTGGTGGGGGAGACGGTCTACTTGCAGCCGGGTGGGTCCACCTTGCTCGGCACGAAGAGCAGTGTCGGTGTGCCGGCGGCGTCGAAGTGCGCCGTGTCCGGGCCGGTCAGGGTCATGTACCCGGCCAGGGTCTCGCTTTCCTGCCACCGCGGCTCACCCTTGACCCTTTCGGGACCGGGGAGAACGGAGTCGAGGACCCACCAATGCCCTCCGAACTCGGCCCACTTGATGCCGCAGTGCGTATAGAGGTCGTACGGATAGGCCTTGTGCTTCTTGGGGTGCGCCGGGCCGTCGTGCTGATCGTCGAGTGTCCCCGTGCGGGCCGGCAGAGTGGGCGCGGTACGCCGTGAGCCGGTGGCGATGCCGGTCGAGTCCGAGCAGCCGGACAGGAGCAGCCCCGTGCTCAGCAGCAGGAGGGCGGCGCGGCGCGTTGTCTTCATGCATCTATGACGCTGCGGGCGAGCGAAGCGTTCGTGCCGTCGGCGGACGAAGCCTCTGAGGTCGGGGTTGTCCCGCGTGGCGTGTGCCGAGCGTGGACCAGCCCGCCGGTCCGTCTGCGGCGGCCAGCTCCGGAGGCCACGAGGGTCGCGGCCGGGGTGAGGGAGTAACGGGCCGCGAGGTGAAGTGAACTCCGCTGGGACATCGCTCCGTTCCGCGCCTGCTTCCGCTGTGACCCGGCAGCCGGACCCGGGATCGTCCGTCGGCCTCTCGTCCCGCGTCGCGGCAAAACCCGAGGGCGCCCGGAATTGTGGCTTCCATCACGGCGGATGCGATCTTGGCCTGATGAGATCACCGGATGCTCGGTTTCCTCCTCCGTCTCCTGCCCTTCTGGGTGCGTGAGCCCCTGCTCATCGCACTTGGATCGGTCCTCGGCGTACGCATCTCGTATCTCGCCGTGCACGATCGTGACTGGACCGCGGCCGGTCTCGGTCTGGTGTTCCTCGTGTTCACCGCCGTACGCGTCCACGGGGTGGTCCGGGCCCTGCGCGCACGCCGGAACCCGGGTCCGGTTGCCACCGCGGACGGGACGGCGGTCGCTGTTTCGGCGTCCGAGCCCCCGCCCCAGCTCTCGTCCTCGCCGCCGTCTCAGCCTCAGACCGGAACCGGTGCGCCTGCTGTCCCGCGCACTCCGGAGAAGGACCACAACGCGTGGGGCCAGGCCCTCGCTGCCGTGGCCGTGTTCGCGGCCCTCGGCGTCGCGGTGTGGGCGGGCCCGCGCTTCATGCCGTCCGAGGCCAACGCCTCGCAGCCCGCCTCGTGTTCGGACCAGGCGGACGAGAAGCTTCCGAAGCCCTACAAGGACAAGCCCCGGCCTGTGACCGGTGCCGAGCTGTGCGAGGCGCTCAACAGGCCGGACCTGGCCAAGCTCCTCGGCACGCCGGGAGAGACCGCGACGACTGCCTCCGGCACCAACAACACCGCTCCACTCACGGACGGCCGGGTGGCCCAGCCGGAGGCCGAGGTCGCCTTCGACACGTACACGGTGAACGTCTCGGCCACCTACAACGGCTTGTCGACCGCCCAGTACGTGAAGTTGATGAAGTACGGGAACGAGAGGGACGTCAAGACCCTCAAGGTCCTCGGTCGGCCTGCCGTGCTGTCCTCGGACCACACCATGAAGTTCGAGATCGACCTCGGAGCCAGCGCCTCTGGCGGCCCCGTCGAGCAGGGCCCCCTGGCCAGGACGCTGTCCGTGGCCCTGGACCGTCACGACAGGGGTGGCTACTGCGACATCACCGTGTGGAGTGAGTCCGGGGCCCTTCCCGACGACAGCGCCCTCCTCGCCATCGCCGAGAAGGTTCTGCCGACGATCCCCGAGAGGCTCGCCCGCTGACGCCGCGCGGACATGTGTGCGGCGACGTGAAGTAACCGCACGTACGGGCCGACGTGGTGGCCGCGCTGGGGTCCCCATCCCTGTGGCCGCCCGTCGTGAGGCGAGCGCGCACCGTGCTGGAGGCCATGCGCGCCGACGGCTGAGGCCCGGGCAGGCACCGATCCGCCGAGGAGCAGCCCACAGCCGGCGTGGCCCCCGCCCGTCGTGCGTCCCGGTTCAGCGGTCCAGCCGGGCGGCCAGGCCGTCGAGCACACAGTCCAGGCCGAAGGTGAACGCGACGTCGGGGTCGACTTCCTCCGCTTCGTGGACGCGGCGGGCCAGCATCGGGTGTTCGCCCGCCGCGAGGACCTCGCTGATGTAGGGGCCGACGCTGCGCTGCCACTCCTCCTCGCTGAGCCCGCTGCGCTGTTCCGCCCGTTTCACGGCCTGTTGGGCGGCGACGGAACCCAGTACGTACGCGTGCACGGCGCCAAGTGCCTGCGAGGCGAGGGTGATGTCGGGTGTGAGCGCGACCGCGGCACGCAGCGCGGACTCGGAGCGGCGCAGGGAGTTGGGGCCGAGCGCGGGCCTGCCCGCCAGTTCGGCCGCCAGCCAGGGGTGGCGAAGCAGCGTCGCACGCAAGGCGTGTGCGACCGCCGCCAGATCGGCACGCCAGTCGTCGGTGGGCTCGGGCAAGGGCTCCTCGCCCTGCGCCGCGTCGATCATGAGGTCCACCAGCTCGTCCCGGCTGGCGATGTACCGGTAGAGCGAGGCGGTGCCGGAACCGAGGTCACCGGCGACCCGCCGCATCGACACCGCGGCCAGTCCCTCGGCGTCGGCGACGGCCAGCGCCACGGCGACGTACTGGTCCACCCCGGGCGCCCGTCGCCGGGGCTCGGGGCGCGGCCGGGTCCACACCGACGAGGGAACGGGCTCGGTCATCGCGGCGCTTCCTTTCTCGTTGACCCGCATCCTACCTTCTGGCTACGGTGTATCCATGACGGATACGGCGTACCCAGAAGTGCCGGTGCTCGTGGTCGGCGGAGGCAGCGTCGGCCTGCTCACCGCCGCACTGCTCACCCACCACGACGTCCCCGTGGTGCTGGTGGAACGCAGATCCGGGCCGTCGGTGCACCCACGCGCCACCGGCATCGGGCCCCGCACGGTCGAGATCCTCCGCGAGCTCGGGCTGGACACCGCCGTGGACGCCGTCGCGGTCGACCTCCGGGGCGCGGCGGGCAAGGCGGTGGCGCGGACCGTCGTCGAGATGGGCGCGGGTGACGTCGTGACCGTGCCGATGCCGACGCCGTCCGCCGACGAGCTGGACGTGACGCCGTTCAGGCTCCGCGGAGTCTGCGCCCAGGACCGGCTCGACGCCGTGGTGGCAGCCGACCTGGCGCGCCGAGGGGCGGACCTGCGCTGGTCGACCCGCCTGGTCGGCATCAGGCAGGACGCCGACGGAGCCGACGTCGAACTCGTAGGTCCCGAAGGCCCGTACTCGCTGCGGTGCGCGCGCGTGGTCGCCGCCGACGGCACGCACAGCACCGTCCGTACCGCGCTCGGCGTGGCCACCTCCGGGCCGGGCGACCTGGGCAAGTCGATGATCAACATCCTGTTCCGGGCCGACCTGCGGCCGCAGCTGCGGGGCATGTCCTTCGCCACGTGCACGATCACCACGCCGGAGGCGCCCGGACTGCTGGCCACCGTGGACGGCGAGACCGACTGGGTCTTCCACGTCCGGTGCGACGTCGACGGCGGTGAACGCCCCGAGGACTTCACCCACGAGCGCTGCGCCGCGCTGGTCCGGCTGGCGGTCGGCGATCCCGAACTCGACGTCGAGGTACGCAGCGTGCTGCCGTGGCGGCCTCGGAGCGCGGCGGCCGAGAGCTTCGCCGTGGGCCGGGTGTTCCTGGTGGGCGACGCCGCGCACACCGTCTCGCCGCTGGGCGCGTTCGGCCTCAACACCGGGGTCGCCGACGCGCACAACCTGGCGTGGAAGCTGGCCGCCGTCCACCACGGCCACGCCGGTGCCGCGCTGCTCGACACGTACGCGCACGAGCGTGAGCCGGTCGCGGCGGCCACGCTGGACCAGGCCAGGCGCAGGCTCGCCGACCCTCAACTGCACTGGGGGCGCGGACCCGAGGCCGACGCCGCCAGGGCGGCGGCGGGGGTGTGGGCGGCGCCGGTCGTGCACCTCGGCCAGCGGTACGACTCCGCCGCGGTCGTCGATCCGCGGCCGGAACTCCCGTCCACGGTGGACCTGGTGCTGGACGGATCGCCCGGGTCACGGGTCCCCCACGCGTGGATCGACGGGATCTCCACGCTCGACCTGGTGGCGTCCCGGTGGACCCTGCTGGTGGGCGTCGCCGGCGAGCGCTGGATCAGCGCCGCGGCGGACCTCGCACTTCCCGCGCACCGCGTCGACGTCCCGTGGCTGTCCGCCGAAGGGGCACTGCTCGTCCGTCCGGACGCCGTCGTCGCGATGCGCGCCACTGAACTCCCGGAGAATCCGGCGCGGTTGCTCACCGAGGTCTTGGACCAGGTGCTGGACAGGCCGGTCCCGGTGCCTCCAGCCTCCGTTGAGGCCGCTGGTGTCGGCAGCTGATGTTCTCGCGCCATCGATTCGGCCGGTGGCGGGACGGAGTTCGGATCGGCCTTTTCGGGGCCCCGCTAGGTCCTCGCCTGTGTGCTGAACGCAGGGCTTGCATTGACGCCTGCCGGAGACGTCAAGGGAGACCAGCCGGCCCGGCGGAACCGCACGGGGGACCCGCGAGCGCCTCGGTCGGACGCAGTGGCACGCCATTGCTGCGGAGCACCTGGCGGACGTCCAGGATCAGCGGGAAGACCTCGTGGTTGCGGTCCTCGCCCTGTTCGTCCCAGGCGCGCTGTTCGGCTTCGACGGCCATGCGGTCCTGGGCGAAGACGCGCTCGGTGAACCGGCGGATGAGGGGCCACGCGAGGTGGATCACTCCGGGCACGGCCGGCTTCGCGATCGTGAGGAGGCCGAACGCGTGGTTCACGCGCTGCTCGGCGTCCTTCGGAACGTAGGCGGCCCACAGGGAGAACGCGGGTGTGTCCGTGCCGTCGGGAACACCCCGCAGCGTCTGGTACGGGTACTGCGTGCGGATGGTGATGACGTCCGGTGTGTCCTTGCCGCCGATGCCCTCCGCCGACAGCAGGCCCGCACCCCGGTCCTTGCGGCCCCCGGCCGGGACGAACAGGTACCGGGCCTCGACGTGCCGCGGGCCCGTCTCGTACCCGAGCAACTCGGGCTGGATCCGGCCCAGCACACTGCGGTGAAGGAACTGGTGGTTCATGTCGAGGAGGTTCTCGTGCATGAACGAGTAGTGGCACCGCACCGTCCGGGAGAACGTCATGGTCCGGTGGGCGGGGGAGTGGTACTCGGGCAGAGAGGGGAACGGCGCGGCCTCCGCCAGTGCCGCCTCTCCGGGGAACAGGAACACCAGGCCGTACGCCTCGCGGACCGGGTACGAGCGCACGCCGCGCGGCGGCCGTGCGCACCCCTTGGGCAGGTAGGGGATCTGCGAGATGCGTCCGTCGCCGCGATAGGCCCAGGCGTGGTAGCAGCAGCGCAGGATCTCGCCCTGCACCACGCCCATGCTCAGCGGTACCTGGCGGTGCGCGCAGCGGTCCTCCAGCGCGTGGACGGTACCGCTGCTCCCGCGGTAGAGGGCGATCCGCTGACCCGCGAAGGCGGTCGCGAAGGTGCGGTTGCGCCGTACGCTGCGGGAGGTCGCCACCGGATACCAGTGGTCGGGGGAGATGCCGACCCGCCGCAGGTCCGTGGCCGCCCCGGCGTGAGCCGACAGGCTGGGGCCGCTGAGGGGAAGCGCCGACATCGCGGTGGTGTCGGCGACGCGCCGGTCCGCTCCGGGGCTGCCGGGCCGGGCCTCGGTCATGGGCTGTGCTCCCTTGCGTCGGGACGAGGGTGGTGTGCGGCCGGGGCCGCGGTCGGATCAGCGCATCCCCGGCCCGCCGGCGCGCAACGGTGCGTGGCCGCGGGTGATTGCCCCGCTGCCGGGACGGCCGTTCCCACGCTGCCGGGGTCGGCCGTTCCCACGTTCGCCGGGGGAGAGGCGAGCGGCAACCGCGGTGATGCGTTCGGCGCGGCAGAAGTGCGGTGCGGCCAAGGCGCGGCGCACCCAAGGCGCGGCACGGCAACGGCGCGGCCAAGGCACGCCGCCTGTCCGCCGCGGTCCTCGTCCACGTCGGCGCGAGCCGGTCGCCGACCGGCGCGGATGGGTCGTGCACAACCCGCACGGCCGGGTTCGGAAGGCCGCCGCGGCCGTGCGCAGGCTGGCGGTCAGGACTCGAGGATCCTGCGCTTCTGCTCCGTGAACTCGGCCTCGGTCAGCACCCCTTGGGACTTGAGCTCACCGAGCTGCTTCAGCTGCTCGATCTTGTCGGTCATGTCGGGGACCGCCGGAGGGGCCGGAGGGGCCTGAGGAGGCGGCGGTTCGGCGTACGAGGGCGACGGGTACGCGGGCGCTTCGTAGCCCTCCTGCGCCGCCCACCGGCCCTGCTGTCGGCGGGAGACGCGGTTCGAGACGGCGGTGGCCGTGCCGGCGACGACGGCGGTGCGCGCGACCCCGCGGAGGAGACCTGGCATGACTGTGTCCCTTCTGGTGGGCTGAGCCCTAGAGAGGTGTCTCGATCGCGTCGAGTGCGGCGGCGAGGTCGGGCATCGGAATCCGTCCGGAGGCGACCATCCGGCCCCCGCCCCGGCGAAGAGCGGCGGCGAAGGGCGCGGCCCACCGGTTCTCGTAGATCAGGATGCCGGCGGAGCTGCCCGGCTCGAGTGCGGTGGCCGCCTCCTCGATGTCGTCCTGGCCCAGCAGCCCCGACGACGCGCCCTCGAAGACGGCGAGGTCGAGCTCACCGTCGCCCGTGAGGTCGGCGATCTCCATGCCGGTCACCGATCCGTCGGCGTCCTTCCTGACGAACATCAGATCCAGGATCCTGATGAGTCCGCGATCCACCAGGTCGACGAGGAGGGGGAACCCCTCACCTGTCATCCGGTTGCCGGGGAACTCGACGACGAGGTAGTCGATCGGACCCATTTCTTCGAATTCGCTGCTCACGGTCTCACCTCGGGTGCTTGCGAATGTCCCCCGGCACGCCCCGCCTCTGTCGTGTCAATTGCATCATCGGACCACCGGCGGCGCACCTGCGCCGTTCACTCACATGGTTCGCCGAGGTCGCGGACCGGCCGCCGGGTCGCTTGGCTGGGTCCATGAGCCACAGTGGTGACGGACAGCTTTCGGCCGGGGAACGCAACGAGCTGAACGAACTGCGGCAGCGGGTGAATGCCCTGGAGGATGCCGGGCCGTCGCCGGTGCCGCGGCATCACCTGCTTCGCTCACTCGGTTCCGTCCTGCTGATCCTTCTCGCCGGGCTGCTGTCGCTGCTGTCCGTCGTCGCGGTGTGGGCGGACAGCATCGTGCAGGACACCGACCGGTACGTCGACACCGTCAAGCCGCTGGCCGGCGACCCCGATGTGCAGAAGGCGGTCACCAACCGGGTCACCGACGCGGTGCTGGCGCAGGTGGACGTGGACGCCCTGGTCAAGCAGCTGACGCAGGCGGCCGAGCAGGACGGTGTCCCACCGCGGGTGACCAAGCTGCTGGGCGACCTGGACGGTCCCATCAGCAACGGCCTGAAGCGGTTGGTCAGCGGAACCGTGGAGAAAGTGGTGACCAGCAGCGCCTTCGAGACGGTGTGGGTCAACGCCAACCGCAGGGCGCACTCCGCGCTGGACAAGGCGTTGACCGGCCAGTCCGACAGCACGGTCAAGCTCAAGGACAACCAGGTCGTCGTCGACCTCGGCCCGATCGTCGCCCAGGTGAAGGACCAGCTGGTCGACGCCGGCTTCTCTCCTGCCGCGAAGATCCCGGCCGTGCACACGGACTTCGTGGTGTTCGCCTCGAAGGACGTCGGCGAGATCAAGACGTACGTGCGCGTGCTGGAGATCCTGGGCGGCTGGCTGCCCCTCATCGCCCTGCTGGTTGCGGCAGCGGGCGTATACGTGGCGTTCCACCGCCGGCACGCGCTCATCGGGGCCGCGCTGGCCGTGTTCCTCGCCATGCTGGTCCTCGGTATCGGTCTCACCGTCGCCCGCGACATCTACCTCGATCACCTGCCTCCGGGAGCGTCCCAGGCCGCGGCGGGATCCGTGTACGACGCGCTGGTGAGGTTCCTGCGGGCCGCGGTGCGCTCGCTGGCGGCGGTCGCCCTCTTCACCGCCGCCGGTGCCTTCCTGGCCGGGCCGTCCCGGATCGCCGTCCTCACGCGCACCGGCTGCCGCACCGGCATCGGTGCCGTGCGTGACGCGGCGACGTCGGCGGGACTGCGGCTCGGCGCGGTCGGGCGGTTCGTCCACCGCTTCAAGCGCTGGATCGGGGTGGTCATCCTGGTGGTCGCCGCCGTCGTGCTGTTCACCTGGAGCTACCCGACGGTGGCGGTCGTGGTGTGGACCGCGGCGATCACCCTGCTGTGCTTCGCGATCCGTGAGTTCCTGGACGACAGTCCGGGACGGCCGCCCGCCTCCCATGTCGAGCCTGCCGCCCACTGACGGATCTCCGTTTCCGGCCAGGGCCGGTTCGGCGGGTCGCGCCTTACGGGCATCCGTCCGGCGGTGCTGTGCCTCGTCGGGCAGACGATCTTCTTTCCGGTGCACCCGTTCGGGCCCTTTTTCACGACGCTGGTCTGCGTGCCGGTCATCCACCGTCTGCCGGCCGAGCCGCGACACGTGCACGGCGCGCGTGTCCTGCGTCGGGGCCCGGAGGACCCCGCGCAGCCCGGGCCGGCGCGTCCGCATCGCTCGCCCGCCGACGACGGACCTGGCGGCCGGGGCCGTGCCGAAGCCGACATCGCGTTGCTGTCGTTCACCCGTGCCGTCCCCAACGTCTGGGCGTATCGTCCGTTCCATGGGTGATGTTCGGCGTGGTCGTCGTCGGGCGGCCCGGCCCGGACCTGCGTGGCGCAGCCGCCGGTCGCGCCGGCCGGCACTGCGGGGCGCGGCGCGAAGCACGCGACGACGTCGGCGCGCAGCAGGCATCCTGTGGGCGGACCGGGACGGCTCCGGCCGGGTGGGGAAGGCCCGGCGGCCGCCGGACAGGCCCGCAGCGGCTGACATTCCACCGTCCTCCCCGCCCCTACTGGCCGAGGCAGGCCCTTGATGGACGCGGCACTGCTGGATCTGGTGCGGGAAAGCGGTGCTTCCGGGGCCTTGCTGTATGTGCTGTCGCCGAAGGGCGACGCTGTGTGGCTGACGGTGACCACGGGGGCGCCGCAGGAGACGTTCGCCCCCTGGACACGGGTGGCCCTGACTGATCCGATCCCCGTGGCGGACGCCGTCCGGGAACGGCGCCTGGTGTGGATCGGCGGGCAGGAGGCGATGGCGAGCCGCTACCCGCGACCGGCGCTCGTACTGCCGTACGACTTCGCCCTGGCCGCCGCTCCTCTCAGCAGCGACGCAGGTGTCCTGGGCGGGGTGGTGCTGCTGTGGCCCGGCACGAGGCCGCAGGAGCTCAGTCCGCACGAGCGGGACGTCATCGAGGCCGGCTGCCGCCGCCTGGGCAACCGCTTGCAGGAGGAGGCGGACCGCGGCGAGCCGCTGCTGCCCGCCGGCCGGCCCCGGGCTCTGCCCGCATCGGGCGGGCGCAGCCTTTCCCCTGGCGAGGCCACCGAAGTCGCCGCGTTCCTCGACCGCCTGCCCGAGGGCGCATGCGCGATGGACCTCAACGGTCGCATCACCTTCATCACCCAGGCGGCGGCCGATCTCGTCGGTGTCGGCAGGGACGACCTGCTGGGAGCGCTGCCGTGGGAGGTCCTGCCGTGGATGGACGTCCCGCAGGTCGAGGACCGCTACCGCGCCGCCCTCATCAGCCGCCGGCCCCAGGTCTTCACGGTGGTGCGGCCACCGGACGCCTGGCTGACGTTCGAGCTGTATCCGGACTCCTCCGGCGTCAGCGTCCGCATCAGACCCGGCGCCGCGGACGACGGCGCTCAGGTGCGTCTCCCGGAGACGGCCGCGGGGCCGGGCCGCGCCACCGTGCTCTACCACTTGATGCATCTGGCGGCCACGCTCACCGAAGCCGCCAGCGTGCAGGACGTGGTCCAGCAGACGGCCGACCAGCTGCTGCCTGCCCTCGGGGCGCAGGGCATGGTCGTCATGGCCGCGGAGGGAGGCCGCCTGAAGATCATCGGACACCGGGGGTACCAGGCGGATGTGCTGGCCGACTTCGATGCCGTTCCCCTGAGTTCGGACATTCCCGGCGTCAAGGTGCTCGCCGACGGCGTCCCGGGATTCTTCGCGGACTTCACCGAGCTGCAGCGGGCCTATCCGTCCACCGTCCACGAGGACGGGATGGCGGCGTGGGCCTTCCTGCCGCTGATCGCCTCCGGCCGCCCCGTCGGGTCCCTGCTGCTCGCGTACGCACGGCCCCACACCTTCGCGCCCGGTGAACGCGCCGTGCTCGTCTCCCTGGCCGGCCTGGTCGGGCAGGCGCTCGACCGCGCCCGTCTCTACGACGCCAACTACGACGTCGCCCACCGCCTGCAGTCGGCACTGCTGCCCCACACACTCCCCGACGTCCCCGGCCTGAAGGTGGCCGCCCGCTACCTTCCCGCCGCGCGCGGCCTGGACATCGGCGGCGACTTCTACGACCTCATCCGCCTCGACGAACGCACCGCCGCCGCGACCATCGGCGACGTCCAGGGCCACGACGTGGATGCCGCGGCCCTCATGGGACAGGTCCGCACCGCCGTCCACGCACACGCCACCGTGGGCGCACCCCCCGACCACGTCCTGGCCGCCGCCAACCGTCTGCTGACCGACCTGGACCCCGGACTGTTCACCAGCTGCGCCTACGTCCACCTCGACCTGGGCCGCCGGCGTGCCTGCGTCGCTGTCGCAGGCCACCCGCCGCCCCTGCTGCGGCACCCGGGCGGACGCACCGAACTCCTGCGCGTGCCACCGGGGTTGCTCCTCGGCATCGATCCGGCCGCCCGGTATCCCACCCGGGAGTTCGCCATGCCTCCCGGCTGCGTCCTCGCCCTCTACACCGACGGGCTCGTCGAAGCCCCCGGGGTCGACCTCGACGACGCGACGACGGCTCTCGCCGCCCTCTTGGCGGGCACCGACCCGACCGACCTCGACGCCATGGCCGACACCCTCATCCGCCATGCCCCGGCGCCGGGCGACGACATCGCCCTGCTCCTGCTGAGCCCCCAGCCGTCGGGTACGTGACGCGGTGGCGCCTGACGCGCCGGGAACGACCTCGGGGCATCACGCCGTCCCCGCCGTCGTGGGCCGGTGCTGCCGCTACTCCTCGATGACCGCCGCCCGGTCAAGGCCGGCATGCCGCAACGTACGCAGCACGCCGCGGCGCGCACCGCGGACCGTGGACGTCCCGGAGTGCCGGGTGACGGCCCCCAGCAGCGCGTAGGCGCACGCCAGCTCGATACGCGGTACGGCGTGCAGATCCACCACCCATTGTTTGACGTCCCGCAAGCCCGGGTCCGCGAACAATCCCTCCATCTCGCGCAGCATCGGGGCGCAGACATCTCCGGTGAGGGTCACCTCGGCACGTCGGTCGTCCAGTTCGGTGATCATCACGCTCGACCCTGAAGACTCGGATGCACCTGCCATAGTGACCTTCTTCGCCATTCGCCACTCGCTGCATACGTCCTTCCAGTGTGCCTCTTCGCGCCAGCGGGCCCGGCGGTCGGTGAGCGGTGCAGCCTGAGCGGGGAGCCGGGCGGGGGCCCAGGGGTGAATGAGGGAGCTCGGAGCCATCGCATCGAACGGGCAGTGCGGCAGAGGCCATCGCGCGCATTGAGACATTGCCTGTCGACTCGGGCAGCCGACGTGATTACCGCTGGTCGCTGCGGCCGATCCGCTCCATCGGGGCAAATAGGGACACGAGGCAGTGCGGGGGCACCGCCGTCGGTCCTGTGCGTGGGGCCGGCGGCTCGACATGTCGGCGGACTGTCCTGCAAGTCTTTCATCGCGATGAAGCGACTCTGAACAGGCAACTTGCTTCACTGTTCCACCACGTCTGAAAATTCCTTCACCCATTTGCGCAAGGTGTGTCCACGTCACGAGGATGGCGTCCGTCGGACCGACAGACCCTCACACCGTCATCCGAAAGGACGCTTCTCATGCCGCACACCCGTTCCGGAACCCGCCTGCGTCTGGGGTTCGCAGCCGTACTGGCGCTCCTTCTGGGGGCGCTCATCGCCCCGCCGGCGCTCGCCGCCCCCTCCGCCGCGGCGAGGGAGAACTCAGTCGTCGCGACGTTCAACGCCACGGCGTACACGCGATGGGGTCAGCAGGTCTACGTGACCGGGAACCGCCCGGAACTCGGCTCCTGGAACCCCGACAAGGCCGTGCCGCTCTCCTCGGCCGCATACCCGACCTGGTCGGCGACCGTGGTCCTGCCCGCCAACACCGGCGTGGAGTACAAGTACATCGTCAAGACCCCGAACGCCCCCGTCGTCTGGGAGAGCGGCCCCAACCGCACCACGATCACCCCGCCCACCGGCACCTACCTCACCCACGACGCGTTCCGTAACTGACCGTCAGCAAGGGGGCCGGGCGTGCTCGCTGCCCGGCCCCACACCACCGTGGCCACGGCGACCGGCCCAGGACCGTGAGACGGCAGGCCCCCCTCGCCAGTCATCGCGGGCGCCGGCCTGTCGCTCGTGCGCGCATTGCGCACAGCCGACCTCCACGGGACGCTGCCGCCGATCCTCGCGGGCGTGCTGATCCGGGAGTTGGCGCTCCTGGACCACAAGGCGCTTTGTCGACTCGCCGAGGAAGGGCGGAAAGCCGCTGAGGACGGAGGGAGTTGCCCGATGGCGCGACGGTTTCCGCCGGGCAGCGATACAGCGTGGCCTGGTCCGTCCGCCGACGATGAGGCGGCGCTTCCTCCCCGGACCTGCCCGCTCGACCTCCATACCGATCCGCCCATGCCCCGCTCCGTCGAGCGGGGTGAAGGAGGCGTGTTTGGCAGCGATTCACGGGGGGACCCGTGGATCGTGCTTCGGATCGGAGGCGCGCGCCGAGCGGGATCGTCCCCCTGCTGCGGCCGCCTCCGGCGGGCCGGGCACGGTCACCGCACGGCGAACCTCTGATGACTTCCTTCGGGCCCGTTCCCACGCCGTTCCGGTCCGAACCCGGGTTCACCGTCCAGGAGTGATCTCCCGTGGTTTCCGATATGACGACCGGTCGCGCCGGTCCGCCCCGCCGGATGCCCACCGATGTCGCCGACAGGGCCGCCACGCGCCCTCCGAGGCAGGCTGCCCATACCGCACCCCCTGACGGCGCGGCCGCGCTCTTCACTCGGCTGAAGGGGCTGGCCCCGGGGCCGGAACACGAGGCCGTACGCGCCGAACTGGTACGCATGTGGCTGCCGATGGCACACCGGATCGCCAGCCGGTTCCGTGACCGCGGCGAAGACATCGAAGACCTGCGTCAGGTGGCCGCGCTCGGTCTCGTCAAGGCCGTCGACCGGTACGACCCGGAGCAGGGTCCTTTCGAAAGCTACGCGGTCCCCACCATCACCGGCGAGGTGAAGCGGCATTTCCGGGACCGGCTGTGGGCCGTGCGGGTGCCTCGTCGAGTGCAGGAACTGCGCAACCAGGTGCGTCTGGCCCGCCGCGAACTCACCCAGCGCCCCGGCAGCCGCGAACCCACCCGAGCCGAGCTCGCTGCCCACGCGGGCCTCTCCGAGCACGAAGTCGTCATGGGATTGGAGGCGTTGCAGAGCTACCGCGCGCTGTCCTTGGACGCCGCGATCCGGGCTGATGGCGACGGCGAAGGCGACGGTTACAGCCTCGCCGACACGCTGGGTTTCGTGGACCCCGCGCTGGAGATCGTGGTGGACCGCCAGACGGTCAACCGAGCGCTGCGGAAACTGCCCGAACGCGAGCGGGCCATCCTCTACCTGCGCTTTTTCGAAGGCATGACGCAGAAGCGCATCGCGGAGAGGTTCGGGATCTCACAAATGCATGTGAGTCGGCTCATCGCGCGAAGCTGCGCGTGGGTGCGTGACGAGACGATGGCCCCTCCGCTCCCCGCCGGGGTGTGATCGTCCGACGCGAGCGGCGGTCGTGTCGTGGGAGCTCGTTCCTGTCCGAACTCCCGCATGTCGGCCGTGCGGTTGGGAAGCCTCCGCCTGCGGACCCTCATGGGTCGGCGAACAACTCCCCTCCCGGAGGGTCTTGTCGCGATGAGCGCTTTCTCGTTCACCTCGGTTCGCGTCGGTCGGACGTGTCGCATGTTCTTGTACGGCGACCTCGATCACCATGCCCAGGAACTCCTGGAAGAGGTGCTGGCTCAGCTGCCCAAGCCCACCGACGATGTGCTCATCGACATGGGAGGTGTGACCTTCATGGACGTCGCCGGTTTGCGCCTGGTCAGCCGGCTCTGCAAGGCGGCGCACACCAAGGGCCTGTCGGTGCGGTTCATCGGCTGGCGGGAACAGCCCCGCCGCCTCCTGGAGCTCGCGGAGGCGGTACTCGGCCCGACGGTCAAGCACCGGGCCGGCCGGCGAGCGGCTTAGGTGCGGCGATCATCGGCGGGTTGCGGCTGAGGTGCGTTCATTGCTGACAGAGGCTCTTGTGAGACCTGGCGTCACCGCAGGAAGTTCGCACAGGGCCTCGCCGGGTCGCGGTCCGTTTCGTGGCAGGCGGCGGCACCGGATCGATCATCCCGACGCGTCGCAGTCGGCCCGTGCCGCTCGTCGGGCGATGCCTCTTCACGACGGTGTCTCTATCGAGGGCGGACCGCCACCGGCGGTGGGCCGGGGGAGAGTTCGCAGGCGTTTCTGCAGGGCAGCGCGGAGATCGTCCAGTCCCTCGCCGGTGCGGGCGGACACGGCGACGGCCCCGGGATGCTCCCGCCGCAGCCTGGTCAACTGCTCGGGGTCGGCGACGTCCGCCTTGTTCAGCACCAGTAGTTCGGGGACGGCGTCGGCACCGATGTCGTGCAGGACGCCGCGAACGGTGGAGATGTGCTCGTTCGCCTCCCGCGAGGACGCGTCGACGACGTGCAGGGCCAGGTCCGCCTGGACGACCTCATCCAGTGTCGACCGGAAGGCATCGACCAGCTGGTGCGGCAGACGGCGCACGAACCCGACCGTGTCGGTCAGGGTGTAGGTCAGTCCGGCGGCGGTGCCGGCCTGGCGGACGAGCGGGTCGAGCGTGGCGAACAGGACGTCGGCGACATCGGCGTCCGCGCCCGCCAGCCGGTTGAGGAGGGCCGACTTGCCGGCGTTGGTGTAGCCGGTGATCGCCACGGACGGGATCCGGTTGTGCGCCCGTCGCTGCCGCGTCACCTCCCGTCGGCGGGCGGTGCGGCGCACCTGCTCCCGCAGGGCGCGCATACGCCGTCGCAGGTGGCGTCGCTGGATCTCCAGCCGCATCTCACCGCGTCCGCGGACGCCGATACCCGCACCGCCCGCCACCCGGCCGCCCCCGATGCGCGACAGCTCGCGGCCCTGGCCCCGCAGCCGCGGCAGCTCGTAAGCCAGCTGGGCCAACTCCACCTGTGCCTTGCCTTCGGAACTGCGGGCGTGCTCGCCGAAGATGTCCAGGATCAGCCTGGTGCGGTCCACCACCCGGACCCCGATGCTCTCCTCCAGAGTGCGTACCTGGCCGGGAGTGAGCTCGCCTTCACTGATCACCAGGTCCGCCTGACGGGCCGCCACGAGTTCCGCCAGCTCGCGCACCTTCCCGGAACCCAGGTATGTCGCCGGGTCGGGACGGTCGCGGACTTGCACCAGGCGGTCCACCACGGCGATCTGATCGGTGGCGGCCAGGCGTTCCAGCTCGGTCAGGGAGTCCGCCGCCGTCGCTTGCGGGTCCTCCCGCCGGGCGAGTCCCAGCAGAATCGCCCGCCAGGGGCGCGACGGTGTCTCGTGCGTGCGCCTCGCCACCGCGGACGTCTCACCGATCAACCATGTGCCTGCCATCGTCGTCTCCGTCCGTCGTCGAGATGCGGCCTGACCGGTCCGGTCGCCGGCTCGCCCGCGCCGCCGTCAGGCTCTTCTCCGCACGGCCGCCGGTCCGCCGGGGGAGCCGTCAGCGGTGCGAGGCCGGTGCGGGTGGGGCACGAGGCGGACGAAGTCGCCTGTCGCGGCTGACGGCCGTCTCATCGAGCGGTGACGCGCAGGGTCTGGGCGGTGGGGTCGGCCGCGTCGGGGATGAGCATGCCGGCGGCGGTGCCGCTCTTCAGGTAGTCGACCACGGCTGTCGTGATGACTTCCCCGGGGGCCACGACGGGGACGCCGGGAGGGTAGGGACTGATCATCTCCGCTGCGATACGTCCGACGGCCTTGTCGGCACGGATCTGCTCGGCCGGGCCGAAGAAGGCGTCACGGGGAAGGACCGCCTGCTCGAGCTCCAGTTCGTCGGGGGGCTGCGGGAGCTGCACGGGGGTGCGGGCGTCGATGGTGTCCGCTCGGTCGACCAGACGCTGGAGGGAGTCGACGAGGAGCTGTTCGGTCCGGTCGGTGTCGGCGTGGGTGATCTGCCCGCTGATGCGGCAGGTGTCGGACGAGCCGACGTCGACGTGGCAGTGCGCCCGCAGCCATTCGGCGGCCTGCATGCCGCTGATGCCGAGTTCCCGCACGTCGATCGTGATCTTCAGCTGGTCCAGCTCCTGGGTGAGCTTCTCGTCGACGACCTCCTGGCCCATGAGGCGCAGGCCGGGCATGGCGGTGACCGCCTCGCGAATGCGCGCGGCACGGTGCAGGGCCGTCTCCAGCAGGCCGTGTCCCTGCTGGACCATGTGCCGACGCCAGCCGTCGAGCGAGGCGTACACGAGGGACGAGGAGCTCGTGGTGCCCAGCAGGTCCTCGCGCTGCTTGAGGACGTCCGGGGAGACGCGGTCGCCCTGGAGGTGGAAGACGGAACTCTGTTCGATGGCGCCTCCCATCTTGTGGACGCTCGTCACCACCAGATCGGCTTCGGCGTCCATGCCCCACGACGGCAGATCGGGGTGGAAGGGGAGGTGCGCTCCCCAGGCCTCGTCCACGATCAGGGGAACGTCGTGGTCGTGGCACACGTCGGCGACGCCGCGGATGTCCGCGCAGGAGCCCCAGTCCGTCGGGGTGATCAGCAGCATGCCCTTCGCGTCGGGATGCGCCTGCAGTGCCGCCCGGACGTTCTCGGGCTCCGGCGGGTGCGCCAGGTGACGTTCGGCGTCCCATTTCGGGTGGACCCATACGGGTTCGACGCCGTTGACGATGACCGCGGCGATCACCGACTTGTGGGCGTTGCGGGAGATGAGCAGCTTCTCGCCGGGCCCGGCGACCGCCAGCATCGCGGTCTTCACCGACAGGGAACTGCCGCATGTGGAGAAGAACGCCTGCTCGGCCCCGACGGCGTCGGCCATCAGCTCCTCCGCCTGGGAGATGACCCCTTGCGACTGGCGGCGGTCGTCGAGTCCGTTGAGCGAGAGCACGTCGGAGGCGAAGACGCCTTCCCCCATGATGTCGACGACTCGCGGATCGACTCCCAGCCCCTGTTTGTGGCCCGGCGGTCCGTACACCACGTCACCCCGGCGCCGAAACTCCTGCAGGGCCTCCAGGACCGGAACCCGGGAGTGATCCATCAAATGCCTCCTCAGTCGTGTGGCGCGTCGACACGTCCGCGCCGCGGGGTCTGCCCTCCTGCCGGGTTGCACGGTCAAGTGAGAAGAAACGCCCGGGCGTCGCCGGATGTGCCCACCGCCCACGCGGACACCTCGTCCGGCCCGACCCGACCCGGTCCTCCTCCGGCGCACGGCCGGGCGTCGGTCAGGCGCCCACCGGCCCCCGGCTCAGCCGGCGCCCGGCGGTGACAGCGGCTCCCACGAGGGCGGCGGCGACGGCCGTGCGGCGCACCGCGGTGCGCCGTCGCCCGTGCCAGCCGCCGTGCACCGCGCCCTGCGGGCGAACGCCTCGGCGGTGGCCCGTCCGATTCCGCCGGACGCTCCGGTCACCACGACCACCTGGTTCCTCGGTCCCATCCCGTACCTCCTCGCCTCGCCCCGTGCCGGGCCTGTCTTGGTCGGCTCCGGGAGCAGCCGGGTACCCGGAACCACCGAGTCACCTCCGCCGACCTGGCGCAGTGGGGAGGAAGCACGGGGGCGGTCGAAGCGCAATTCAAGGAATGAAGACTGCCCGTTTCCCCAGGTGGCCCTTGGAATCCCCCCGCTCGGATGCCCGAGGGGCGCCGGGGGTTGAGCATGCAAATGTCGCGTTTGGTTACTCAAGCGACACATGTGAACCCAAGAGCGAGGAGAGTCCCATGGGCGGACAGGCCTGGCGCCGGGTCTTGGTGACCGGTGGCGCCGGATTCGTGGGATCCCATCTGTGCGATCGGCTGCTCGACAGCGGGTGCGACGTCGTGTGCCTCGACAACCTGGCCACCGGCTCCCGGGGCAACGTGGCCGCACTCGAACAGCATCCCGGCTTCCGTTTCGTGCGCGCGGACGCCACCGACGCCGGGGCCTGGAAGGCCCTTCCCGGCCGCTTCGACCTGGTGCTGCACTTCGCGTGCCCGGCCTCGCCCGTCGACTACCTGCGCCTGCCGCTGGAGACGCTGGACGTCGGCAGCACCGGCACCCGCCACGCGCTGGACCGGGCCCGCGCCGACGGCGCCCGCTTCGTCCTCGCCTCCACCTCCGAGGTGTACGGCGACCCGCTGGAGCACCCCCAGCGGGAGTCCTACTGGGGCAACGTCAATCCCGTGGGCCCGCGCAGCGTCTACGACGAGTCGAAGCGCTTCGCCGAGGCCCTGGTCACCGCACACCGGCAGGTGCACGGTACCGACACCGCCATCGTGCGCATCTTCAACACGTACGGTCCGCGCATGCGCACCGGTGACGGCCGCGCCGTCCCCGCGTTCATCTCGCAGGCACTGGACGGCGTGCCGCTGACCGTCGCCGGTGACGGCAGCCAGACCCGGTCGCTGTGCTACGTCGACGACACCGTGGACGGCGTCCTGGCCCTGGCCGCCTCCGGTGACCCCGGACCGGTCAACATCGGCGGCGGTGAGGAGATCACCATGCTGGAGCTGGCCCGCCGGATCGTCGAGATCACCGGGTCCTCCTCGCGCATCCGGTTCGTCGAACGGCCGGTCGACGACCCCGGCCGGCGCAGGCCCGACACCCGGCTGGCCCTGGAGCGGCTCGGATGGCAGCCCCGCGTCGACTGGACCGAGGGCCTGAAGCGGACGGTTGGCTGGTTCTCGCGGTCCGTGGCCGCTTGACATTCCTGAGCACATCTCCCTTTCGCGGTGGCGACACGCGCCGTGACCAGCGATGCACGCCCACGGACGGCCCGCGTTCGGCCGTCCGGGGAGTGAGCTGACTTCACATGTTTGAGACAACCGCGGTGCGGGACTCGCCGGGACCAGAGCGAGGCCGCACGCCGTCCGAGACGGAGCACCTATGCGCATTCTGGGAATCAACGCCCTCTTCCACGATCCTGCCGCCGCCCTCCTGGTGGACGGCCGCACGGTCGCCGCCGCGGAGGAGGAGCGCTTCAGCCGCCGCAAGCACGGCAAGCGGCCGCTTCCGTTCTCCGCCTGGGAGCTGCCCGAACTGTCCGCCCGCTGGTGTCTGGAGCACGCCGGAGTCCGGGCCGAGGAGCTGGACGCCGTCACCTACTCCTACGACCCCAAGCTCGCCCGGCCCGCCGCCGACATGGGCCTGGACGACCCCTGGGACCCGATGCGACAGGACTACGCACGGCGCGCCCCCGAGTTCCTCGCCGAGGCGCTGCCGGGCCTGGACCCCGAGCGGGTCGTCTTCGTCCCGCACCACGTCGCGCACGCCGCTTCCGCCGGACGCGCCACCCCGCACCCCGACAGCGCCGTCCTGGTGCTGGACGGCCGCGGCGAGAGCGCCTCGCACCTGGCGGGCCGCTACGGCGACGGCAAGCTGGACACCCTCTTCACCCAGCCGCTGCCCCATTCGCTCGGGCTCGTCTACGAGGACCTGACCCACCACCTGGGCTTCCTGCGCAGCAGCGACGAGTACAAGGTGATGGCGCTCGCCTCCTACGGCAAGCCCCGCTTCCTCCCGCAGCTGCGGGAGTACGTGCACGCCACCGGCGACGGCGGCTTCCGCGCCCACGGCGTCGACTGGGCCGCCCTCACCCAGCCCCGCGGCAAGAACGAGCAGTGGACCCGGGACCACGCCGACCTGGCCGCCAGCACCCAGGCCGTCCTCGAGGAGGTGCTGCTCGACCTGGTGCACTGGCTGCACCGCGAAGCAGGCGGCGAAGCCCTCGCCCTGGCCGGCGGTGTCGCCCTCAACTGCGTCGCGAACTCCAAGATCGCCGCTCTCGGCCCGTACCGGAACGTATGGGTCCAGCCCGCCGCCGGGGACGCCGGGACCGCGCTGGGCGGTGCCCTGCACCTGGCGGAGAACCCCGAGCGCATGCCCGGGGCGGACCTCGGCCGCGGCTGGAGCGACGAGGAGATCCGCGCCTGGCTCCAGGAGGCCGGCGTCCCCCATGAGGAGCCCGCCGACATCGCCGAGGCCGTCGCCGAGGAACTGGCCCGGGACGGCGTCGTCGCCTGGTTCCAGGGACGCAGCGAGTACGGACCGCGCGCCCTCGGCCACCGCTCCCTGCTGGCCCACCCGGGCCGGGCCGAGAACCTGGAGCGGCTGAACAGGGTCAAGGGCCGTGAGGAGTTCCGGCCGGTCGCGCCCATGGTGCTCGCGGAACGCGCCCATGAACTGTTCTCCGGCGGCCCGCTGCCCAGCCCGTACATGCTGTTCGTGCACGACGTCGCCGCGGAGTGGCGGGACCGCATCCCGGCCGTCGTGCACGTCGACGGCACCGCCCGCATCCAGACCGTCGACGCCCGCCAGGAACCGCTCGTGGCGCGCATGCTGACCGCTTTCGAGCAGCGCACCGGAGTGCCCGTGGTGGTCAACACCAGCCTCAACACCGCCGGCCGGCCCATGGTCGACGATCCACGCGACGCCCTGGAGTGCTTCGGCTCCGCTCCCGTGGACCTGCTCGCCATCGGACCCTTCGCGGTGCGCCGGGGCGCGATGTTCGGGAGGACCTGACGTATGACCGCCTACGCCGTCGTCATTCCCACGCTGGTGCGCGACACGCTCGCCGACTGCCTGGCCGCGCTCGCCTCGGCGACCGGTCCCAAGCCCGGGGAGATCGTCCTCGTCGACGACCGGCCCGAGCCCGAGCCGGACCTCGACGCGCTGGAGTACCCGCTGAGCGTCCTCGGCGAGCTGCGCGAGCGCACCCTGGTGATCCACAGCGGAGGGCGCGGGCCCGCCGCCGCCCGCAACAGCGGGGCCCGCGCGGTCACCGCGCCCTGGGTGGCCTTCCTCGACGACGACGTGCAGGTCGGACCGCACTGGTGCGACCAGCTCGTCCAGGACCTGGCGGCAGCGGGGCCCGAGACCGGTGCCGTGCAGGGCGTGATCGCCGTGCCGCTCCCCGGCGAGCGCCGGCCGACCGACTGGGAGCGCGGCACCGCAGGACTGGCCCAGGCCCGCTGGATCACCGCCGACATGGCCTTCCGCGCCGAGGCGCTGAAGCAGGTGGGCGGCTTCGACGAACGCTTCAAGCGGGCCTTCCGCGAGGACGCCGACCTCGCCCTGCGGGTGCTGGAGGCGGGATGGCGCATCGTGCACGGGCGGCGCACCACCCGGCACCCGGTGCGGCCGGCCGACCGCTGGGCGTCGCTGCGCGCCCAGCGGGGCAACGCCGACGACGCCCTGATGCGCCGTCTGCACGGGCCCGACTGGTGGCACCGGGCGGCGGCGACGCGCGGCCGGCTGCGCGGCCACCTCGCGATCACGGCCACGGGCCTGGCCGCCTGCGCCCTCGCGGCGACCGGACACCGGCGGGCCGCCGCGGCCGCCGCTCTGGGATGGGCCGCCGGCACCGGCGAGTTCGCCTGGGCGCGCATCGCGCCCGGCCCGCGCACCCGGTACGAGGTCGACACCATGCTGGTCACCAGCGCGCTCATCCCGCCCGCGGCCACCTGGCACTGGCTGAACGGCCTCTGGCGTCACCGCGACGCCGCTCCCTGGCCGGAGGTGACGCGGTGAACGCCATCGACCTCGTGCTGTTCGACCGCGACGGCACCCTCGTCCACGACGTCCCCTACAACGGCGACCCCGAGCTGGTCCGCCCGGTCGACGACGCCCGCGAGGCGCTCGGCCTGCTGCGCGGCCGGGGCATCGGCACCGGAGTCGTCACCAACCAGTCCGGCATCGCGCGCGGGCTGCTCTCCGCCGCCGACGTCCGCCGGGTCAACGAGCGGATCGACGACCTGCTCGGCCCCTTCGACGTGTGGGCCGTCTGCCCGCACGGCCCCAAGGACGGCTGCGACTGCCGCAAGCCCCGTGCCGGCATGATCCTCTGGGCCGCCGACCGGCTGCGTACGCCGCCGGAGCGGATCGCCGTGATCGGTGACATCGGCGCCGACGTCGAGGCCGCGAGCCGGGCAGGCGCCCTCGGCGTCCTCGTCCCGACCGCGCAGACCCGTCCCGAAGAGGTGGCGGCCGCCGCACACGTGGCCCCGGACCTGCGCACCGCCGTACGGACCCTGCTGGCCCGACGGCAGCCGCTCGGTTCCGCTCCCGTCGGCGAGGAAGCCGTCGAGGCCGCCCACGGCACCACCGGGAGGCTGGGATGAGGGCCCTCGTCAGCCGCCTGGACAGCTTCGGCGACGTACTGCTCGCCGGACCCGCGATCCGTGCCGTCGCCGCCCGGGCCGACCACGTCACCGTCCTGTGCGGCAGGCTCGGCGCCTCCGCGGCCCGCATGCTGCCGGGCGTCGACGACGTCCTCGTCTGGGACGCGCCCTGGGTCGGCTTCACGCCCTCGCCGGTCGGCCGCGGAGAGATCGAGCTGCTCGTGGACATGGTCCGCGCCGACGCGGCACTGATCCTGACCTCCTTCCACCAGTCGCCCCTGCCGACCGCCCTGTTGCTGCGCCTGGCCGGCGTGGCGCACATCGCCGCCGACAGCGTGGACTACCCCGGCTCGCTGCTCGACGTGCGCCACCGCCGCGACCCGCACGCCCATGAGGCGGAGGCCGGGCTCGACCTCGCCGAGGCGGCGGGCTTCCCCCGCGTCGACGACGGCCTGCTCCGCGTCCTGCCTCCGCCCACCACCGTCCGGCTGAGCGGTCCCGAGCCGTACGTCGTGCTGCACCCCGGTGCCAGCGTCCCCGCCCGGGCCTGGAGCCGGGAGCGGTGCGCCGAGGCGGTGCGGGAGTTGACGGCGGCCGGACAGCGCGTCGTGGTGACCGGCGGCCCGGGGGAGCGGGAGCTGACCGCCTACGTCGCCGGTGAGCACGGCCTCGATCTCGGGGGCCGTACCGACGCCTCCGAACTCGCCGGCGTGCTCGCCGGGGCACGGGCCGTCGTCACCGGCAACACCGGTCCCGCCCACCTGGCCGCCGCCGTCGGCACCCCCGTGGTTTCCCTGTTCGCCCCGGTCGTTCCCGCCGAGCGCTGGCGCCCCTACGGCGTCCCGTACGTCCTGCTCGGCGACCAGGGCGCGCCCTGCGCGGACAGCCGCGCCCGGCAGTGCCCGGTGCCCGGCCATCCGTGCCTGGAGTCGGTGACCGCCCATGACGTGGTGGCCGCCGTGGAGAAAGTGATGGTCGCGGAATGAGGATCCTGATCTGGCACGTGCACGGGTCGTGGACCACGGCCTTCGTGCAGGGCCCGCACACCTACGTGGTACCGGTCACCCCGGACCGCGGCCCCGACGGACTCGGCCGCGCCCGCACGTTCGACTGGCCGGACAGCGTGATCGAGCTGCCGCCGGAGCGGCTGCGGGACGCGGACATCGACGTGGTGATCCTGCAACGCCCGCACGAGTTCGCTCTCGTGGAGCAGTGGCTGGGCCGGCGCCCGCCCATGGTCTACCTGGAGCACAACGCCCCGCACGGCCCTCCCGGGGTGCCGGACAGCCGGCACCCGGTCGCCGACGTGTCCGGCGTGCCGCTGGTCCACGTCACCCACTTCAACCGCCTGATGTGGGATGCCGGGAGCACCGAGACCGCCGTCATCGAACACGGCATCGTCGACCCGGGCCCCCTGTGGACCGGGGAGATCCCGCACGCGGCCGTCGCCGTCAACGAGCCGATCCGGCGCGGCCGTACGACCGGCACCGATCTGCTGCCGGCGTTCGCCGAAGCCGCCCCGCTGGACGTCTTCGGGATGAAGACCGACGGCCTCGCCGAGCACCTCGGTCTGCCGCCCGGGCGCTGCCTCTCGCACGAGCTCGTGCAGCGCGAGCTGCACGCGGAGATGGCCCGGCGCCGTCTCTACCTCCACCCCGTCCGCTGGACCTCTCTGGGCCTGTCCCTGCTGGAGGCCATGCACCTCGGCATGCCCGTGGTCGCCCTCGCCACCACCGAGGCCGGCGAGGCGGTGCCGCCGGGTGCCGGGGTGGTCTCCAACCGCATCGATGTACTGACCGATGCCGTCCGTGACTTCCTCGCCGACCCGTCGTACGCACGCGCGGTCGGTGAGAAGGCACGCGCCGCGGCGCTCGCCCGCTACGGGCTCTCCCGCTTCCTGGACGACTGGGAGCGGCTGCTGAAGGAGGTGACCCGATGAGGATCGCCATGGTGTCCGAGCACGCGAGTCCGCTCGCCGCGCTCGGCGGTGTCGACGCAGGCGGCCAGAACGTCTACGTCGCCCGGCTCTCCGAGGAGCTGGCGCGTCGTGGCCATGACGTCACTGTCTACACCCGGCGCGACGCGACCGATCTGCCCGACCGGGTTCCGCTGCCCGGTGGCGCGGTGGTCGAGCACGTGCCGGCCGGTCCACCGGAGGTGATTCCCAAGGACGCCATGTTCGCGTACATGCCCGTCTTCGGGGCCTACCTGTCCCGGGCCTGGCGCCGGAAGCGGCCGGACGTGGTGCACGCCCACTTCTGGATGTCCGGCATGGCGTCGCAGATCGGCGCGCACTCGCACGGCATCCCCGTCATCCAGACGTTCCATGCCCTGGGCACCGTGAAGCGGCGCCACCAGGGCCGGGACGACACCAGTCCCATCGAACGGATCGGCATCGAACGTCAGATCGGGCGTACGTGTGAGCGGGTGCTGGCGACCTGCACCGACGAGGTGCACGAACTCGCCGCCATGGGAGTGCCCTCCAGCCGGGTGTCCGTCGTGCCGTGCGGCGTCGACGCCGACCACTTCCACCCCGGGGTGGACACCGCCGACGCCCCCGCACGGGAGCAACGGCACCGGCTGCTCGCCTGCGGCCGGCTCGTTCCCCGCAAGGGCTACGACCAGGCGATCCGCGCGCTCGGCCGGATCCCGGACACCGAACTCCTCATCGCCGGCGGCCCGCCCGCCGACCGGCTGCACACCGAACCCGAGGCCCGACGGCTGCGGGAACTGGCCGAGGAGCAGGGCGTGGCTGACCGGGTGCGCCTGCTCGGCGCCGTCGACCCGCGCCGGATGCCGGCGCTCATGGCCGGCGCCGACCTGGTCCTGTGCACGCCCGTGTACGAGCCCTTCGGCATCGTTCCTCTGGAGGCCATGGCCTGCGGGACGCCCGTCGTCGCCACCGCCGTCGGCGGCCACCGGGACACCGTCGCCGACGGGCGCACCGGACGGCTCGTGACGCCGGGCGACGCCTCGGCGATCGCCGACGCCGTCCGCGACCTGCTCGGACATGAGCGCAGGCGTCAGCGTTTCGGCGCGGCCGGCCGCGAACGCGTGCTCGCCCGCTACACCTGGCGGCGCGTCGCGGACGGAGTGGAGCGAGTCCACCGGCAGACCGCCCTGGGCCATGAACTGCGTACGGAGGTCGCCTGATGAGCACTCACGCCGAATCGTCCGTCACCGCGCACTGCGACGAACTGCTCGACGCCCTGGTCCGGTTCCGCGAAAGCGCCGATCTGACCGAGAAGTGGGGCGAGCGGCTGGCCGCCGTCCTCTGCGGCGGCGGACGGCTGCTCGCCGCCGGCAACGGCGGCAGCGCGGCCCAGGCCCAGCACCTGACCGCCGAACTGGTCGGCCGCTACCGCGACGACCGACCGCCGTTCTCCGCGCTCGCGCTGCACGCCGACACCTCCTCCACCACCGCCATCGCCAACGACTACGGCGTGGACGAGGTGTTCGCCCGCCAGGTCCGCGCCCACGGCCGCGCCGGGGACGTCCTGCTGCTGCTCTCCACGTCCGGCGCCAGCGCCAACCTCCTGGCCGCCGCCGACGCCGGACGAGCGGCCGGTCTGACCGTGTGGGCGCTGACCGGCCCGGCCCCCAACCCGCTGATGGCCGGCAGCGACGAGGCCCTGTGCGTGTCGGGCTCCTCCACCGCGACGGTCCAGGAACTCCACCTGGTGGCCGTGCACATGGTGTGCGAGGCGTTCGACGCGGCCGTGGAGAGGTACGGGAGGTGACCATGGCACGCTCCCGTTCCCGCAAGTCCGCCCTGGTCGTGATCGGCGACGCGCTGCTCGACCGCGACCTCACCGGCACCGCCGACCGCCTCGCGCCCGACGCACCCGTACCCGTCGTCGCGGAGCGCGCGCGGCTGGCACGGCCCGGTGGCGCCGCCCTCGCGGCCTGCCTCGCCGCCCGGGACGGCCGGGACGTCACCCTGATCACGGGAGTGGGCGACGATCCGGCGAGCGAGGAACTGCTGCGGCTGCTCGGCAGGCGGGTGAAGGTGATCCGGCTGCCCCTGACGGGTGCGCTGCCGGAGAAGACCCGCGTGCTGGCGCAGGGCCGTCCCGTGGTGCGCCTGGACCGCGGTGACGGACGCGTCCGTGAGGCCACCGACGAGGCCCGCGCGGCGGTCCGCTCGGCCCCGGCCGTCCTGGTCTCCGACTACGGCCGGGGTGCCGCCGACGCCCTGCGCGACGTCCTGGCCGAACGCCCGCCGGTCGTCTGGGACCCGCACCCGCGCGGCGGACCGCCGGTGCCGGGCACACGGCTGGTGACCCCCGCCAGGTCCGAGGCGCACGTGTTCGCGGCGACCGCCGAGGACGACACCACCAAGGCGCCGGACAGCGACCTGCGCGTCGCGGCCCGCGAGGCGGCCACGCTCGTACGGCACTGGCGGGTCGCCAGCGTCGCGGTGACCATGGGCGCGCGCGGCGCGCTGCTGTCCTACGGCGAGCACCCCCTGCTCGTCCCGGCGCCCGCCGCCCATCACGGCGACCCGTGCGGCGCCGGCGACCGGTTCGCCGCCACGGCGGCCGGCCTGCTGGCCGACGGAGCCCTCGTCGGCGAGGCGGTGGAAGGGGCCGTGGCCGCGGCGAGCGAGTTCGTCGCCGCGGGCGGCGCGGGCGCGGTGGCCGACGGCGCGTTCTCCGAGGCGGACCGCCGTCCCTCCGCGGAGGAGCGCGTGAGCCCCGACGCGGCCCAGGACCCGCACGCCGTGATCACCCGGGTGCGGGGCGCCGGCGGTACCGTCGTCGCCGCCGGCGGCTGCTTCGACCTGCTCCACGCCGGGCACGTCGGCCTGCTGCAGGCGGCCCGGCGGATCGGCGACTGCCTCATCGTCTGCCTCAACTCCGACGCGTCGGTACAGCGCCGCAAGGGCGAGGGCCGCCCCGTGAACCCGCTCGCCGACCGGATCCGCGTCCTGCTCGCCCTGCAGTGCGTCGACGCGGTGGCCGTCTTCGACGAGGACACCCCGGAACAGCTGCTCGCCGAACTGCGGCCCGACGTCTGGGTCAAGGGCGGCGACTACAGCGGCGCCGATCTCCCCGAGGCGGCACTGCTGCAGGAGTGGGGCGGACAGGCGGTGCTGCTGCCCTATCTCGCCGGACGGTCCTCCACCGCGCTCATCGAACGGGCCGCGGAGGGTTCACGGTGACGCGCCCCCGTCTGCTCGTCCTGCGCGCCCTGGGCCTCGGTGACCTCCTCGCCGGTGTGCCCGCACTGCGCGCCCTGCGCCGGGGGTTCCCGGACCATGAGCTGGTGCTGGCCACCCCCGCGGAACTCGCCCCGGTCGTCGCGGCCACGGGAGCGGTCGACCGGCTGCTGCCCGCCTCCGCCCCCGGCCGCGCCGTACCGCACCACCTCGACTGGACCGGCCCGCCACCGGACGTCGCCGTCGACCTGCACGGCAACGGCCCGCCCAGCCACCGGCTCCTGCAGTCCCTGCGCCCGCTCCGGCTGCTGGCCTTCGCACACCCCGGCACCCCCGAGATCGACGGACCGCCCTGGTACGCCGAGGAGCACGAACGGGACCGCTGGTGCCGCCTGCTCCAGGCGTACGGCCTACCCGCCGACGCCACCGACCTCCGCCTGGCCCGCCCGCCCGGCCCCTCCCCGGCGCCCGGCGCCATCGTGCTGCACCCCGGCGCCGGAGCGCCCTCGCGCTGCTGGCCCGTCGACCGCTACGCGGCCGTGGCCACCGCCCTGCGCGAGCGGGGACACCGGGTCGTGGTCACCGGGGGAGCGGACGAGGGCGACCTCGTGGCACGGCTGGCCAAGCAGGCGCGGCTGCCGGACACCGACCTGTTCGGCGGCGGACTGCCCTTCGGGCGGCTCTCCGCGCTCGTCGCCGACGCCCGCGCGGTGGTCAGCGGCGACACCGGAATCGCTCACCTGGCCGTCGCCCACGCCGCCCCCTCCGTCACCCTGTTCGGCCCCGTGCCGCCCAGCCGTTGGGGACCGCCCGCACACCGGCGCCACCAGGTGCTGTGGCATCCGGGCCCGGACGGCGACCCCCACGGCGACGACACCGACCCGGCCCTGCTGCGCATCCGTCCCGAAGACGTCCTGGAAGCCCTCGACCGACTCACGGGATCGCCATGACGCAATCATCCGTCGGCGTCGTCATCGCCACCCGCAATCGCGGGCCCTCGCTGGCGCGCACCCTGCGGCACCTGCTGGACCTCCCCGAGCGCCCGCCGGTCGTCGTCGTCGACAACGCCTCCACCGACGCCACCCGCGCACTGCTCGCGCGCGACTTCCCCGAGGTCCGTGTCGTGAGCCTGCCCGCCAACCGCGGGGCGCTGGCCCGCACCGACGGCGTCCGCGCCCTGGACACGCCGTACGTGGCGTTCAGTGACGACGACTCCTGGTGGGCCCCCGGCGCCCTCAGCCGCGCCGCCGACCTCTTCGAGGCCCACCCGCGACTCGGCCTGCTGTCCGCGCGCACGCTGGTCGGCCCGGACGCCGACCCCGACCCGCTGAACGAGGTGCTCGCCACCTCACCCCTCGGCCCGGCGGCCGACCTGCCCGGCACCCAGGTCCTCGGCTTCCTCGCCTGCGCCTCCATCGTCCGCCGCAGCGCCTACCTGCAGGCGGGCGGCTTCCATCCGGTGCTGTTCTTCGGCGGGGAGGAGACGCTGCTCGCCTACGACCTCGCCGCCCGCGGCTGGGGAGTCACCCACTGCCCCGAGGTGATCGCCCACCACCACCCGGCACCGTCACCGCGCACCGGCCGCTCCGTCACCATCCGCCGCAACGCCCTGCTCACCGTATGGCTGCGCCGCCCCGTGCGCTGTGCGCTCACCCGCACCCGTGACCTGGCCGGCGACGCCCGCCACGATCCGCACGCCCGCCAGGCACTGCGCGAAGCCCTCGCACGCCTGCCCGCGGCACTGCGCGCCCGCAAGCCGCTGCCACGGCGGGTCGAACGGGACGCGCGCACCCTGGACACCGCAGCCGCAGCCATCGGAGCAACGGCATGACCGACCCCCGTACGACCGTCGTCGTCATCACCCACAACCGCCGCACCGAACTCCTGCGCACCCTGCGCCGGTTGGCCGAACTGCCGGAGCGTCCGCAGGTGATCGTCACCGACAACGCCTCCACCGACGGCACCGCCGAGGCCGTCGCCCGGCACCATCCCGAGGTCATGCTGCTGCGTCCCGGCCGCAACCTCGGCGCCGTCGGCCGCAACCTGGCCATGCATCATGTGCGCACGCCGTACGTGGCCTTTTGCGACGACGACTCCTGGTGGGCGCCAGGCGCCCTGACCGGGGCCGCCGACCTGCTCGACCTGCACCCCACGCTCGGCGCCGTCACGACACGCATCGTGGTCGAACCCGACGGCACGGAAGACCCGATCGTCACCGAGCTGCGCAACTCGCCCATTCCCGGCCCCGATTGGCTGCCGGGACCGGCCCTCGGCTCCTTCCTGGCGGCCGCGACCGTCCTGCGCACCGATGCCTTCCGCGCCGCGGGCGGCTTCCATCCCCGGCTGTGGCTCGGTGGGGAGGAGGAACTGCTCGCCGCCGACCTGGCCGCCCACGGCTGGTGGCTGACCTACGCCGACCATCTGACGGTTCATCACCATCCGTCGGCCGTCAGGGATGCCACCCTCCGGCGTGCCCATGGCATCCGCAACACGCTGTGGTTCACCTGGCTCCGCCGGCCGGCCGGGCGCGCACTGCGCCGCACCGTCCACCTGGCCCGCACCGTTCCCCGCGACATGGTGTCCGTACGCGCGTTCGGCGAGGCGGCCGCCGCGCTGCCGTGGGTGCTGCGCGAGAGGCAGGTGCTGCCGGAGCCGGTGGAGTCCCGGCTACGGCTCCTGGAGGACCCCCAACGCGAGTCGACCGCCCGTCAGTACACCGGCTGAAGGACAACGTGCGCCGGCGTCCCCGTCGAGGAGGGACGCCGGTCGCCTCAGTCGTGACGGTCGCGCCGCACCGCCCGTCTCGGCAGCCATGGGCGCCTGCGGCACACCGCCACGTTCACTTCAGGACGACCGGCGGGGGACCTGACGTCCACGACTCCGTCTGGAACCCTCGGGGCTAGTTGCCGTCGAAGAGGGCCTTCTGTACCTCGTTGGGGCCCTCGAAGCGGTCCGTCCCCGCCTCGGAGAGCATCTGTACGACGTTGTCGTCGGCGCCGTTGCTCTTGGCCACCGACACCAAGTCGTCGCGGCTGGCCGGGTAGTCGGCTCCCTTGAGGGCCTTCTGCAGGTCAATGGGGCTGAGATCGGGCATGGCGGTCTCCCATCTGGGGGTGGACAGTGCCCCGATAGGTACCCGGACCGAATGCGGAGAGTCGGCACCCCCGCATTTATCGCCCCGATGGCCGCAGCCCAGCGATGCGACCACTGGAGCAGGCTGCTCCCGGTCTGTGCGACCAGCCGCAGGTGCGGTGCACGGTGTCCTTTCTTGATATCGGTGAGGGATGCGCGCGCAACCACCGGACCTGCAGGCGTTCCGCCGGGGCAGCGCTTCCGGCGGCCCGGGCTTCGCGCGGCGGGGGGTGTTTGAAAGGCGCCTCCATGGCTAATCGGTCGGTGTCCCGCATCTCGTCCGGAACCGCCCCGGCCGAACGGCCAGGTGCGGGGGCGTCTCCGACGAAGCCGGAGTGCCTCCCAGCGGTCCCGAAGCGAAGTGACCCGGCGGACGACCTGCGACTTCCGGCGGGAATGTCGGGAGATCCATGGCTCACCGGCTCGGCCGCGACCGATCACACGCCGCACACACAGGGAACTGCCATGACGAAGAACCAGGAACAGCCCGACTCTCAGCAGGCGGAACAGGCCGCCCGAAAGGCCCGTGAGGCACAAGAGGAACGCGCGGAATCCCAGCCGTTCAGCTATCCGTACCCGGAACGGCGCGCGAACGTCCGGGCCACCCGCCACATCACGGCCGAAGAGGCCGACGCCGACGCTGTCCCGGGGGTCCCGGGCGGTTACGGCAGCACGGGAGGTGGTCAGCCGGGCGGCAGCGCCGGGATCAACCCCGACGGTGAAGGCACGTTGGACCCGGCCGCCTACGCGGACACGATCGGCGGCGGAGACGTCCGAGCGGACACCGACCAGGACTGAGGGCGTGGACCGGACCGCCTCTTCGGGCACCCGCCAGGAGTGCGCCGGTCAGATGGAGACCGCCATGCGACCGCGCAGCGTCATCGACCAGGCGCTCGGCGTGATCGTAGGCAGGGTGGAACCGGTGCACCGCCGAAGAAGCCGCCGGCGGTGCTGCAGCCCTGCGCATGGGTCCGGTTCCGGGCACATCCCGCGGGCACGCGCATCCGGCACCGCAGGCATGGTTTACCCGTACATGGTTCGGTTACTTCTTGGGTGGGTTGGGAAGACAGCCCGGCTGGCTCTCGCGACCCCGGGCCCCGGTCGGGAGGGCTGCGCCACGACATGTGGACGTCACATCACCGGGGCGTACGCCCACGCAGCGCACCGGCGAGGCATCACCTCCGCGACCTGTGCCGCCGCGGCGCGTCCTTCTGTCGAGCACGGCAGAGCAAGGCCCCGGGTGTCACCATCCGTGGGGTGCCCGGGGACTGGGGGAGAATGGAGCCGACCGTCTCGTCCGGCGGGCCGGGGCACCCCCGCACGGAGGCCGACGGGCGGAGGTCGCCCGCGAGGAGGCTGGAAAAAATGGACGCCCGGGAGAACACCACGGTCTGGAGCCGCATCGTGGAGACGGCCAGTGCCGCCGACCGCCCGGTGGATCTCAAGGCCGGAGGCGCGGCCTGCGCCGAGGACCTGCGCGCCGACGGTCTGGGCATCACCCTGATCACCTCCGGACAGATCCGTGCGGTGGTGTACGCCACCGACGGGCGGAGCCACCGCCTGGAAGACGCCCAACTGGTCGCCGGCGAAGGGCCGTGCACACAGGCATACGTGGAGCGCCGCATCGTGGAGAGCGACACCGACGAGGCCAGGAACCGTTGGCCCGTCTTCGTCAGGACAGCGGCAGACCTCGGTGTTCAGAGCTTCACGGCGGTGCCGCTGCTGGTCGGTGACATCGCCTTGGGCAGCATGGACATCTACCGTGCCGCCCCCGGCTCCCTCGCTCCCGCCGACCGCGTGCGCGCTCAGGCCTTCTCCCGCGTACTCGCGCTGCTCGTCGTGGATGCGTACCCCACCCTGCTGGACCGGGACGAGAAGGATCCCGGGCCTGGCCCGCAGGGCTACCCACCCACGGTCCACCAGGCCGCGGGTGCTGTCGCCGCGCGCACCAGCATGGACATCGACGAGATTCTGGCGCGCATGCGGGCGCACGCGTTCAGTCACCGACAGCCGCTCGTCGACGTCGCTCAGCTTCTTCTCCACGGCGGACTCGACCTCGAAGAGGATCGTGGTACCGCCTGACGTCGACGTCGGACCGGCACTCCGAGCAGTCAGTGGCGCAGGGGTCCATGAGGCAAAACGGCGGGCCGAGGCGACGAGACGGCGGGACGAGAAAGTCCTTGGCGCCGCCCGCCGTCTCGTCCCCAGCGCCTCGTCTTTTGAAACAGGTGGAAGGGTTAGGCTGGGAGTCGGGCGCGCAGGGTGAGGTGCGCCTGCCTGCGTCTCGAACGAGCGGAGTGTGACTGTGAGCGCCAGTCCAGGGATGGCCGTCGTGCTTTCCCGGTTGCGCCCGCAGGAAAGCGAGTCCTCGCTCCTCGGCGGAGATCCCGCCGTCTGCGCGGAGGTGCTCGGGGTGAGCGGCGTGGCCGTCACGGTACGGGCGGGCGCGACACCGAACGAACTCGTCTGGGCGACCCCGGGCGCCAGTACGGCGCTGGAGGACGCGCAGTTCACCCTGGGGCAGGGCCCGGGTCCCGACGTCAGCCGTACCCACTCCGCGGTACTCGTCCCCGACGTGTCCGAGCTGGCCCAGGACCGGTGGCCGATGCTGCGGCCCACTCTGGAGACGTACGGCATCCGAGCCCTCTTCTGCCTGCCCCTCACCCTGGGTGGAGCGTGTCTGGGCACCCTTACCCTCCAGCGGGCGACGGCCGGAGACCTGGCCGTGCCGGCGATGAACGACCTCCTGCTCCTGAGCAGGGCACTGACCGCGGTGATCGCCAGCCCTCCGCCAGGACAGCTGGCCGCGTTCGCCGAAGCACGAGCCCCTTCGGATCTCTACTGGGGTGCGGTCCACCAGGCCACCGGCATGATCAGTGTGCAGGCGGGTGTGTCGCTCGCCGACGCACTGCTGCTCCTGCGTGCGCATGCCTTCCAACAAGGACGAAGCACAGTGCAGGTCGCCGATGACGTGGTGGCACGGCGCCTGCGCTTTTCGCATGAAGGACCAACGCCGGGGCAGTCCGGTGAATCAAGGGGATGAGGAGCATGAGGCGCGAGGAACGTATGCTGGCTGCCGTGGTCCAAGCCGTCGACACACTCGTCGACGACTTCGACCTGATCGATTTCCTGCATATGCTGTGCGACCGTTGCGTCGAATTGCTCGACGTGGAAGCGGTGGGAATCCTGCTCGCTGATCCGAACGGCAATATGCAAGTGATGGCCGCGTCGGACGAGCACACCCGCCTGCTGGAACTCTTCGCTCTCCAGCATGAACAAGGGCCCTGTGTGGACTGCTACCGCAGCGGTGAGCAGCGGATCGGTGTCGATCTCACTCGGCCGGGTGTCGCGGCGGCGTTCCCCGAGTTCGCCGTACGTGCCCGGGAGGCGGGCTTCACCACCACCCACGCCCTGCCCATGCGGCTGCGCGATGAGGTCATCGGCGCGCTGAACCTGTTCCAGAGCGATTCCCGTCCCCTCGCGCAAGCCGATGTCCGCCTGGCACAGACCCTCGCCGACGTGGCGACGATCGCGATTCTGCAGCAGCGAACCATCGCGCACGCGTATGTCGAGCGCAACCAGATGGATGCGGCTCTGCACAGCCGCATCATCATCGAACAGGCCAAGGGAATTCTCGCCGAGCGACACCAGATCACCGTCGATGAAGCCTTCGAGGTGCTGCGGCGCTACGCGAGGTCTCACCAGGCCAAGATGCTGGTGATCTGCAAAGAGATCATCGATGGTGAGCTGACCCTGAATCCCTGAATCCCTGAACGGCTGAATTCCGCAATCCCTGAATTCGTAAAGCGCAGGGCGATGAGGGTTTGCGGAGAACGCGGCGTACGGTTCGCCGCGATGTGTGGGTCTCCTGCTCCTTCGGCATGCGGGTTCTCCCGGTCCGAGCGGGAATGGGTGACGCGGGGTTCAGGACCGGGGACGCAGTTCCGGCGCGGTGGGCGGTCGGCCGGTGATGTTGGTGATCATCTGTGTGCACAGGTCGCGGAGTTTGACGTTGCGGTGCTGGGACGCGGAGCGCAGGATGCCGAAGGCTTCCTCGGCGGTGCACCGGCGCTGGCCCATGATCACCCCGAGGGCCTGGTCGATGACGCTCCGGGAGTCCATGGCGGTCTTCAGCTGCTCGGCGAACTCCTGAGCGTCGCTGAGGCGCTGGGCCAGGGCAATGGCTCCGGTGGCCTGGTCGGCCAGAGAGCGCAGGGCGTCGAGGTCGCTGTGGCCGAGTGCGTCGGGCGGGCCGACGTACAGATTGAGGGCGCCCGCGCTGTGTGTGTGGGCAGCGATCGGCAGGGAGATCGAGGAGCGGATGCCGCAGGCGGCGGCGTACGAGGGGTAGTCCCCCCATCGGGTCTCCCGCAGCATGTCGTGCACGGTGATCTCCTGACCGGTGCGCAGGGACTCCAGGCAGGGACCGTCGTCCTGACCGTACTGCTTCTCGTCCAGCTTCGGTGCCGGGGGACCTGAGCTGACGACCGTGACGGGCCGGCCCTCGCGCTCCAGCGTCACTCCCGAACCCTCGGCATCGGACAGCTCCAGGGCGGCGTCGGCCAGCGCCTGCAGGAAGTCCTGCAGAGAGTCGGTGTCCAGCAGCCACTGCGTGATCTGGCTGCTGTCGTACGCGTCATCGGCGCTCATGGTCGATTCCTTCCTGAGCTCCACGGGCGGAGACCTTGGATCAGGCACCGTCCCGCGGTCTCGGTGCCGCGACAACCGGTGCGCACGTGTGCCGCCGCGGGCGTGGTACCGCCACGTGTACCACCCGGCAGGTCGGTGGAACCCGGCGGAAGCGCTCGACTTCCTGAGACCGTCGAGCCGAAGCAGGCCGGCGGGATCGCCGGGAGGTGGCCGGGCGCGCCGGACACGTGGCGTGCGGCTCCCAGGTGAAGCCCGGGCGCGGTGACTCCGGTGAACCGACTGGTGTGGCGTGGGACAGATGGGGCACTCGCGGTGCAGGTCAGGAAGCGGCCGCGCCCACACATCCGCTCATGGGAGGGCTTCGTGGCTGCGCAGAGCTACCGACTCGACCGAATCCACCACGTCATCGAGCTTCCGCCGCTCACCGACGGCGACGACCTGCTTGCCGCCGAGGAGCGGCTGCTCCGCGCGTTGAAGCGTTGCCGGACGCCTGTCGTCATCATCGACGTCCGAGCCGCTCACGTGCCGACCTCAGCGCTCGTGCTCCTGCTGCGTGCGCGCCTGTCCGCGGAACGGCGGCGCGTCCTTCTGTACCTCACCGTCCGCCATCCGCAGGTGGCCGAGACATTGCGGGAGGCCGGTCTGGAACACGTCCTGCGGGTCACCCGCACGTTCGCACAAGTCCAGACCTGGAGCGCGGTGTGCTGCCCGGCGTCGCGCCGCTCCCCGAGCGGAGTGATGCGCACGCAACTCAAGGCGCGTCTCCACCGGTTCGTCTGCCCGGACGCCAGGTGGGGACTGGCGACGACGACACAGCACTCGTTGACGACGCGGCGGGAGACCGCCGGGTCCGGTGAGGACGTGCTGTGGAGAGCGTCATGAACGCCGATGCCCCGGTCTGCCGCCTGGAGCGCGACTGCCTGGTCGTCGAGGTCTGCGGTGTCATCGACCTCGACAACCAACAGGCAAGAGAACAGGACCTACTGCGGTGCACGAACCGCCATGTGCACGGTCCGGTCATCATCGACCTGCACACCCCGTGCGTCACCACCTCCGCCGTGGACGTCCTGCTCCGACTGAACGACGTGCTGTCGGCGCAGGGGCGCACCCTGACGGTGCTGGCCCGCTCCTCGCTCGCACGCAGGGTCTTCCGCATCACCGGCACCAGCCGCGTGCTGCGAGTCGGTGCCACCACCGCGAGTGTCCGGTCGATGCTCCGGCGCTGTCATCGGGGCACCGCGAGCCGCGCTGAATGACGTGTCGCTGCACTCGGCGTCGTGGGACGGACGCGCTCCACGCCCTGATCGACCCCCTGGAGGTGCGGTTCGGTGCCGCTGATTAGCCTCCGGCGGACGGGGTAGAGGGACTGCGCGCTTGGGAGAGCAGGCGCTGCCCTCTGCGACGGCGGCTGCCCGCGTGAACCCTGTGCACTGCGACGCCGCCTTCCGCAGCCCCGAACGCATCTGGAAGGCCGCGCGTTGTCTGCTTACATCTCCGTTTCTCTCCGTCAGACGGATCCGATTCCGTACACCTATCTGGCGCATCGGGCCGTCCTCGTCTCCGACGACCGGCCGCCCCACTCACTCGGGATCACCCTGCAGTACTCGGCCGAGCAGCCGTTGACGGTACTGCTGACCTTGCACGCGAGCGGAGAGAACGTCCACTGGCACCTGTCGCGCGAGCAGCTCATAGCGGGGCTTCGCCGGCACGAGGGGTGCGGTGACGTCGCGGTCTGGCCTTCGGCGCGTCGGCAGGGCGAGGGCGTGGTCTGCGTGCGGCTGGGGCCTCCACGAGCCGGCGTCGTGGTCGAGATCTGCCGGGTCACCCTGAGCTCTTGGCTGCGGGAGACGCTTCGCCTGATCCCGCGCGAATCGGAGTCCGACTACCTGTCCATTGATCAGGCCATCGCGGGCCTTCTCGCTTCGGACAGCTGACGCTTCACACCCCGTGGTGGGTGGTACTTCCGCAAGGAACGGTCCCGGAGCGCATGCGGCCGCAGCGTGGGGACGACGGTCCGCCGCCGACGGTGGGGCTGGTCGCGCGGTGGCTGGTGAGCGGCGAGCTTGACGTCGCCAGCACACGTGGAGCGTCGAGCAGCAAGCGGGGTGCGGGGACGGACGACGGTACCCATTCCGCTGTGGCCGCGTGGCAGGCGTGCGGACGGCCGCCTGGTGCGACATCGTGTGCTTTCGAGTGAATAGTGCCTGATTGTTCGCATAGGGGATGCAATGGCCGCAGTGACCGAATCGACGGCCCCGGTGCCAGTGGCGGGGCGCGGCAGGGGGCAGGTGATCGTGTCGTGGGTGACCACGACCGACCACAAGAAGATCGGGCACCTGTACCTGATCACATCGTTCGCGTTCTTCTTGTTCGCCGGTGTGCTGGCGCTGCTGCTTCGGGCCGAACTGGCCCGGCCCGGGCTCCAGTTGCTGTCCAGTGAGCAGTACAACCAGACGTTCACGCTGCACGGCACGATGATGCTGCTGCTGTTCGCGACCCCCACCTTCGCCGGTTTCGCCAACGCGATCATGCCGTTGCAGATCGGCGCGCCCGATGTCGCCTTCCCCCGGCTGAACATGCTGGCGTACTGGCTGTTCCTGTTCGGCGGCCTCATCGTTCTCGGCGGTCTCCTGACCACCCAGGGCACGGCCGACTTCGGGTGGACGGCGTACACGCCGCTCAGCGGCGGTGAGCGCACCCCGTACGTCGGCGGCGACATGTGGATCATGGGGCTGGCGTTCTCGGGTTTCGGCACGATCCTGGGCGCGGTCAACTTCATCACCACGATCATCTGCATGCGGGCCCCGGGCATGACGATGTTCCGGATGCCGATCTTCACCTGGAACGTGCTGCTGACCTCGGTCCTGGTCCTGCTGGCGTTCCCCGTGCTCGCGGCGGCGCTGCTCGTGCTGGAGGCCGACCGCCGTTTCGGCGCACAGGTCTTCAACCCCGAGAACGGCGGGGCGATCCTGTGGCAGCACCTGTTCTGGTTCTTCGGCCACCCCGAGGTCTACATCCTCGCCCTGCCCTTCTTCGGCGTCGTCACGGAGATCTTCCCGGTCTTCTCCCGCAAGCCGATCTTCGGGTACATGGGACTGGTGGGTGCGACCATCACCATCACGGGCCTGTCGGTGACGGTCTGGGCGCACCACATGTTCGCCACCGGTGCGGTGCTGCTGCCGTTCTTCTCCTTCATGACGTACCTGATCGCGGTGCCCACGGGAGTGAAGTTCTTCAACTGGATCGGCACTTTGTGGAAAGGCTCGCTCAGTTTCGAAACACCCATGTTGTGGGCGACCGGCTTTCTGGTGACGTTCCTGTTCGGCGGTCTGACCGGCGTTCTGCTCGGCTCGCCGCCCATCGACTGGCACGTCACCGACAGCTATTTCGTCGTGGCGCACTTCCACTACGTGCTGTTCGGGACGATCGTCTTCGCCATGTTCGCCGGATTCCACTTCTGGTGGCCGAAGATGACCGGCACGATGCTCGACGAACGCCTGGGGAAGATCCACTTCTGGACGCTGTTCGTCGGCTTCCACACCACGTTCCTGGTGCAGCACTGGCTGGGCGCCGAGGGCATGCCCCGCCGCTACGCCGACTACCTGGCCGCCGACGGCTTCACCGCGCTCAACACCATCTCCACCATCGGGGCGTTCCTGCTCGGGCTGTCCACCCTGCCCTTCCTCTACAACGTCTGGAAGACCGCCAAGTACGGCAAGCGGATCGACGTCGACGACCCCTGGGGCTACGGCCGCTCCCTGGAGTGGGCCACCAGCTGCCCGCCGCCGCGCCACAACTTCGTCACCCTGCCCAAGGTCCGCTCCGACTCCCCGGCGTTCGACCTGCACCATCCCCCCATGGCCGCGCTGGACCAGAAGGAGCGGACCGGCCAGCGTGACGTGATCGATCCCGAAGGCCGGGAGTGACCTGAAATGAGGGGCGAGCACAGGCAGGATCCGCCGCAGGTGGCGGCTGTCAACGAGGTCGAGGGGTACCTGCTGGTACAGGCCGAGCTCCAGGCCGCACAGCGCGAGGCGCACGACTTCACCGAGCGCATGCCCTGGTTGACCACTGCCCAGGGGGAGGAAGTCGCCCGCCAGTACGTCGAGGAACGCATTCGCTTGACCCGGCTGACGCTGACCACTGTCGTGCGCCGCGCCAGCCTGCTTCGCGACGAGTACGAGGCTCGCTACGCGCTCCTGCGCGCGCGAGTGCTGAAGTTCAGTGCGCTGGTGGTCTGCACGTCCCTGATGTGGACGGCCTGCCTGACCGCCTGGGTCTGCTGGACCGGCTCCGACTGACGCCACGCCGGAGCCGGTCCGACGATCCCGCGAGTGTGCTGGGCGGCTCAGGTGAAGGGCTCTGGCGACGGGCGTGGCGCGGGAGCCACGCCCCGACTACTCCGTCAACGATGCCCGTCCCGGCCGGACTGCAGGCCAACACCGGCAACGAGCAGCAGCCGAGGCCGTCGTCGGCACGCGTCGTCGTCCGAGGCCGCGCGATGTCAGGACCAGGCGCGCCGCAGGCGCCTGGAGAGGCGGGACATCAGGGCCGCTCCGGGGTGCTCGGCCGCCAGGCGCTCGATGTGCGGCACGGCGGAACCGTCACCGCTCTCCTGGGCCCACCGGTACCACTCCAGTGCCTCGCGGAGCTGCCCGAGTTCCTCGTAAGCCCGGGCCCCCTCCAGCATGGCGCCGGTGTTGCCCGACTCGCCGGCGAGCCGAAGCCACGAGAGCGCAGCCTGGACGTATTCCTCGCCGCCCAGCCGCAGATACGTCCGGGCCACGGCACGCATCGCCTTGGAACTGCCCTGACCCGCCGACTGCAACTGCGCCCGCAGTTGAGTCTCCAGCTGGTTCTCGTGCTGGTCCCGGCTGTCGACCGTCAGCCCGAGCTCCGCCAATGCCCGGATCGACTGGGCGTCGCCGTCCTGGGCCAGTTTCCGGTGCAGCCGTACCGCGCGCTTCCTGAGGCGCCGACGCTCTTCCGGGCTGTCGGCGCTGGTGCTCAGGAGCAGGCAGAGCCGGGCGACATCGCGCTTGGACGCCGTGTCGCCCGGCTGTTCCGCCGCCTGGGCGTAGCTGTTCAGAGCCTGTTGCAGACGGCCTTGCTTCTCGTGCTCCACGGCCGCCCTGCGCAGCTCGGACATCTTCGCTCCGCCGGTGCTGCCGGGCTTGGCGGTACCGGCGCCCTGCTGGTCGCGGGTGTTCTTCGGGCCGGCAGCGGTCTTCGTCGCGGTGGTGACCTTTCCGGCGGGCTGAGCTGGGCTCTGGGCGCCCGCCGAGGCAGCCGGTTTGGCCGACGCCTTGGGCTCCCGTTTCGCTTCCTGTGTCTGCCTCTGCTGCTCATCGGCCCGCAGTTCGGTCAGCCGCGACTTGGCGTAGGACTCGCCCCGGTCCGCGGCCATGCGGTAGAGCGGGAGCGCTTCGAAGCGGCGGTCGGGGAAGTGCTTCTCGATCAGCTGGGCGGCCTCCCGGGCGGCCGTGGGATTACCGGCGTCTGCCGCGCGTCGATACCAGAGCAGCGCCCCTTCCCAGTCACCGGACTTCTTGCTGTGGGCCGCCTTCCGGCGCATGGCCTCGATGTCGGCCGGCTGAGTCACAGCCCCGGACTTGGTCTTCACGTCCTTGGTGCCAGGGGCGACCGCCCCGCCCGGTGCGGAAGCCGCCGGCCGCGCGGTCACCTCCGTCTCCGTGAGCACCGCCGCCGGCGCAGCCGTCAGGCTTCCCTCCCGCAGCGGACGGGCGCCGAGGGAGGATGCAGCTTCCGGCGGAGTCGGTTCGATGGTCAGTCCCAGGGCGGCCCCGGCCGCCGCGGCGGAGCCGGTGCCCCGGGGGCGCAGCGGCCGGTCGATGTCGATGGCGAAACGGGACCGCCGGTCGATCGTGGCGCGCAGACCCGGCGGCAGCCAGTCCCGTGCCTGCGGCGACGCGTCGGTGCCCAGCAGGGCCGAGATCTCCGCCGGGGCAGGCCGGTTGCCGGGCTCCGGTTCCAGACACGGACGTACCACTCTCTCCACCTCGGGCGGCAGACCGTTCAACGAGGGCTTGCCGGTCAGGACGTTGGCGGCGATCTCCATGGGGGATCCGGTCCCGAACGGGTGCCGGTTGAGGGCGGTGCAGGCCAGCACGACTCCCAGGGCGAAGACGTCGCATGCCGGCCCCACCCGCTCGTCCCTGAGCTGTTCGGGTGCGGCGAAACTGGTCGTTCGCGGACCGCTTCCCGTACCCGTCAGGGTCCCGCCGTCGGTGGGGGAGAGGTGCCGTGCGATGCCGAAGTCGATGACGTAGGCGCCGTCGGCCGCCAGGAGCACGTTGGCGAGCTTGAGGTCGCGGTGGACGAGACCGGCGTCATGGACGCTGTGCAGGGCTCTGGCCAGCCCTGCCGCCAGCACCCGCCAGGTACGCAGCGGCAGCGGGTTCCGGCAGTGGTCGAGTGCCTCGGCCAGGTTCACGCCCGCGATGTACCGGGACGCGAACCACGGTTCCGCGGCGTGCGTGTCGAAGTCGACGACCTCCGCGGTGTGCCGGGGATCGACCGCCTGCGCCGCCTCGACCTCCCTGGCGAAACGCCTGCGGAAACGGTCCGGATTCTCCTCCAGGCACTCTGGCCTGATCGTCTTCAACGCGATCGAACGGCCTCTGCCCGTCCGGGCGAAGTAGACGTTCCCCCAGCCGCCCTCACCCAGAAGCGCGAACAGTTCGTGTCCGCCGATCCGCTCCGGATCGCCCTCGCGCAGCGGTTCCACTCGCCCCCCACCGGTCCCACTCGTGGCCTCCCCCGAAACGGCGGCCCAACCTCAGTCCACATGCGTCAACTCGTCGCCGTACGCCGGATTTCTCGGTGGCTTGGCACGTACCCCCTCCGCACGCTCCTCCGGCCACCGCTGACCACTGCGACGCAGGACGACGCCCGGAACCAGTTCGATCTCGTCATCGGGACCGAAGGCGCGCGGTGCGCGGTTGCCCGGTACTGGCCCGTCCCCGGACGTGGGGCGCGGCAGGGCGCGCCACTCGGTGGGCGCACCGCCCGGGCGGACGGTGCGGATCCTGCTGCCCGCCGAGCTGGTGTCCACGACCCGCAGGGCGCCCGCACCGCAGATCAGCAGCAGGTGTTCCCGGCTGATCCTGCGCCGCCGGTCCCCGGCCAGCCAGCACTCCTCGATCCGCGCGAAGTGACCGCGCCCCAGCACGAATTGCCGGTCCTGCCCGTCGCGGACCTCGGTGACGTTCTCCCAGGCGCGGCAGGTGCCGTCCACGAGGATCTTCAGCTGGACGCGGCGGCGCCGAGGCCCGGTGTCCGTCAGCAGCGTTCGGTGGGTACGGCACACCACCTTGCCGCCCTGGATCGCAGGGCTGGGCCGGCACTCCGGGCGCGGGCAGCGCCAGGACCGGCCGAGCACGTCCGAACGGGGCCGGCCTTTGAAGTCCAGCAGGTTCCGGGCCTTGAGCGTGTCCCGCTCGCCCTCCCGGGACACCTGACGGTCGGCGAAGACTCCCATGTCCCGCAGGACCAGCCGCACCGGGCCGCCCGCCACGCGTTCGGGCCGCAGGAAGTGTTCATGGTCCCCCTGCACCCACTCGTGCTCGCCCCGGTGCCCCGTGAAGTTGTCGCTGCTGATCACTCGGGTACCGAACGCCCTGGCGTGGTCGAGGAGGTCCGGGTCGGCCTTGGCGATGGCGGCGATCAGGCCGCGATCCCGCCATTCCCGCAGCAGCGCGCCCTCCGCGGGGTCGCCGAACTCACCGTCGTACCGCGGGTGCAGCAGGCTGTTGTCCGCGATCGCGTGGACGGTGACCTCCGGGTCGCCGGTGAACTCGCACAGGGCCCGCAGGACCAGCCGCAAACGGCGCAACTCCCGCGCGGAGCCGCCGCCGAGATTCCGGTCCCGGACGACATTGGACAAGTCGACCAGATAGTTGGCCTCTTGCGCCGTGCCCGTCAGATGGCGCTCCATGCGGCGCAGTGCCGCCATGTCGCTCGTCACGCCTCTCGTCCCCCACAACTCCTCGGCGCACCTTGCGTGGAGAGGCTAGCGTTCCGGGAACCCTTATGCCGTGATATCCGGCATTCCCGCCGGGAGCGGGAGCGGGAGCCGGAGCGGCGCGTGGGCGCGGCCACCGCCCGTACTGCGGCGCGTCCCTGCCGGGCACCTTGCCACCGGCTCATCGCTGAGCCCTCGCCCCCCGGGCCGCACACACCGCAACAGCCCGCGCGCCTGGCCGAGTCCGGCCGGCCGCGCGGTGTCCGGGACGGTCCACGTCGCTGGTCGTCCTGTCTCACGACTGGGCGCAAGGCCGGCAGCAAGTCAGGCGTCGGCGAGGAGGGGGTCGTACGCGGTGTTCGTGCGGCGGCCCGACATGAAGGAAAGGAAGTCGCCCACGAAGGCGCTCTGGCTGTAGGTGCCGTCGGTGGTGGCGAGGTCGCGGTGGAAGCCGGTACGGAAGAGGGCCCGGTACTCGTCGGCGTCGATGGTTCCGCTGCTGTCCTTGTCGGTGGCCTCGAAGAGGACCTCGGCGACGCGGATGAGCGCGGGTCCGGCGAGGGAGGGGACGGCGGCGGCGTACTCGTGGGCGCTGACGCGGCCGTCGCCGTCGGTGTCGAGGGCGGCCTGGAGTTCGCGCCACCAGGCGGCGAAGGCGTCGTAGAGCCGGCTCTCCTGGGGCTCGTCCAGGTCCAGGCGGGTGGAGAGTTCGCGGGCCATCGCGGCGAGGTCCGGCCAGTCGAGGTGGCCGTCGCCGGTCTGGTCCAACACCTTGCGGAAGAACTCCTCCGCCGAACGCCGGTTCTCCACCGTGCTGTCCGAGGGCGCCGGGTCGGGGTCGGGGGTGCCGCCCAGTGGTGTGAGGAGGCGCAGCAGAGCCGAGGCCCGCTTCATGCGGGAACGCAGGGCGGTCACTGTCCGGGCGCGAGGGTCGTCGCTGTCGGGCGAGAGCGAGAGGGCTTCGATGATGCTCTCGGCGTTGATCCAGCCCGCGGGCAGGAAGCGGGCCAGCCCCGCGGCGAGGTAGGCGCCCTGCATGAGGGCCGCGGCACCGGGCATGTCCGGCAGGCCGGCCCGGCGCCGGTAGGACTCGGGTAGCGAGGCGACGGTGATCGCACCGAACAGCGGACCCGCGACGGCCCGGCCGGCTGCCCACAGCGTGGGCGCGCCGTCGAGCAGTGCCGGGGCGGGCAGGTGGTCGAACAGCCGGTAGAGGATGACGCGGGCCGCCTCGGTGTTCTCCAACTCCGTTTCGACGACCCGGTCGAAGTACCGCCAGAAGTCGACGAGTTCCTCGGGGAGTTCAGCGGCGTCGCCGTCGAGCGCGGCGAGGAACCCGCGGAACTCGGCGTACAAGCGCTCCATGGTGTCCTGGTCGAGCGGCTGGCCGCTCAGCCGGCACATGGTGACGGCGCTCTCGAAGAGAGTGGCGACCACCCAGGCGCGGGTCGCGCGGTCCATGGCGTCATAGGCGCGGCCGCGGGTGTCGGAGCCGCTCATGCGGGCGTGCAGCCGGTTGAGGCGGGCGGCCTCCCGTTCGCGCACGGCCGGGTCGGCTCCGAACATGCGCCGCATGCTGAGGAAGGTGTTGCGCAGTCGGCGCCAGGGGTGGGCGACGAAGGTGGAGTTGTCGATGAGAGCGGCGCCGATCTGCGGGTGAGCGGCCTCCAGCACGGTGGCGCGAATCATGGCGAGCGCCCAGCGTGGATCGTTGAAGAAGGCGTTGAACTGCGACTGCGGCCCGAACAGGGGCACTTCGTCGGCCGTTCCCGTGGTTTCGGTGCTCATGAGGGGTCTCCGTTCGTCCGGGGGGCGACGCCGCCGAAGCGTCGGTCGCGGCGCCGGTATGTCTGCAGGCAGGCGAGGAAGTCGGGGGCCCGGAAGTCCGGCCAGAGCACCTCGGGGAAGACCCACTCGGCGTAGGCGACCTGCCAGAGCATGAAGTTGGAGATGCGCTGCTCGCCGGAGGTGCGGATCACGAGATCTACGTCCGGTGTGTCGGCGAAGGGCAGGTGGTCCGCGAAGAGCCGCTCGGTCACCTCGTCGGCGGGCGTCCCGCTGCGGATCAGGGACCTGGCGGCCTCCACGATGTCCCGGCGCCCTCCGTGGCCGAAGGCGACGGTCAGCGTCATGCCCTGGTTGTCGGCGGTCAGTACCGACAGATCGTCGAAGTCCCTGGCGAGTTCGCTGGGGATGCGCGGATCGGCGACCCCGAGGAAGCGGCAGCGGATGCCACGGGCCAGCAGCAGCGGCGCATGCTTGCGCACGACTCGCCGCACCAGCCGCATCAGATAGTCGACCTCGGGACCGGGGCGGTTCCAGTTCTCGGTGGAGAAGGCGTACAGGCTCAGCCACTCCACACCGGCGGCCCGGGCCGCCTCGATGGTGTCGATGACGGTGGTCTCGGCTGCCCGGTGCCCCGCTGTCCGGGGCAGCGAACGCCGTTGCGCCCAGCGGCCGTTGCCGTCCATCACACAGGCCACGTGCCGAGGTACGGCACGCATCGGCGCCTCGCGTTCCCGGCTCGGGCCTTCTGCCTGCCGCGGTTCGCCGGGACCGTCGCCGTACTGTCGTCCGCCCGGCCGGTCCTTCGGCGCGGCGCGTGCGCGCGGTACGTCGTCAGCCCACACGCCCGGATCCGCCTGGTCCCGAGCGGTACGTTCCGTCGTACCGTGCTCGGCCATGCTGCCCCGTTCCACTGCCACCGCCCCGCCCACGCCCCACGCCCTGTTGCCCGTTCCGTTTCGAGGATCTTCGCAGCGCGAGAGGCGTGTTCCGGGCCGAACGGATCATCCTCACCCATGGTTCGTGGGTTCGAGTGCCTCGCACCGACCGGCGCAGGAGCAGGCGTATCCGAACGTCCACAGCGCCTTGTGCCGTCCCCGGAGGCAGAGGGTGACGGCTTGCGGCCTCGGGGGCATTGGGCTTCGGGCTTGCTGTCCTGGCGGTTCGGCTGGTGGACGCGACCGGGACGATCACCATGTCCGCCGAGGCCGTAAAGAGGTGGACAGCACTCCGGTGCTGGGCGAGCATCTCCCGCGATGAACAGCACAGTTATCGCCATCCCCAAACGCGTCCGCTTCGTCGAGCTCGGTGAAAAGGCGCTGCGGGCGCTTGCCGACGGTGACCTCGCCGGCGGCAGCGCCGCGGCCGGAGTCACCCTTGACGAGTACTTCGTCTGCGACAGGGCCCGTTGGATCTTCGGCTATCGCGCCGACCAACTCGCCAAGGACCCGTCTGCCACGCCCTGGATCACGCGGGCCGTGGTGTCCGAGCCGGACGGGGCCGTCGTCGGTGACGCGGGGTTCCACGGGCCGCCGGACGAGGCCGGCGCGGTCGAGGTCGGCTACACCGTCGTGCCCGGGTACCGCCGCCAGGGCTATGCCCGCGCCATGCTGAGGGCGCTGCTCGTCAGGGCCGCCGCGGAACCCGGTGTCAGGACCGTGCGAGCCACTATCAGGTCCGACAACAGCGCCTCCCTGGCCACCATCAAGGGTTTCGGTTTCACGCGCGTCTGCGAACGGGGGAACGAGCGCGACGGACTCGAGATCGTCTTCGAGGTGCCGGCAGACGCGATGCAGGGCGAGTAGCTTCACGGCCTCGGCGGAGAAGCTGGGCACTCGTCCTCGTCCGCGAAACCGTCCGTTGATCACCCACCAGCCGAACGGCCAGGCCAGCACACCCGAAGCTCAATATCCCCGAGACCGTCGGGCGGCGCGATTAAAGTGGGTGAGTGACGATGACTTCGCCGCAAGGCCCCCTGACAGGACCCGGTGCTCGGCGCCCTTCGAGCGCGGGAGGGGAGCGGCGTGTGTCACCGAACGCGGGCGCGCGGGAACGTGGTGGGGAGTTGCCGCCCCAGCGGGCAGGCACGTCCGGTTCGCGCAGTGTCGCGGAGAGGCCGGAGGACGCCTCCACGGTTCGGCTGACCGTCATGGCGACGGTGGGGACGTTGTTCACCGCGGTGTTCCTGGGCTGGCTCTGGGGAACGATCGCACCTCAGCCTCCGATTCTTGCGACCTTCGTCCAGGACTCCGTCGGTGTGACGCATTCGCTGGTGGAACGGCAGGCGCAGCACCTGTCGCGGGGAAACTGAGGCGACCTCGCGTGCAGCAGTGATGCGGTCCCACCGCGCAGGCTCGTTGACGCTAGTGTGCGGCTGCGAGAGCCGCGCGGGTGGGGCGTAAGCCGACTCAGGTCCTCACGCGTACCGGATCTCCAGTGACCGACGAGGAAGACGAAGGATCGATGACGCTCAATGTGGGGCAACGAGTGCGGCTGGCGGCGGACCTCCGGTTGGCCGGGTCCGTGACCCCTGCGGAGGTGGGGGAGAGCGTGGAGGAACCCGTCGCCTTCGCCGCCTCACTGGCCTTGGCGGCGGGCATCGAGGGGACCGTCGAGCATGTGGCGGAGCATCACCGGCAGGAGAGCCACGAGGTCAGTGAGTACCTGCGCCTGAAGTCGCTCCTCGACTCCTTCGGCCACGAGATGCCCTCGGCGAGCAGAAACCAACTGGAGGAGCAGGTGGGCGCCTTGGAGGAGCAGTGGGTCGCCCACCAGCGACAGATGCTCCGGGTCACAGTCCGCGTCCGGCTCGACAACGGGTTCGTCCTCGACGACGTCCCCGAGGAGGCTTTCGCCGCCGCCTGATCGGCCCGTCCGCGTCGTGCTGAGGCGCGCCCCGGCGGACCGTGTAGCGGTGACGTCAGGCGTGCTGCCTGTGCGGGTGCAGGTCGAGTGAGATGTGCGGGGCCAGCGCGTGCAGGAAGTCGGGGGCATCGAAGATCTCGCCGGCGGAGACGACGCCGACGGCCTTGACGCGACCGGTCAGGACGCGTTCGAGGGCCTCCGCGACGAGGGGCGCGGTGACGGCGTAGATGTCCTGGCCGCGGGCGGTGGCCCGGCGCTCGGCCGAGCCGCGGCGCACGACCACGTCGACGAGGAAGGTCTGGTCGGAACGCCCGCTCCCGTCGGCGGCGGTGGGAGCCGGTGTGTGGGGGGCGGCCACGTCGCGGGCCGCCTCGGCGCTCATGTAGGTGGTCACGTCCGGGATGGTCAGGTGCTGGGCGACGGTGACGACGTCCGCCATGGTGAACTCCCCGATCACCTGCCGCGGTCCCACGGGCTCCGGGAAGGTCCACTCCAGGGTGGGCGGGGCGTCGGTGAGGCGCTCCCACTGCCCGCCGACGTAGCGCACACGGTGGTCGCCGCGTCGCTCACGGGAGACCGCGCCCGAGAGCCGGGTGCCGGCGGTGGGGTGCCAACTGCTGAGCGCGTAGGCGATGTGGGCCTCGTCGGCACGCGTCCAGTCGCCCATGGCGGCGGTGACCAGCAGGTCGCCGAGGCCGCCGAAGAAGGCCATGGCCGGGACGATGACCGCTCGCGCCTCCAGGGCCCGTTCGCGGTAGTGGGCGAAGGTGTCCAGATTGGCTTCGAGCTCGGCGGCCACGTCCAGGTAGGGAATGCCCGCGCGGAGCGAGGCCTCGATGACGGGGCCGGTGGTCGACGCGAAGGGGCCTGCGCAGTTGATGACCGCCGCCGTCCCCGCCAGGGCCCGGTCCAGCGAAGCCGGGTCATCGGCCGAGGCCACCCGGGCCTCCAGCCGGTGTGCGCGGGCCAGTTCCCCCAAGGCCTGCACGTTGCGCCCGGACAGCACCGGGACGAACCCACGCGCGGCCAGCTCCGCGACCACGAACCGCCCGGTGTGACCGTACGCGCCGAACACCGCCACCGACTGACCTGACCCCATGAGACTCTCCCCGTGTACGCGAGACGCGCGCCGCGCTGCGAACCGCTGCGCCCTGACACACACATCCTGTCGTCGTGGCAGCCCCCGCACGACTGTCGGAAACGACATGACGCGTACAGTTTCGGACATGCCCGCTGTCGCACTGGCCGTCACCGACGGCATGCTCCACTACGAACTGTCCGTGGCGCTCGAGGTCTTCGGAAGCGACCTGACCCACATCGTCGACCCCTGGTACGACTTCTCCGTCTGCGGAGACGGGCCGGTACACGTCGGCCGCTTCCTCCTCGAACCCGACCACGGACTCGACCACCTCAAGCGCGCGGACACGGTGATAGTCCCGGGGTGGGCCGACACCGACCGGGAACCGCCCGCCGAACTGGTCGAGGCGGTGCGCGGCGCCCACGAGGCCGGCGCCCGCGTGGCCTCACTGTGCACGGGCGCCTTCGTTCTCGGCGCGGCAGGACTGCTGGACGGCAGGCGTGCCACCACGCACTGGGCCCACACCGGCGAGCTGGCCCGGCGCCACCCCGCGGCCACCGTGGATCCGGACGTCCTCTACGTCGACAACGGCGACGTGCTGACCTCCGCGGGCAAGGCCGCCGCCATGGACCTGTGTCTGCACCTGGTCCGCCTCGACCACGGCGCGGCCGACGCCAACAAGATCGCCCGCCGGCTGGTCATTCCACCCCACCGCGACGGCGGCCAGGCCCAGTTCATCACCACCCCCCTCCCGGCCCCGGGCAACCACCCACTGGGTGAGCTGTTCCCCTGGGCGCTGGAGCGTCTGGACCAACCGCTCACCGTGGAGGACCTGGCGCGCCAGGCACGCATGAGCTCACGCCATCTCGGCCGCTACTTCAGACACCTCACCGGCACCACACCACTGCAATGGCTGCATACCCAGCGCATCCGCCACGCCCGGGAACTGCTGGAGACCACCAACGCCACGGTGGACGCCATCGCGGCGGCCACCGGCATGGGCACCGCCACCACCCTGCGCCGTCATTTCCACCGTAGTGTCGGCGTCCCGCCCGACACCTACCGCCGTACCTTCCGCTCCTGAGGGGTGTGACTCGCGGAGTCCCGCCGGTACGACGGTGGCGCGGCCCGAACTGGGTTGCCTGTGAGGTCAATCGAGGCGTGTGCAATCGTCGGCGGGATCGACGGCCACGACGTGCGGCGCATGTGCTACTGGGCGGCGCAGGCACCGTCTTCCGGGCGGTCGATCCGGTCCTGCCGGTAGGCCCCGCATGCCAGGGCCACCTTGGGCCCCTGGTCCGACTGGCGCAGCAGGACGAGGGTCTTGTTCCGTGGAGGCATGTTGCTTCCCTGACCGTAGGAGACGTAGCCGGTGGCGCCGTCGAAGGTGATGCCGCTCCGCAGTGCGGTGAGCATGGCGTTGGGGTCCAGGTCGCCCTGGCCGGAGACCGCCATGTCCGCGGCGCGGGACAGGACGTGGAAGGCGTCGTACGACACTGCGGAGTGGCCGTCGTCGCGCCAGGGGTCGTCCTTGGCGGCTCCGGGCACGAAGCCGTCGTACACGTCGACGAACTGCTTGGTCTTGTTGTCGGTGGCGCCGTCGCCGGCCGGCATCCGGTGCGCCGAGTAGTACAGGCGCAGCCAGGTCTTGTCGTTGAACTCGCCGGTGAGCGCCACGTTCGTCAGCTCGTTGCCGCCGAGCATGGTGATGTCGCGGTCCGTGCAAGTCCCCTGGGTGTCCAGGGCGTTGACGAAGGCGACGAAGTCGCGGGCGCGCGCGGACCAGTAGACGATCGTGGGTTCGGAACCGCGCAGGGCGTCACACACGCTCTCGGCGAGGTCGTGGGCGCTCTTCATCTTCGGAGTGCCCGCGGGCGCGCCGGAGAAGTCGCTGGTCTGGGAGAAGTTGATGAGGTGGCTGGTGCCGTGGAAGTCACCGCGGAACTTGTCGGCGAGGCTCTTGCTGTACAGGTCCGCGGGGCTCTGGATGACGACGGCCCGTTCGGCCGGCTCGCACCCGCCGGAAGGGCGGGCGATGACGGGGGAGTTGGAGGCGAAGTTGGCCGCGATGAGGGCTTCGGTGCTGTTGAGCGGCGTGAACGGCCAGTAGTTGGCGCTGACCAGCATCTCGTCCGCGGTGGCGGTGGTCCCGATAACGGGGAGGCCGGCCTGCTCCAGGATCTTGAGGGCTTCTCGCGTGGCCTCCTTGCTCTGGGCGAAGCCGAGTACGCCGATCACCTTCTCGTACGTCGGGCTGCCGGTGCCCTGGCCGGCCCCCCTGACCTGGTCGACGAGCTTCCGTGCCTCCTGCTCGGCGCGTGCGAAACCCTCGCCGCTCGGGCGTACGTCGACCCGGAGCGGCACCCGGGAGTCGTCGGAGATCGCGTCGTCGTTAAGCTTGCGCTGCCACATGGCGATACCGCGCAGCTCCGGAATCGTTCCGTCGAACAGCGTGTCCGTCTTCGATGTCGGACCGTTCGATGTGAACGCGACGACCGTGCGAACGGTCTTGCCCTGCGCCGCGAAAGCCTCGGCCCGCCGGTTCTGGGCGTGGATCTCCGCCAGCGTCTGGTCGTACCACTGCTTGGGGTGCAGCGGGACGGGCCGGTTGTACCTGCTTCCCGCGACCGGCATGTCACCGGCCACGCACCTGCTGTTCTCCGGGGTGTCCGGGATGAACGCCTGGGCAGCGCCGATTCCTGTCAGCGCCAGGGCCAGCACGGTGCCGCCGGCCACCCCCGCGGTCATCAGGCGGCCGCTGACGCGGTAGGTCGCCGGTGACGTGGGGCGGATGAACAACCCTTCCCGGGTGAACGGCTCTTCCTTCAGCCGTACCAGGATCACCTCGGAGCCGGACTGGTGCAGCAGGCGTCCCGCCGGGGTGAGACCGGACACGGGTGGATTGCCGAGGTCCGACAGCAGTTGCTGCGAGGGCCTTCCGATCGCGATGACCAGCGGCCCCGGCGACTGGGTGCTGCTCCTGCGCTCACGGTGGAACGCCCGCAGGAAGCGCTCCACGGCCACGGCACTCGGTCTGTCCTGCCGGGGCAGCTGGACCAGTAGCACCGGACGTGCGGTGCGGCGGCGTTGCAGAGGACGCCATCTGCCGATCGCGGGCGCCTTCAGGTCCTCCAGCAGTGCTCGCGTGAGCAGCGCCTCAAGGGCGGCCAGCGACTCCTGGTGCCGGGGATGGTCGAGGGGCAGCACGAGCCGCGACATCTGCCGGTCGGCCACTTCGTCCATGACCGCGAAGAGCGTCTCGGCATCACCGGTCATGCCCAGCATCCCGCCGAGCCATCGCTGACGGGCGGGGCGGAACAGGCGCGGCTTGCGTACCATCCGCCGGGTCTTGCGCCGCTCCCACCACCAGCGGGGGAGCGTCCGCGTGATCCCGTGCCACAGGGAGCCGAGCAGCCAGCCGCGCAGCCCGCCGACCGGCGGCGACTCACCGCCGCCGAGCGCCCAGAGGGCGGCCTGCAGGCGTCCTTCGCGCCGCTGCTGGCGGTTGAGGCGCAACTGCTCGTGCGCATGATCGCGCAGCGCGGCCGCTCCCGGAGCCTGCCGTTCCTCCGCGTGCGCCCGGATGTAGGCGACCGAATCCCACAGGGGCCAGAAGCCCGGCAGCCGGTCGGGTGTCATGTGCCTGGGCATCCCCCGGCCCAGTCCGCGGGCCGCGGCGCCGGACAGCAGCGCGGAGGCGTCGTCGGCCGTCGGAAGCGTGTACGGGACGAGCTTCGCGTCCTGTTGACCGCGGAGCGCCCGCTCGAGCGCCTCGACGAGCCGCCGGACCCGGCGGTCGTAGTCGACGTCGTCGCCGGCGACGTCCAGGATCAGCAGAGGCGGTGTGTGGGCGAGCATGTCCCGGTCGGCGGGTGAGACCGCCTGACGGAACTCGCGGACGAAATCGTCGGCACCCTCGTCGTCCGGAAATCCGCTCGACTCATGATGAGGCCCGGCCATGGAAGATCCCCCTCAAATCCCCCTGGGCAGGCCCATTTCCCCGGCCTGCCGTGACTGTACTGAGGTGGAGAGGTTACTCGCGGTGCTCGCCCTTCCAGACCCCTTCACCTGAAGTGCTTTCGTTCATCAGGAAGACGGACGGACGAGCGGACCCGAAGCCATCGCTGCGTTCGCTGTGCGTCGCGCGGGCGGGAGTTGTGTGGTCGTCGCCGGAGGGCACTGGCGCCTCACGGCATTTCGTGGACGCAGCCGTGCTCAGTACGGGCCGGTCTGTCAGGGCCTCGCTCCAGGGGGGCCGCCGACGACCGTTAGCAGGTCCACGACGAAGATCAGCGTCGAGCCCGCGGGGATCAGGGCGGAGGGCGACTGCTTGCCGTAACCGAGACGCGGGGGAACGATGATCTCGCGTCGCCCGCCGACCTTCATTCCGCGCACGCCCCGGTCCCAGCCCTTGATGACCTTGCCGCCGCCCACGGCGAACTTGTACGGCCGGTCCGCCTCCCAGGAGGAGTCGAACTCCCTGCCGGACGCGAACGTGACCCCGACGTAGTGCACCTGGACGACCCTGCCCGGCAGCGCCTCGGGTCCGTCCCCGATCACGAGGTCCCGGATCGTCAGCTCGGTGGGCGGGGCACCCTCAGGAACCTCGATCGTGGGCTTCGTCGGTTCGCTCATCACAGTCCCTCGTTCGCCATCGGAATCTCTCGCACGGGTCGGCCGTCCACACGGACCCCGCGTGCGGCGGCGATCACGCTACCGGCAAAGCCCGTGCCTCCAGGCGCACCCATGCCACGGATCGCGGCTCCCGCGTCCGGGAGCATCGCAGCGAGAAGGGGACACATCCCGCGGGCGGCGGAGGCGGGTGCCCTACGTCCGCGAGGGGGTGCGTCGCGTTCACCGGGGCGTCGCTGACTGCTTCGCTGCCTCGTTGCCCGAGCCTCGCTCAGTGGTCGCTCGATCCGGTTGGGCGTGGTGAGGCCGTGCCGATAGGCTCCTCCGTCATGCCGATAAGCCTCCGCAAGTCAGCCCTGCCCGCCGCATCCGCCGCTCTGCTGCTGACGGCCGTGACGGGTTGTTCGTCCGGCTCCGACGACGAGGCGTCAGGACTGCTGGCGGCCCTGGGGAAACTGTCCGACGACGCCGCCTCGGCCGAGGTGCTCTACATGGACCCCGCGCTCGCACGAAAGCATGGCGACGCCAAGAAGTACGACGCCATCACCCAGCCGCGCATCACGACGGCGAGCGCATACGACCCCCGGCCTTGGGGCAAGCAGCTGAAGCCGTCCCGGATCGACAGCTCCGTCGAAAGCGCCAACGCCGGGCTCCTGAAGGGCCCGTTCGACGCGGATGCCCTCATCAAGTCGTTGAAGTCCGACGGTTACCAGCAGCGGGAGAAGGACGGCCGGAAGTTCTGGCAGCGGTCCGGCACGAAACAACCGTTGTTCCAGGTCTCGGACGACGAGGTCTCCTACTCCATGGGCGGCGCCGACGCCCTGGCTGACGTCGACCCCGATGACGGCGCCTCCCTGGCCGACAACAAGGACTATCAGCGCGTCGCCGAATGCCTCGGCGACGTCTATCGCGCCGATGTCATGCCACTGACGGCCGGAAAGCGAGTGCGACTCTCCGCACTCGGCCAACGGGTTTCCGCCGGAGGCCGGAACACCGAGGTGATGTGCGTCGTGGCCAAGGACAGGGCTACCGCCGACAGTGCCGTCGACGAGCTGCGGGCCACCGTCCGCGACGAGGCACCGGACTTCGACGGCGCGAAAGTGACAATCGTGAAGGGCGACACGTCGGTGGTGCGAGTGACGGTCCCGGACTCCGGTACGCAACGACCGGGCCGGCTGGTCACCCAGGACCTGCAGCTGTGGATGGCCCTCCCCGGCGTCTGACCGCGGCGTCCTGACCGGGTCCGAGTGCGGCGATGACATCGGCGCGACGGTTCTGTCGACGCTCGACGCTCGACGCTCGGCGTCGCCGCCGGGTGCTCTTACACGTGCCATGTGCTGGCAGTCCGCCGCTCACGAGGGCACCCCCGCTGCGCGACACCGTCGCGCTCGGCACGGTAGGGGCGCTGCGGTTGCCTCCGGCCCCGAGGCACATCGCGGCTGAACCGCACGGTCACCGGGTACGGTCGCCCCGTGACCAGGGGTGACCGGATGCAGAAACTTCCCGTCATCAGGGCCGAACGGCCCCTGAGTCCTCTCGTGCCCGGACCGGGTGCACCCGAGACCCCCGACCGCTCAGCACATGCGGTCATGGCCCACCCGATGTCACCTTGTAGGGGGACGACCGGGAGGTGCAGTCCGATGCCGGAGGCGGAGTACGCGAGCACCAGACGACACCTGATGTGGCGGTGGCGGAGCAATCCGCTGCGGCGGCACGCCGACGTCGTCGAGGCATGGATCGTGGTGGCGGTATGGGCGGCCGTCTCGCTGGGCGGCACGTTCGTCGGCGCGATGACGGCGCACGGTATCGACCAGTCCTTCGCGGAGCGGCGGGCCGCACTCCGCCCCGCGCAGGGCGTGCTCCTGGAGAGCACCATGGACGCCGTCCCGATGGCCGAGGGACCTCAGCGGATCAGTGTGCGGGCGGAGGTCCGCTGGACCGCTCCGGACGGTGGCACGCACACCTCCCGAGCGTGGGTGGACGCCGGTCGGGAGGCGGGTGCGATCGTGCCCGTATGGACCGACGGTCAGGGCCGGCTCACCCGGGAACCGCCCTCGGCGGGTGAGGCGGCGACGGAGTCCGCGCTCCTGGGTGCCGGCGCGGGCGCCGCCTTCGGTGGCATGACGTACGCCGGCGGACGGGCCGTACGGTGGCGGCTGGACCGTCGGCGCTACGACCTGTGGGCGCGGGAGTGGGAGACGGTCGGGCCGCGCTGGCGACGCCGGACGACGTGACCGCGTGCCCTGGACGACGTGACCGTGTGCGTCCTGGGCGACCGGACCGCCTGCGCCCGGACGTCCTAGCCGGCGAGCGAGGGACAGCCGACCGGTGGGAAACGGACCGCCGAGCCCTCGCATCACCCTCTTCTCGTGGACCGATGCGAGGGGCCTTGAACGAACTCTGCCCATGGTCGTAAGGACCTGCCCCGGCACGTGAGTCGGTGCAGGGCAGAGCTGTCAGAGGTGGCCGAGGTCGCGCAGGGCGTTCGTGGCGTCCGCTCCCGCCTTGCGGGCGGCCTCTTGAACGTCTGCGCTCGCCTCGGCCTCTTGAATGCTTGAGGCCAGTTTTCGTACCTGGCTGTAGTGGTCGTGCAGGGCGGACCGTGCGAGGACGTCGAAACGCACTCCGTTGGCGCTCTCCAAGGCTCGCAGCTGCCCTTCGTCCACCATGCCGGGCATGTCGTGGCCCTTGTGCGGATTGTCGTCGGCTGCGCCTCTGGCGGCGAGCAGGGCCCGTAAGGCCGAGAGCTCGGCCCCATTGCGGTCCGAGGCGCCGGCGGCCCAGGTCTTGAGCTTCGTGCTTGCGCTCTGCCCCGGTACCAGATCGAGAAGCCGTTGCGTCTGACCGTCCATCGCGATCATCAGCTGTATCCAACCGAGATCCGTGGCGTTGAAGCTCCCCGCGGAGGCGACGGCATGGCCTTGGGTCGCGCCGAGGGCGGGGGAGCGCTGACCGGGTTCAACTGTTGAGGTCATGGAGGGAACGGGCTGTTGTGGGGAGTGGGCACACCCCGACACGCTCAGTGCGCAGAGCAGAGCGGCGGCCAGGGTCCTACCTGCTCCAGCGACGGTGGGTGTCGTCATCGCTGTTCCTCTGCTTCTCGGTGCTCTGGCGTGTCGGGGCTGGGTGCCTGGGGACGGAGGATCAGGAGGGGTTGCCCTCCGCTCCGCACTTGACGATGGCGTTGATGCAGTTCGTGACCCTGCGGGCGAGCTCGTTCTCGGGCCACGCGTTGAAGAAGTCACCGTGCATGGTGTACCCGGGTCCCGACGCGAGCCGCAGGCCCTGGGTGGAGCCCGAAACCGGGTAGCGCAGGACCTGGCGCAGCTTCGGCACGGGAACGGGATGGCTGGTCGGGCACTCGCCGTTGACCGGGTAGGACATGTGGCTCTTGTGGTCGGCGGAGTCCAGGTCCTTACCGTTCCAGCATTGCGGGAAGTCCAGGTACGACTCCAGCATCGACCCTGCGGGGCAGGTCACGAAGTCCTTGGAAGGGTTGACCTCGCCGTGGTGCAGGCAGGACCAACGAGCCACGGACGTGGGGTCGTTGGTGCCCGTGGCCTTCGCGTTCCCGGCTACGATCCGCAGCCCCTGCGGGAAGGGGCGTATGCGCTGGATGACGTCGTCCCGGACCCCTTCACCGAGGTAGTAGAAGGTGGTGCCGGTGGGCTCCACCGGCTGATCGTTCCGGTAGAGCGTCGGCACCCAGTACGAAGACGTGTCCACCGCCGGGCTGCACGTGGACGACGAGCGGAGCAGGTCCGTGACGTTCGTGTGGGCGTTCGTCACCCGGCTCCCGAAGAAGCTGTGCATGTGAGAGGCGCCGGGGAGGCCGGGGAAGACGATCGGGTCGTCGGGCAGCCGGTGGCTGTAGGGGCACTCGGCGAGGAACTCCGCCACCCGGATGACCTGGGCTCCCTGGGGGGTGGCGTGGAAATCCCCGGCCTTCGGCTCGGGACCGGGTGAAGGGGCGCCGCTGTACAGAGCGGCGAACAGAAGACCGAGTGCGGCCAGGGCCGTCGACCAGGCGCGGTGCTTGCGGCGGCGGTCTGTGGGAGGGCGTGGGGGATTCCTCAGCACGGCACTCCTCCTTGGAAGAAGTGGTGGGGGACGTCTGCCGGGACCGGTACCGGAACCGGTTCCGGGCCTGCGCCGAGTGAAGGGCACATGTCATGTAGGCGTCAATAGTTCTCGTAGCGATTGATACGGTCCGGCTCTCGGGCGCCTTCAACAAATCAAGCCACCACGGAAAGCCCCCGGTTCGGTCGCACGAGCGGCTCGCGGTCCCGTGCGAGCCGCCGTCGACGGCGGTGAGGGTGCTCGCAAGCACCCGCTTGTGGTGGTCGAGCGGGCTCCGCGCCGCGATCGGGTTGACCGCCTCGCCGACAAGGACTGGTGAGAGCCGGTTTCCCTGCCCTGAACGGCACGGGCAACGGGAAACGGGTCGCCCGGTGCCGAGAGGCGGCACGACATTGGAGGTGTTCGACAGACCAGGCACCATCATCGATCACGGGGAGACGACAGTGCGTTTCAAGAAGATCGCCGCGGCGGGAGCCGTCGTGGCGGCCACCCTGGCCGGAACCGTCGCGACGTCGGGCTCCGCCCAGGCAGCGGGACACAACGGCGTCTGCGAGGCGGCCGAGATGTGCATGTACTGGGGCGGCAACCTCAGCGGCTCCTTCCACGACTACTACTACTCCACCAGTGACTTCGGCAGCGACGTCTTCCTGTCCGGGGGTTCCGGCCAGGGCGAGCGGGTGAAGAACAACTCGGCGTCGGCGTACAACCGCTGGAGCCCGCTGGGCCGCGTGTACTACAACGAGAACTTCAGCGGTTCCTACGACGACGTGCCGGCGTACGGCTCGGTCAACCTCGTGAGGACCTGGAACGACAACGCGTCGTTCAACTGGGTGTGATCAGCGCACTTCGCGGCCGCAGGGGCTCGTCCGTATCGGACGAGCCCCTCGGTCCGCTGCCTTCGCGGGGCGCGGGGGCAGCGCACAGACGAGTACGGGACACGTGAGTTGGGGGATGGTCATGACCGCGAGGACACTCGCCGCGGCTGCTGTGCTGATGGCGTGCGCCGTCGGCTGCTCCGCATCCGCGGCGGACGGTGACGGGGCCGCGCGGCGCCCCGTCGTCGAGACGACGCCGACGGTACTCGACCCGGCGGAGCTTCGACTGCCTCTGGAGCGCTACCAGTTCAGCGACGCGGAGTGGGCTCGGCTGAACCGGGCGCAGCACCTCCTGGCCGCGGCGTGCATGAAACGCTACGGCATCGACTACCGGCCGTCCGACGGGAAGCGGGCGCCGGTGATCCGTTCGCGCACCGAGCGACGCTACGGCCTCGCCGACGCGCGACTGGCGCGTACCAGCGGGTACCACGTTCCCGCCGCCATGAGGGCCGCGCCACCGACCCCGCCCCGGCTGAGCGAGGCCCAACTGACGGTCCTGGCGGGTCCGGCGCCCGGCAGTGCCCAGGCGCGCAGCCGCGAACCCCTGACCTACCGGGGCGCACCTGTCCCGGACGGGGGCTGCATGGGCGAAGCGCAACGTTCCCTCGGCGGCAAGGGGCAGTTCGGCGAAGCGGAGACCGTGCGGCGCATCAACAGCGACAGCGTGCTGAAGGCGGCGAAGGACGCGCGGGTGAAGCGGGCGTTCCGCTCATGGGCGGCGTGCATGAGCGAGAAGGGCCACCACTACCGGGACCCCTGGCAGGCCATCAACGACAAGGAGTTCAGCGGCAGTCGCGTCTCCGAGCGGGAGAAGGCCGTGGCGAAGGCCGACGTGGAGTGCAAGCGGCGTACCAATGTGGTCGGCGTCTGGTATGCCGTCGACGCCGCCTACCAGAAGCAGATCCTGAAGGCCGGCGGCGACCGGGTCGAACGGCTGGCCGCGCACAAGCGCGACCAGTTGGCCGAGGCGGACCGGGCGATCCGCGCCTCCGACGGCTGATTTCCCGCCTGCTTCCTCCGCCGGCGCACCCGCCCCGTACGCCGTCCGGCCTTCCGTGCTACCGGTACCCACAGCCCCCAAACCCCCGTCGGTTCCTGCCGGGCCGGGTGTCGCGCCTCCCCGTGCGACATGTCCGGAATACGTCCTACCGCTACCCGTGGTCTGTCAGTGCCGGGCGGTAGCGTGATGGGTTCGTCGGTCTTGACCGGGCCGGCGGCTCAGCACGGACGGCCATGGGGGTGGCGTGGACGAGCGACCGGACAGGGCGGGAAGCGCTTTCGCAGTCGGGAGACCGGAGACGCATGCGGCCGATTTCGCCGTGCGGCTGCGGCAACTGCGCCACGAACGAGGACTGTCCCTGGCGGCGCTGGCGCGTCAGGTGCACTACAGCAAGGGCTATCTGAGCAAGATCGAGAACGGCGCGAAACCGCCCACGGAGGACGTGGCGCGCCGGTGTGACGACGTGCTGTCGGCCGAAGGGGAACTCCTGCGGCTGTTACCGCGTGCGGCGTCCGAAGACGGTCCGGGGCGGCGTGCCACCGGGGGAGAGGGCGAACAAAGCCCCTACCGAGGGCTGTCGGCGTTCACCGCGCAGGACACCGAGTGGTTCTTCGGCAGGGAACGGACGAGCGCGGCCCTACTGGACCGCGTCTTCGAACGCGTCGACCTCGGGCCGCTCATGCTGGTCGCACCCTCGGGCTCCGGGAAGTCCTCGCTCCTCAACGCCGGCCTGGTGCCCTTGCTGCGCGGCGGATCCCTGCCCATGGCCGGTTCCGCCCAGTGGGCGGTGGCCGTGCTGACGCCCACCGCCCACCCGCTGCAGGAACTGCTGGACTGCGTGGCCAAAGTCCTCGGTACCGATCTCGGCATCACCACCGACGACCTGGCCCGCGATCCGCACCTCCTGCTCCGAGCCGTGGACTCGCTCACCGACGGGCCGCCGGCGACGGACGGCGACCGGGGGCCGCGCAACCGCCTGGTCCTGCTGGTGGACCAGTTCGAAGAGGTCTTCACCCTGTGCGCCGACGAGGCGGAGCGGCGCACGTTCATCCGCGTGCTGTCCCTGTCAGCGGCCGCCGGCACGACCGGACCGCGCTCGACCCGGCAGGAGCCGCCGCCCGCGGCCGTCGTGGTCCTGGGCGTACGAGCCGACTTCTGCGGCCGGTGCCTCGAACATCCGGAGCTGACCGCGGCCTTCGGTGACGGACTGTTCGTCCTGGGCCCGATGACGGTGGGCGAGTTGCGCACCGCGATCACGCGCCCGGCGGAGCGCGCCGGCCTCACGATGGAGAACGGCCTGGTCCAGCTCATCCTGCGCGACCTGGGTCCGTTGACCGAACCGGGCACCGGCCCGGCCGATTCCTCGCCGGCCCCGCGTGGCGCGCTGCCCCTCCTCTCCCACGCTCTGCTCGCCACCTGGCAGCAGCGTGAGGGCCGGACCCTCACCCTCGCCGGCTACGAGCGCACCGGCGGCATCCGCGGAGCGGTCGCCCGGACCGCGGAGGACGTGTTCGCGCGGCTCTATCCGGGCGAACAGAAGATGATCCGCCGCATGCTGGTGCGGCTGGTGCATGTCGACGAGAGCGGCGGACAGACGAGGCGGCGGGTGGACCGCTCGGCGCTGCTGGAGCAGTCGACCGAGGGGGAGGACGCCGCCAGGGCACTGGACGCGTTCGTCCGCGCGCGGCTGATCACCCTGGACAGCGACTCCGTCGAGATCACGCACGAGGCGCTGTTGCACGCCTGGCCGCGGCTGAGGCAATGGATCGAGGCGGGCCGCGCCGGGATGCTGGTCCAGCAGCAGATCGCCGACGCCGCCGCGGAATGGGAGCGCGAGGACCGGGACCCGTCGGTCCTCTACCGCGGCGGCCGGCTCGCCACCGTACGGCTGTGGGCGGCCGAGGACGTGGACGGCGCGGCGGGACTCAGCCCGCGGGAGACCCGGTTCCTCGCGGCGAGCGATGCCGAGGAGCGGCGCGGCCTTGAGCAGGCCAGGCGGCACGGTCGTCAGCAGCGGAGGCTGCTCGCGACGCTGACCGGACTGCTGGCACTGGCCCTGACCGCCGGTGTACTGGCAGTGCAGCAGCGGTCCAGCGCGGTGGACCAGGGGCGCGTCGCCCGCTCGCAGGCTCTCGCCGTGGCCTCCACGTCCCTCGCGGCCGGACAGCCGGAGGAGTCCATGCTCATGGCCGCCCGGGCCTACCGCACGTCGCCGACCACCGAGGCCCGCGGCGCGCTGCTCAGCACGCAGGCCCAGTACTTCGCCGGCCGGCTCACCGGTCAGCGCGGACCGGTCAACGACGTGGCCTTCGACCCCGCGGGCAAGCGGCTGGCGACGGCCAGTTCGGACGGCACCGTCGCGGTGTGGCGGACCGCGGACCGACACCGGACCGCGACCGTCACAGGGGCCGGCAAGGTACGGGCGGTCGCCTTCGGAGCCGATGGACACCTGCTGGCGGCGGGCCGCACGGACGGCACGGTGCAGTTGTGGGACACGGTGCGCCGCCGGACCGTCGCGACGGTGCGGGCGCACCGCGGGCGGCTGGGAGACGTCGTGTTCGCGCCGCACGGCAAGCGCTGGGCGTCGGCGGGTGCCGATGGCCGGATCCGGCTGTGGGAGGGCCTGGCAAGCCGGCCGGTCGACACCCTCACCGGTCACAGCGGAGACATCGACGCGCTCTCCTGGTCTCCCGACGGCCGCATCCTGGCCTCCGCGGGCGCCGACGGCACCGTACGACTGTGGGACCTGACCGGACGCCGTAAGCCGGTCGTCCTCCCCGGACACACCGACGGAGTGCTGGGTGCCGCGTTCAGTCCGGACGGCCGCACCCTGGCCACGGGCGGCGCCGACCGCACCGTACGCCTGTGGGACGTGAACCGGCACAAACCGCTCGCCACGCTCACCGGTCACGGTGACGACGTGAACGCCGTGGCGTTCACGTCCGACGGCACCACCGTGGTCAGCGCCTGTGGCGACGGAGCCGTACGCCTGTGGGACGTGGACAGCCGCCGGCTGACGACAACGCTGTCCGGACACACGGACTACGTCATGGGCGTGGCGGTCAGCCCGTCCGGTTCCCTGCTGGCCACCGCCGGGTTCGACCAGTCCACCGTGGTCTGGGACCTGGACCGCTCGGTGCTGACCGCGCGGCCCTTCACCGAGGTGTGGAAGGCGGCCTACCGTCCCGACGGGGCCCTGCTGGCCACCGCCCACGCGGACCACACCGTGCGGTTGTGGGACGTGGCCCGGCACAGACAGCTGGCGGTGCTCCCAGGGCACCGGGGCTCGGTCTTCGCCGTCGCGTTCAGTCCGGACGGCCGCACTCTCGCCTCGGCCGACTCCGATGCCACCGTCCGCCTGTGGGATGTGGCGGAACGCAGACAACTGGCCGTCCTGAGAGGACATGCGGGGTCCGTGTTCGCGGTGACGTTCGCCCCGGACGGCCGCACCCTGGCCTCGGCCGGCTCCGACCACACCGTCCGGCTGTGGGACACCCGGAGCCACCGTGAGCTGGACACGCTGCGGGGCCACACGGACTTTGCCAACGATGTCACGTTCAGTGCGGACGGCCGGACGCTGGCCAGCGCCGGGGACGATCTGACGGTACGGCTGTGGGACGTGGCGCGACGACGCCCGCTGGGAGTACTGAAGGGGCACTCCGGCGCGGTGCGGGGCGTCGCCTTCAGCCCGGACGGCCGCACGCTGGCCAGCAGCGGCAACGACGGCACGGTGAGGCTGTGGCGCACCGCCGACCGGCGGCTCCTGAAGACTCTGACCGGGCACACCGGATCGGTGCGGGGGGTCGCCTTCAGCCCGGACGGCCGCACGCTGGCCAGCAGCGGCAACGACCGCTCCGTCCGGTTGTGGGACGTGCCCGGACGTCGGCTGTTCGCCGCGCTGACGGGCCACACCAACGCGGTCTGGGGCGTCCGATTCGCCCCCGACGGCCGGACGTTGGCCAGCGCCAGCAACGACGGCACGGTACGGCTGTGGAACTTCGACCTCGACGCCGGACTCGCGGCCGTGTGCCGGCTCGGCGGCGCAGCCGACTGGAAACGCGGACGAGAGGCGACCGCTCGACCGGAGGCCGCCACGTCCTGCGACGGCTGAGGCTGTCGTGCCACGCGTCGGCGGCGGCCGGGGTTTCCCTCGGGGGTTTCCCGTTTCCCGCCCGCACGGTCGACCTCGCGTGTCTGGACACGGCCGCCACGGCCGAACCAGCCTTGCGGCGAAGGCATCGCCACCGGACCGGCAGGACACCGGACGACGAGCCCCGACCACCGACCGACGGGGGAGACCACATGCGTACGCGCATCCGCGGCACACTGATCACCATCCTCACCCTCTTCATGGCACTGCCGGCCATGGTCCTGCTCGACCCTTCGAGCGGGACCGCAGCGGCGGCAGCGAGCACCGCGGCGTCCGCCGCGCAACCGGCCACGGCTGCCGCCGGCACCTGCGGCGTGCTCGCGCCGGGCGCCTCCGACGCCGCGGCCAGAGCGGTGGCGGCCGCCTGCGGCCAGGTCGCCGCCGGCACCTGGTACAGCTGGGGCGGCGGCCACGGAGCCCAACCCGGCGCCACCTACGGCCAGATCGATCCCACCGATCCCGCGAGTGAACACGACCCCGAGCGCAAAGGCTTCGACTGCTCCGGCCTGGTCCGCTACGCCTACGCGCAGGCGGCCGGCTCCGACATCCTCAACGGCAGCGCGGACACCCAGTACTACAGCGTCCGCGCCGCCGCACGCTTCACCGCCGACCAGGGCCAGGCACCACTGCTCCCCGGCGACCTGCTGGCCTACGGCCCTCCCGACCAGATCCATCACATCGCCATCTACCTCGGCGCGGGCAAGATGGTCGAGGCCCGGCAGTCCGGCACCCGCATCATGGTCAGTGACGTGCGCCTGGGCGGCGACTACTTGGGCGCGCTGCGGGTCAACACCGGGGCTGTGACCGGCCATGTCCACCGCACGTGGGGCACCGGGGTGTGGACCCACGTCGATGCCGCCCTCGACAGCCGGCGTGTCTACGCCTTCCCCGACGCGACGACGATCCGCGTCGAGTGCCAGAAGCACGCCGAAAGCGTCACCGCCGAGGGCTACACCAACGACGTCTGGTCCTACCTCCCCGACTACAAGGCCTGGGTCACCAACATCTACATCCAGGGCCCGGCCTGGCTGGAAGGTGTACAGGCCTGCACCTGAACGCCTGGTGAGCAGCACGAAGCCTGGGACGGGTCCGGCACTTCCTGTGCCGGACCCGTACCGGTTCACGAACCCGTGATGCCAGGGTGAGGACGACCCTGCGCCCCTTCCGCAGCCGTCGGACACCAGGCCCCTGCCCCGAGTGCTCACGCGGCGCAGGGGTCATCTGTCTCGTCCCAACGCCCGCTGATGCCACGGGCAGGTGCACGCGAGCCACCGGGCGGGGGCACGCGAGCCACCGGGCGGGGGTACGCGAGCCACCGGATGGGGGTACGCGAAAGGCTACGACGCCACGTCCTGCGGCAGCCCATCGGTCTCTCGGGCCGGCTCGTCGTCACCCGCCGGGCCGACGACCGTCACCGGAGGCCGGCGCACGTCGCGACACATCGGGAACGGCCTTGGAGGCGATGGCTCGCTGGGTGTCCTCGGTGATGAGGTCCAGGTTGAGGGCTGCCGCAGTCTTCAGGCCGGCAGCCGCCGATCCGATCACGGTCTCCGTGAGGCTCGTGACGTTGCCCGCGGCGTACACACCCGACACGCTCGTCCCTCCCTGCGCGTCCGTCACCACATGGCGACCCGCGACCTGTCCGAACAGGGTCAGTTCCGCCACCTCGACGCCCAGGCCGGTCACCCCCGCGAGCCGTGCGTTGAACCGGGGCGCGACCACCAGGTGGCTCACCGCATGGCGCCGCCCGTCGGCCAACTCGACGTACCGCAAACGGTCCGACCCCTCGTCGAACTGCGACACCTCTCCCTCCATCATCCGAACGTCCCTCGCGGCGAGCCGCGCGCGTGCGGTGTCGTCCAAGGGGGGTGCCGTATGCGTGAACAGGGTGATGTCGCTGCTCCACTGACTCCACAGCAGCGCCTGCTCCACTCCGACACGGCTGGTGGCGAGCACACCCAGAGGCCGGCCGCGTACCTCCCAGCCGTGACAGTAGGGGCAGTGAAGCACCCAACGTGCCCAGTTCTCGGCCACCCCCGGCACATCGGGAAGTTCGTCCACCAGACCGGTGGCCAGCAGCAGACGACGCGCCGTGACCACGCTGCCGTCGTCCAGGGTGACCTCGAAGTCACCGCCTCCGGCACGTCTCGCGTCGACGACCGAGGACGCGGTCTGCCGCACGCCGTAGCGTGTGACTTCCTCCCGCGCCACAGCGAGGAAGTCGGACGGAGCGATGCCCTCGTGGCCGAGGTAGTTGTGCATGCTGGGTGCGGGCGCGTTGCGCTGCTGTCCGGCATCGACGAGCAACACCGTGCGGCGGGCGCGTCCGAGGGTCAGCGCGGCGTTCAGGCCGGCCGCGCCGCCACCGATCACCACGACGTCGGTGACCGGGGCGAGTCGGCCGTCGGCCTCTGGCTCTTGGGAGTTGTGCGTGAGTGCCATGTTGGTCCCTTCTCTCGCCGGCGATCCTGTGGCCTGCCGTTCCCCTCGCCCAAGGCGCCTTGCCGACCTGGCAAGATGCGGGAATGCACCATGACGATCTGCGGGCGGCGCTGCTGACGGTGGGGGAACGACTCCGTACGCTGCGACAGTCGCGCGGCGCGACCCTGGACGACATCAGCGAGCGCAGCGGTATCTCCCCGAGCACGCTGTCGCGGCTGGAGTCCGGGCAGCGCAAATACACCCTCGACCTGCTGTTGCCGCTGGCGGCCACCTACGGTGTGCCGCTCGACGAGCTGGTCGGTGCGCCGCAGACCGGCGATCCCCGCATCCATCTGCGTCCCGTCGCCGTGCCCGGTCAGGCGCAGACAGTCCTGCCCCTGGTCCGACACTACGGCGGTCCTCGCGCCCACAAGCACGTGCTGGCGACGGGAGCGACGACCGCCGGCTCAGAGGGACCGCACACGCACCAGGGGTACAGCTGGGTCTACGTCCTGTACGGACGACTGCGCATCCTGGCAGGCACCCGGCAACTCGTTCTGGTCGCCGGGCAGGCCGCCGAGTTCGACACCCGGCTGCCCCACGCCTTGACCAACGCGGGTGATCAACCGGCCGAGTTCCTGAGCCTGTTCGGCCCCCAGGGAGAACAGAGGAATGTCGTCACCGCATGGGAAGAGGCGCAGTCCGTCAGCCGCGCCGGCGTCCACCGCGTCCTCACACGCCACCAAGACACACCCGCGCCGTCGACCCCGGGCGGGCAGTGACGTGATGCCCCATGTCTACCGGGTCACCAAGTGCAACCCCGCCGACCGTGACGAGTACGGCCACTACACCGGAACCGAGCCTGCAATCAGCGATCACGGACCGGTCGAAGCCGCCTACCTGCAGGCTGTCGCCGCCTTCGCCGAGGACACCGGCGTCGACAAGCTGGCCGTCCGCGAGCCGCAACTCGGCGGCTTCGCCCCCTTCGGCCTGGAGCCACCGGTCGACGGCTACGGTCCGGCCGGCCCTTTCCCCGCCGGCCCCGCCGGGTTTCACGACGGCGCACTGGTGTCGATCGATGTCGGCCTGGAACTGGTCCGGGCCATGCTCCGCGACAACGGGGTCTGGTGCCGCCTGGAGGCAGAGGGAGCTTTCACGGTGCACGTCGGCTGGGACCAGTACCTCTACCTCGGCAGCAGTCGGCCCTGTGAAAGAGCGCTGACCCGCACCCGTGCGCTCGGCCTGTTCCCCGAACGACTGAACGCATCGCCGTACGACTTCGCCCCCGACGACCCACAGCACCAGCAGCGGCCGGCCGACGCCGACTTCTGGGGCCGCCTGCACTGGACCGTCAGCGCCCACCGCGCCACATACCATTGGAGGAGTCCTCCGCTGCGAACGCCTCCCGGTGGCACCGCCTGACCCGCGACTCCATCGAGATCGTGCGCACCCAGCTGGCCCCGCGCTCCCGGTTGGCGGTCTGGCCGGACCTGCTCACCGACGTCGACACGGCCGTGGCCGCTCTGCCCGACGAAGGCCTGGTGGAGGTCCTCCGGGAGGACAAGGACGGACAGATCACGAGCACGGTCGTGGACGAGACCCGGTTCGCGGCGGTGACCTCCCAGCTCGCCGGCGCGCGTGCTGCCGGCGTCGTATCCATAGATGCCGGTGAAGATTTCCCTCTGTTCACCGCCGTACTGCCGGACAGCGACGGTGTCCTGCGTGCCCGCTGGCAGACCGAGCCGACGCCGAGCGACCGGGACTGGGCCTTCCTGAAAACTCTGCGGCGCGGCCAGGTCGTCACCGGCAGGGTGACGACCATCGCGAGCTTCGGCGTCACCTTCGTGGACATCGGCGGCTTCACCGCGATGATCAACATTCCGGAGCTGTCCTGGCGGCGCATCAACCATCCGTCCGACGTCGTCAGCGTCGGCCAGGAGATCACCGCCGAGGTCCTCGACGTCGACATGGTGCGGGAGCGTGTGCCGCTGTCGCTGAAGGCACTGCAGCCGGACCCGATGCAGGATCTCGCGCGGCAGGTCGGTCAGATCGTCATCGGCCCCGTCACGAAACTCGTACCGTTCGGCGCCTTCGTCCGCATCGAGGACTCCGAGGACGGATTCGAGGGACTGGTCCATAACACCGAACTGGCCGACGAGCACGTGGAGAGGCCCGAAGACGTCGTTCAGGTCGGCGAAGCACTCGCCGTCAAGATCCTCGAAGTCGACCCCACCCGGCGCCGAATCGCACTGTCACACAAGCAGGCGCTGGGCGTCGTCCCGGAGGAGCACCGTCACGCCTGACGAGGACGTCGAATCGATACAGCCCCACGGCGGGCGTGCAGAGAACTGCAGACATCAGCGCAGACTCGGGGCCGTCGGCGGCTCCGGCGTCGTCGATGGGAATGCCCGGCCCGTCGTCGGCGACACGTACGCCGCCGTCGGGCGCGAGGGTGACGCCGACGGATGTGGCACGGCCGTCCAGAACCTCGTTCACCGGCCGGTCCGCAACCTCGAACACCATGTGGCGCAGGCCGCGTTCACTTGTCGAGCCGATGTACATTCCGGGCCGCTTTCGAACGGCCTCCCGCCCCTCCAACACCTGTATGTGGCTGGCGTCGTACCTGGCGGCTTCCTCGCTCACGATGTCCCCTCCGATGGTGTCCAGCAGAACTCCTCAAGGCTAGGCGAATCCCAGGAAAACACCAGGTCAGAGCCCTTTCTTCGATGCCTCGGGCGGGCGTGTGAGCGGCTGGTCGGAGGCGGGCGGCACAGGGGGCGCGAACCATCGCCGGAGGGCGACTGTGGCCCGGTCGAGGGCGTGAACGGCACCCTCACCACCGGCCCGAAGGCCCCGATTTCAACTCCGACGAAGTCCTTTGTCGGGCACCTATCCCGGGCAACACTCCGGAACGCGGGGAGCCACCATGGTCCCGTTCACTCCTCGTTGGGTCCGGCAACATTCAGCCCGCGCAGGGGCCGCGGGCCGCCGCCGGCACGCCGGGTCGTCGATGCCCAGTTGCGCGGCCAGGTGCTCGACGGCCACGGCGCCGCGGCGGGTTCTCCAGGAACAGGCCGACGCAACGGACCGTACACATGTACTGCTGTGCGCCAAGGCCGAAAGGGCCGCGCGTCATCGCACTGGATCGCGCTGGCGTGCCCACGTCGGCACAAGCAGGAATCAGCTCGGCCCTCGAACCGGGGTGCGCGGGCGGACGAGGGACTCATGGGTGCCGCGGTGGTTGGGGATGTATCTGCGGGGCCAGGCACTGGGCACGGTCGAGCGGACACACAGCCGTCCACCTCAGAAGAGTTGACGGCTCCCGCCTGGTTGCCTAAGCGAGCCCCGTTCGCGAGGGACCGTCTCTGTTTCGACCAGAGCCTGCACCCGCTCGCCCAGACTGTCATCACAAGCGGTGTCTTGGCCAGCGCGCCCGGCCTGCGTCTTGGACACGCGCTGGGAGGCGACCGGATCAGCGGTGATCGCGTGCGGTGGTGTGGAGGTGTTCGAGGGCGTCGAGGACGACGGTGTGGCGGTGCCAGTGCAGCCAGCGGCCCACGACGGTTCCGGTCCTCTCCAGGGCGGTGAGCTGTGTCTGGCTGAGGCCCGTCAGGGGCCGTTCGTGGTGGGAGGAGATCATGCCGAGCACGTGGCCGCGGCTGGTCAGGGGGAGGCTGTGCGCGGCGCGGCTCCCCGCCTGGAGGATGGCGTGGCGGGAATCGTCATCGAAGATGTCGGCCGACTCGACGTCTTTCACCGTGATCTGCTGACGCTGCTCGGCTGCTTGCGCACACGAAGTGGTCGAGTCCTGGACGAAAGCGAAGAAGTCCGTGAAGTGCCGGTTAAGACCGGTGTGCTTCTCCAGGCGCAGCATCCCGTGCTCGGCGAGCTGGACGTTGCCCATGTCGGTTTCGGTGATGTGCAGGACCCGTCGCAGCGCGGTCCGAAGGACCAGTGAGTGGCTTTCGGTTCCCGCCCCTTGCAGGGCAAGGCCGGGCAGAGCGGGGGCGACGAAACGGGCCCGGCGCGGAAACCACTGCCCGGCACCGGCGTCCGGGCCGGCGATACGCACCACGGCGTCAGCGAGCGTGTGCAGCTTGATGTTGAACCGCTGGGATGTCTGCTTGAGCAGTTCGAACGCGGCGGTGGGGGAGGCGAGACGGTAGCGGTGGACCAGGATCCGCTGCGCCGGTTCGACCGCGGCCCGCGCGAGCTGCCGGTTGCGTACCTCAAGTGGACCCGCCGCGACGGTGGATGGGTCCCGAAGGCGTTCGTCCGCGTGGGGAGCGGCAGACAAGGGGTCGGACTTCCCTTGGTTTCCGTCGATCACAGCGGCACCTCCTGAGGGCGTAAGGACACGGAAGGACCGCAGGAACGCACGCTTGTTCGCGACGCGTCCCGCGGTGTGCCTGTGGCCTAAGCACTCACCCTCAGCCTAAACACACAACCGCCCGGCTCGATACAGGGCCCTTCCTGCTGGAAGCCGCGCGTGGACCTCTGTCCGGAGCCGTCCCCGAGTTCATGTGCCCCGTAGTCTCCGGGACTCACATCGCCTGATGCCCGGCCGGGTCTCCGCCGGGGTCGTCGGCCAGGACGACGGTCGCCTTGAGGCGTTTGCCGACCGGATCGTGGTGCATCTCGAAGCTGCGGGACACCGCCATGACGATCTCCAGCCCGTGCTGGCCGACGCGGGCCGGGTCCGGGGGCGGGATCGTCGGCAGGACGGTGCTGCTGTCCCACACCGTCACCTCCACGGCGCCTTCGCGGGCCTCCAGGGTCAGCATGCACGGGCCCGGCGCGTACTTGCGCGCGTTGGTCACCAGCTCACTGACCACCAGTTGCACCATGCCCATCGCCCTGCTCGACACCGGCAGGCCGTGCACGGCCTGCAACTGCGCGAGGAACTCGCGGGCCATGGCGCGTGCTGCCGCGATCCCCTCGGTGCCCTCGAAAGCGGCCGACGTCCGAAGGCCGCGCTCCACCACCGGCTGTTGCCCCTCATCCTGCCCGGCCAGATCCATCCCGCCCGCCTCAATGCCGAAGCGTCCATGTCCAGCCGGATTATCTCACCCTCTGCTTCTGCCTGATCCAGCCACCGCGCTGTGCATCCATCCGGCGCGGACGGTGACCTGCCCGCTCCCGCCGAGCCGGCTCAGTGACGGTGCCGACTGCGGACGTCGGCTTTTCGAGCCCCGGGGACTCCGCCGCTCGCTGGGAGCCGGTGGGCCCCAAACTCGGTACCGGGATTGGGGCGTGAGCTTGGCAACGCCTCGGTCTCCACCCGATGCCGAAGCCGCCGGCGTGACCTCGACAACACAGGGCCGGGCCCGCCGAGTTGGCAGTACCTGGACCAAGTGGCCCTGTCGGCTAGGGCTGTGCGATCCACGCGCTGGTCACCGACTGCACGGCCGAGCCGTCGCCGTCCGCGAGCTTCACGGCGGTGAACGCGCGCGCGGCGTCCGAGGTCTGTACCCGGAAGGCGGGGTGCTCGGCCGCCAGCAGCGCGACGATCGGTGCCGCCGCGCCCTGCGGAGTCTGCGCGGCCGCGAAGGCGTCGCGGGTGCGTGCCAGGTACGCGGCGAGAGCGGGCGCGTAGGGGCCGGCCTGCTCGACCGCGGAGTCGCGGCCGGCCACGTTGCTGAAGAACTCACTGGCCACCGCGCCCGGTTCGACCACGCTGACGGCCACGCCGACCGCCGCCGCGACCGGGGCGAGCGACTCCATGAAGCCCTCCACCGCGAATTTGGCCGCACAATACGCCTCGTTGAACGGCTGGCCGACCACGCCTCCGACGCTGGTCACGGTCACGACGCGACCCTTGGCCGCACGCAGCAGGGGCAGGGCCGCCTTGGTGACGTGCAGGACCCCGAAGAAGTTGACCTCCATCACGGCGCGCACATCCTCGACGCTCTGCTGCTCCAGCGTGCCCAGGTGGCCGGATCCGGCGTTGTTGACCAGAGCGTCAAGGCGGTCGAGGCCGGCCAGGCAGGCCGAGACCGAGGCCGGGTCGGTCACGTCCAGCGCGCGGATCTCGACACTGACCCCGGCTGCCTCCGCTGCCGCCAGCAGTGCGCCCGCCTTGGTCGTGTCGCGCATGGTGGCGACGACGCGCCAGCCGCCCTGTGCGGCTGCGACGGCGGTGGCGAGGCCGATACCGGAGGAAGTGCCGGTGATCAGGACGGTCTTGGTGCTCATCTCTCCGCCTTACTTATGGATCATAATTACTATAGTCGATAACTATGGGCCCCGATATTTCACGTTGTCAAGCTCCTGGATAGACTCCTCTCATGTCCAAGCCTCCGGATGAGATGACGAGCGAGGTTGTCGGCCTCTTCGCGGCCATCAACCGCCGCTACGCGCAGGAGTCCGAGGCCGCGGCCACCGCCCACCAGCTGACCACGCTTCAGGCCAAGGCGCTCCTCGCCACCGAGGAAGCGGTCCCGATGCGCCGTGTCGCCGACCATCTGCACGCGGAGCCCTCCAATGTCACCGCGATCATCGACCGCCTGGAGCGCCGTGGTCTGGTCGAGCGCCGTCCCGCCCCGGACGACCGCCGCGTCAAGCTCGTCGCCGCCACGACGGCCGGCCGCGCCGTCATCGCAGACCTCCGCCGCCGCATGCCCTTCGCCGGCGCGCCCCTGGAACGACTCACCGCGGAGCAGCGCGAGTCCTTGCGTGAGCTGCTGCAACTGATGCTGGAAGAGACCTGACGGCACCCGGAAGCGTCGCGAGCGCCGCGGTCCAGTGAGGACACGCCTCGGATGCCGTCCCCAGGCGTATCCGATTCTCTTTCTCGACGGCCTGCCGACGGATTTACGTCGGCGACACGGATCACGCCGGTGACGCAGCCACCCACCGGCCATGCCGCCTCTCCAAGCTGCGCCGCGGACAGTTCGCCCCTCCGCTCCCTGGTGTGCGCCGACGGCAGCGAGACGTGGGTCACAAGCGTCCGTGTCACAGGGGGCCGGGCCGCCTCGTCTCAGGGGTGTAGCCACCGACGAGCCACAAGGGGAGAACGCCATGGACGCCCGACTGAACCTGTTCGCCAGCCCGACCGCCGGCAAGGTCCTGAAGCACTTCATGTCGGCGGGCAAGGCGCTCAAGGACTCGCCGCTGCCGGCCGCGACCCAGGAGCTGGTGGCCCTGCGCGTGAGTCAGATCAACGGCTGCGCCGTCTGCATCGACATGCACACCAAGGATGCCGCCGCAGCCGGCGAAGCATCGGTGCGGCTGCACCTGGTCGCGGCGTGGCGCGAGGCCACGGTCTTCACCGAGGCCGAGCGTGCCGCGCTGGAACTGGCGGAGGAAGGGACCCGCGTCGCGGATGCGGCCGGGGGCGTCAGTGACGAGGTGTGGGCGAAGGCCGCCAAGCACTACGACGAGGAACAGCTCACCGCCCTGGCGGTCCTGGTCGCCTTCATGAACACGGCGAACCGGCTGAACATCATCACCCAGCAGCCGGCCGGCGACTACGAGCCCGGCCAGTTCCACTGAACGGCATCAGCGACCGTCCCGGGGTCCGCCGGGGAGCTTCGGGCCGGACTCCGGGGTCTTGATGTCACCACCGGCGGCCCGGATGATCACAGAGGCGTCCGCCGCCGGTGGGCGCGGCCGCGCGGCGCTGGGCACGGGGAGAGGACGCGACGTGAACAAAGTCGAGGAGTTCGAGGAGCTGCGGCCGCTGCTGTTCTCGATCGCCTACCGGATTCTGGGCAGTGTGAGTGAGGCCGAGGACGCGGTGCAGGAGACGTGGTTGCGCTTCGACGGGTCGGCGACCCAAGTGACCTCGGTGAAGGCGTTCTTGTCGGCGACGGTGACACGGATCTCCATCGACGTACTGCGCTCCGCACGGGTGCGGCGGGAGGAGTATGTGGGCCCTTGGTTCCCCGAGCCGCTGCTCAGCGACCCCTACCAGGATCCAGCGCGTTCAGCGGAACTCGCCGACTCCGTGTCGATGGCGGCACTGCTGCTGCTGGAGAGACTCAGCCCGCTGGAGCGGTCGGTGTTCGTCCTGCGTGACGTCTTCGGTTTCGGATTCGACGAGGTCGCCGAAGCGGTGGGGCGGTCGGAGCCGGCGTGCCGGCAGCTGCTGGTACGGGCACGGCGGCACATGCAGTCCGGACGGCCCCGGTTCGAAGCGGACCGTCAGGAGCGGCAGGAGCTGGCGACGCGGTTCTTCGACGCGCTGAAGGACGGTGACGTAGGAGGGCTGCGCAACCTGCTGGCGGCCGACGTGCAGTTGGTCGGGGACGGCGGCGGCAAGGCTCCGCAGCTCGCCAAGGCCGTCAGCGGAACCGAAAACGTGGCCCGGCTGCTCGCATCCGTCTTCCCCCTGATGGCCCGGGTCGACGTGACGTGCGAGCCGCACGAGATCAACGGCCTCCCCGGCGCGATCTTCCGCGACCGGGACGCCAAGGTGCTGTACGTCCTCTCTCTGGAGGTGCTCGACGGTCGGATCCACACCATTCGTTCGGTGATCAACCCCGACAAGCTCGGCCACCTCGGGCCGGTCGCCGACGCCTGGGCCGTCGACCGCGAGGTGAAGGAGGCCCGCCGGCAGAGGAAGTGACCTCTGGCCCGGCGAGGCCGGTCCGCCCGCCCGCCCGCCGGAGTCGTGTGCCGGACGCCGACGTGAGGGAAGACCCGGTCTCGCCTCGGCGTCCCTGCCGGCACAGGGCTCACAGCGCGACAGCACCGACCGCCGTGACTCGTCCTCTCGCCACCGGACGACGAGGATCCCGCCCCATGGCTATCGCTCGCGAAGGGCCGCTGCGAAGTCTGCGATCCGTTCCGTCTCCGGAGTACTGGCGAGCAACGGCTTGACCATGTCACCAGCCGGTTCAGCGGGCTGGGAGAGCCCGGCGGGGAGACGTTTCGGCGAGCGTGGTGACGGCAGACAGACGTCGGGTACTCGCCGCGCATGATGAAGCAGGCATGGTGGCAGGGACTGCTCGCGGGGGCGGTCGGCGTGGCAGCGATGACGCTCGGGGAGAAGGCGGAGCAGCGCCTCACCGGGCGACCCGACTCGTACGTCCCTGGCCGGACCCTGAAGCGGCTGGCCGGAATGCCGGACGAAACGGCGCCGGTGGCGACGAACTGGGCCATGCACGCGGGGCAGGCGGCCGCCATGGGCATCCTGCGCTCGGTCATGGCTCACGCCGGTCTGCGCGGCCCCCTGTCCTCAGGCACATTCACGGTCGTGCGCCTGACCGCCGACCAGATCCTGGAGAACGCCACCGGCACCGGCGCGCCGCCGCAGACCTGGCCGCGGGCAGAGCAGCCCGTGGACGTGCTGCACAAGACCGTCTACGGGTTCGCCACCGGCGTCGTCGCCGACGCACTGGCCGCCCGCTCCGGTCCGGGGCCTGGCCGGCGTCATGCGGCGACGATCCCTGGCCGCCGCATCGGAGTCGGTCCTCCGCCGCGCTCGGCATGAGCCGTCTGCATGCATAGGGCGGCCGCTGTCCGTGGCCAACTCGTGCACGGCGGGATCGCTCCGCCTTGCACAAGATCGTCGTAGCGGGCGTCCGCCGGCGCACACGTCGTACCGCAACGCAGGCTCACGCCGCGACATCGGCTTCGGTCTTTAGCGCGGGGCCGAGCAGCAGGCCCCCGTCCAGGACGAATTCGGAACCCGTGGCGAACGACGCTTCTTGGGAAGTGATGAAGAGCAACAGGTGGGTGATGTCGGAGGGTTCGGCGAGGCGGGGGATGGCGAAGGGGTCGGGGGAGTAGAAGTCGGCGATGGCCGGCCGGCCCGCGACGGTGGGTTCGTTGATCAGCGGTGTGGAGACGACGCCGGGGTGGATGGAGTTGACCCGGATGTTGTCCCGCCCCAGCTCCAGCGCGGCCGTCTTGGTCAGCCCGCGTACGGCCCACTTGCTGGCGGTGTAGGGGGCGTAGTAGGCCGTGCCGACGTGGGCCATGGTCGAGGCGATGTTCACGATGGCTCCGCCGCCGCCCCTGCGCATCGACGGGGTCACGGCCCTGATGCCGAGGAACTGGCCGGTGACGTTGACGCTGAAGGTGTGCTCCCAGGCGCGGAGTTCGGTGTGCTCGACAGGGGCCGCCGGGTTCTGGACTCCCGCGTTGTTCACCAGGATGGTGATCGGCCCGAAGTGGCCTTCGACTTCTCGCACCGCCGCCGCCCAGTCGTCCTCGCTGGTGACGTCCAGGTGAACGGACAGCGCGCGACGGCCGAGCTGAGAGGCGAGGTCGCGGCCGACGTCGTCGTCGCGGCCGGCGATGACGACGTTCGCCCCCTCGGCGTGGTAGCCCCGCACATGGCTGCTTCCCATGCCCCCGCTGCCGCCGGTGACGACGACGGTCTGGCCCTCAAAGCGTCCCATGACGCATTCCTCCCAGGCGTTCCCTGATGGTGAGCCGAGTGGCTCACCTCTCCTCTCAAGGTAGGAGCAGGATGGAAGGTGAGTCAAGTGACTCACCTCGCAGCTTGGGGCATACTGGAGGGCATGACGGCACAGCCTTCGGAGTACCACCGGCGCGTGGCAGCGCAGAAGCGGACGTCCATCATCGAGGCGGCGACGAAGCTGTTCCTCGACTCCGGCTACGACGGCACCTCACTGGCCCGCGTCGCCGAGACGGCCGGAGTGTCGAGGGCGACTCTGTTCAAGCAGTTCGCCACCAAGGCGGCCCTGTTCGAGGCGATCGTCACCGAGTACTGGAAGGTCGGCGACGAGGAGGCGCCCCTTCCTGAGCCAGGGAACCTCCGCGCGGGGCTTGAGACCATCGGACGCCGATACGTGGCCCTTCTCACCCAGCCCGGCATGGCCGCCCTCTTCCGCATCGTCATCGCCGAGGCGCCGCGCTTCCCGGAGCTCGGCGAGACCCAGTTCAGGCTCGGCAAGATGCCCTACTTCGAATCGGTCCGCCGCTACCTGACAGCGGAGAACGCCGCCGGTACGGCCCGGCTCGACGATGCCGAGACGGCGGCGACCCAGTTCCTCGGGATGATCTCCAACTTCGTGTTCTGGCCGCGGATGCTGCTCGCGCACTGGGAGCCCGACGACTCCGCCATCACCAACGCGGTCGACCAAGCGGTGCTGACCATGCTCGCCCGGTATGGCGCGCCAGGGACCCACGGCGCCTGAGACACCGAGGGCCCGGCCCGACCGCTCTGCGCAACACCCGAAACTTTCCCGCACAGGCAGGCCCCGCGCCCCCGCCCCGTCGAGTACTCCGGCACTCAGGAAATGCAGGACCCCTTCGGGCTGCCGCCCTTGCGATGGAGGCGTGCCCGATAATCCGGGGCCCTGCGGTCGATCGAAGCCAAGGGCCGTCCGGCGGCCAGCCCTTGGGGAATCACCAGTTCGTCAGGACGTGCCGCCGAAGTCGACGTCCTTGGTCTCGACGGTCCCGGCCGTCCGCCCTGGCGCCGTCTGGTAGGTCCAGTACAGGTTCGTGTGCGCGATGACCTGGTCGGGCGGCGGCGCACCCCATGCCGTCTTGTCGCCCGTCGTGTGGGCGTCGCCGACCAGGGTCGCGTCGTAGCCCCTGGTGAAGGCGCCGTGAAGCGTCGAGCGGATGCATGCGTCCGTCTCGGCGCCGACGACGACGAGCCGTCCGACACCGAGGCCCAGGAGCACGTCCTCCAAAGTGGTGTCCTCGAAGGAGTCGCCGTAGCTCTTCCCGACGAGCGGCTCGGCGGTCGCCGGAGTGAGTTCCGGGACGATCCGCCATTCCTCGCTCTGCTTCGTGAGGCCCTCGTCCGAGTGCTGGACCCAGACGACCGGCGTTCCTTCGTTCCGTGCTCGCTCGACGAGGCCGGCGATGTTCGCGACGACCTCGTCGCGCCGGTATGCCCCTTCGACGACACCTCGCTGCACGTCAACGACAAGGAGCGCGGTGTTCGGCCGGTTCTCCAATGTTGTCATGATCATCCTCTACTGACGCCGGGCTGGTCCACATCACGGTAGGTCCAACCACTGACAACGGGCCCGACGCCTCCAACGCAACAGCCGGACGTCCATTCGCTCTTGCTGCTGGCGCAGCGGTCGCTGCCGCAAGGGCTGTGGGCGCTGTTTCGGCGAGTGGTCCCAGAATGCGCGCGTTCGCGGCAGGAGTGGGTTTCACCCGCAGTCGATGCGCACCGCCGCGGCCACGGGACGCCCGACCGGTGAGGCTTCCTCGGCCTGCCCCCCTGCCCCCCTGCGCCGCGCCAGGGTGTGGCCTGGCGCAGGGGAGGCGTTCATGCGCTGCTCACGCTCTCGCCGAGCGCTTCCCGGGCCGCCGGTACGGCTTTCGCGCGGTCCTCGGGGACCAGACCGATGCGGGTCCGGCGGTCGAGGAGGTCCGCCTCGTCCAGGGCGCCCTCGTGGCGTACCGCCCAGGCCAGTTCGGCCTGCGTGACGGGGTGGCCCTCCAGTACGGGGGCGCCCAGCCGAGGGTCCTCGGCGCTCAGGGCGTGTACGGCCGCCGCCTCGGTGCCGTAGCGGCGGATGAGGCGGGACGGCGCCTGGACGGCGGCGAGGACGTGCGGCGGCGCGGCGCCGATGAGGGGCAGCGTGGCGGTGGGGGAGGGGCCCGCGCCGAGCCCGTGTGTGGCTACGGCGGCGTCGACGGCGTCCTGGGCCATGCGCCGGTAGGTGGTGAGCTTGCCGCCGACCACGGTGATCACACCGTCGGCCGAGGTGTGCACCGCGTGCCTGCGGGAGATGTCGGCGGTCCTGGCACCCGAGCTGCCGGCCGGAGCGGTGTCCAGCAGTGGGCGTAGCCCGGCGAAGGCGCCCACCACGTCGTCGCGGTGGACGGGCACGTCCAGTGCGGAGTTGAGCACGTCGAGGAGGAAGCCGATGTCGGTGTCGGGGACGTCGGGCACGTCGGGGATGCCGCCGTCCACGGGCTCGTCGGTGAGCCCGACGTAGACGCGGCCGTCGCCCTGCGGCAGGACCAGTACGAACCGGTTGGTCTCGCCGGGCACCGGGATGTGCATGCCCGCCGGCACCGCGCCCAGGTGTTCGGCGCGCAGGACGAGGTGGGTGCCGCGCGAGGGCCGGATGCGGATGCCGTCGACGAGGCCGCCGGCCCACACGCCGGAGGCGTTGACGACGGCGCGGGCCCGGATCTCGCCCTCCTCGCCGGTGAGTTCGTCGCGGACGCGGGCGCCGCGACCGGTGAGTTCCAGGGCACGTACCCGCGTCAGGACACGGGCGCCGCGGGCGGCGGCCGTACGGGCGATCGCGGTGACCAGGCGGGCGTCGTCGGTGAGCCGGCCGTCGAAGGACAGCAGGCCGCCGCGCAGACCGGTGGAGCGCAGCGCCGGGGCCAGTGTGCGGGTCTCCACGGCGGACAGGCGGCGCGGCGCCGGGAGGGTGGCGCGGGACGTGCGCGCCGCCAGGCGCAGGACGTCACCGGCGTGGAAGCCGGCCTGCGCCAGGGCGGCCTGACCGCGTGACACCAGGGGAGTGAGGGGGAGGACGAAGGGCTGGGCGTGCACCAGATGGGGGGCGGTCCGCTCCATGAGGATCCCGCGCTCGACGGCGCTCTCGTGAGCCACGTCGAGCTGGGCGGAAGCCAGGTAGCGCAGGCCGCCGTGGATGAGCTTGGAGCTCCAGCGCGAGGTGCCGAAGGCCAGGTCGTGCGCGTCGATCGCGGCGACGGTCAGGCCGCGTGCGGCGGCGTCCAGGGCGACACCGGCACCGGTGGCGCCGAGGCCGACCACCAGGAGGTCGACGGGGGCTCCGCCCACGATCCGGGCCAGCTCGTCGGCGCGCCGTGCGGCGGTCAGGGACGAGCCGGGCGTCGGTGCGGTGTCGGACGCGCTCCTGCTGGTGCTCATGGCGTCAGAATCCTCTCCAGGACGGTCCGCAGCTCCGTGAGGAACGCGTCGCTGCTCAGGTCGGGGTCGTCCTCGTCGGTCATGGTGCGCAGGGAGAGCGTGAAGGACTGCACGATCAGCAGCAGGGACCGGGCCTGCCGGTCGGCGTGGCCGGCGCGCACCGAGCCGTCCGCGTGGCCTTCGCGCAGGGTGCCGAGGATCAGTTCCAGGAGGGCTTCCTGGCTCGCTCCGCGCCGGTCGAGCACGTAGGGCAGGAGCAGTTCGGGGTCCACGTCGATGATCTTGCGGAACAGCGGGTGTTCGCGGAACGCCCGCACGCCCGCCACCAGACCGTCGACGATCAGCGTGCGGGCGGAGGTGCCGGCCCGCCGCTCGGGCATCGCGCTGGTGGCCGCCTCGACCCATTCGCGGGTCATCAGGTCTCCCACCAGCGTCCGCACGTCCGGCCAGCGCCGGTAGAGCGTCATCCGGGAGACCCCGGCGCGCCGGGCCACGTCGGTGAGGGTCGTGCGGCGTACTCCGACGGCCAGCACGCAGTCGCGTACGGCGTCCAGGACGGGGTCTCCGGCGGAGGTGCCGTCCGGACCGTTGTGACGAATAGGCGTCATGTGTCACAGTGTAACGCGCCACGAGGTCGTGGGACAGCACCTCGTCCGCACCACGGCCTCATGCCGCTCACTGCGGCACCCCCTGCATCCGACCGGTGAGGAACAACCCCATGGACATGCTGTGGAGCGGGTGGGGAGACCCCGCCAAGGCCACTGAGCTGCCCGACTCGGTGATCGGGCTCCTGCGCGACCTGCTCGGGGTCAAGCCCGCCCGCAGCGCACCGGTCGCCCTCGACGCCATCCCGGTGCCCGCCTCACCGCTCGACGCGGCGGCCCTGGACGCCCTGTCCGTCGCGGTCGGCGGCCCGGATCACGTCCGTACGGACGCCGAGACCCGTATCCGGCACACCCGCGGCAAGTCCACCCCCGACCTGCTCCACATCAGGGCCGGCGACGTCGCCGACATCCCGGCCGCGGTGGTCCTGCCCGCGAGCCACGACGAGGTCCTCGCGGCCCTGGACGCCTGCGCCGCACACGACCTTGCCCTCGTCCCCTTCGGGGGCGGCACCTCCGTCGTCGGCGGGCTGACCCCCGAGCGGTCCCGCCCCTTCGTCGCCCTGGACCTGCGCCGCATGGACGGCCTGCTCGCCCTCGACCCCGTCTCCCGCACCGCCACCCTGCAGCCCGGTCTGCGCGCCCCCCGGGCGGAGGCCCTGCTGGCCGAACACGGCTTCACCCTGGGCCACTTCCCCCAGTCCTACGAATGGGCCACCATCGGCGGGTTCGCCGCGGCCCGCTCCAGCGGACAGGCGTCCGCCGGCTACGGCCGCTTCGACGAGATGGTCCTCGGCCTCACCCTCGCCACCCCCCAGGGCACACTCGACGTCGGCCGCGCCCCCCGCTCGGCCGCCGGCCCCGACCTGCGCCAGCTCATCCTCGGGTCCGAGGGCGCGTTCGGCGTCATCACCTCCGTCACCGTCCGCGTCCGCCCGCAGCCCGCCGCACGGCGCTACGAGGGCTGGCGCTTCGCCTCCTTCGAAGAGGGCGCCGCGGCCCTGAGGCGCCTGGCCCAGGACGGACCGCGCCCCACGGTGCTGCGCCTGTCCGACGAGACCGAGACCTTCGTCGGCCTCGCCCAGCCCGACGCCATCGGCGCCCAGGACGCACCGCAGGACGCCGGATGCGTCGCCGTCGTCGGCTACGAGGGCACCGAGGAGGACACCGAACTGCGCAGCCGGCAGGGCGAGGCGGTCCTGCGCGAGTGCGGCGGCACCTGTCTCGGCGAGGAACCGGGCCGGCGCTGGGCCCACGGCCGGTACTCCGCGCCCTACCTGCGCGACGCGCTCCTGGACGCGGGGGCCTTCGCGGAGACCCTGGAGACCGCGGCGTTCTGGTCCCGCATCCCCGAGCTCTACGCCTCCGTCAAAGAGGCGCTCACCACCTCCCTCACCGAGGCCGGCACCCCGCCGCTGGTCATGTGCCACATTTCCCACGTCTACGAGAACGGCGCCTCGCTGTACTTCACCGTGGTCTCCGCCCAGGGGGAGGACCCCGTGGCGCACTGGGCACCGGCCAAGCACGCCGCCAACGAGGCGATCGGCGCGGCCGGCGGCACCATCAGCCACCACCACGGTGTGGGCACCGACCACCGCGACTGGTACGTCCGGGAGGCCGGCGAACTCGGCATCGCCGCACTGCGGGCGGTCAAGCAGCGGCTCGACCCGGCCGGGCTGCTCAACCCCGGCGTCCTCCTGCCGCTCGACTGACCCGACCACCTTGCCGGTTCACCCGCCCCACCCACCCCGCGTCCCGGAGGCCCACCGATGCGACAGTTCACCGCCATCGTCAACCCCAGCGCGGGCGGCTCCACTTCAGCCGCCGCGCTGCTGCGGGTGGCCAGGCTGCTCCGGGAGGCAGGGGCCGAGCTGGAGACCGAGTACAGCCGCAGCCTGGCCCACGCCCAGGACCTCGCCCGAGCGGCGGGCGCGCGGCAGCGCGTCGTCCTGGCCGTGGGCGGCGACGGCATCACGGGCGGCATCGGCGGAGCCCTCAGCGGCACCGACGTGCTGTTCGGCCTCGTCCCCGCGGGCCGCGGCAACGACTTCGCGCGGGCCCTCGGACTCCCCTCCGAACCCATGGAGTTGGCCCGTATCCTGCTGCACGCGCCACCGCGCGCGGTGGACACCGTCGAGGTGGAGTCGGCCGTCCATCCCCGCACGACCGTCCTCGGCAGCGTGTACGCCGGAGTCGACGCGCTCGCCAACCGCCACGCCAACGAGGCGAAGTTGCTGCGCGGCGCCGCCTCCTACTACGCCGGCGGGCTGCGCGCCGTGGCCACTTGGCGGGCGGCCACCTACCGCGTGACCGTCGACGGCGAGGAGCACACCCACCGCGGCTACACCGTCGTGGCCGCCAACTCCCCGTACTACGGCTCCGGTCGCATGATCGCCCCCGGTGCGCGCTTGGACGACGGGCTGCTCGACGTGGTGCTGATCCGGGAAGCACCGCGCCGGCTGTTCTTCGCCCTGATGAACGAACTCTCCTCGGGCGCCCACGTCCGACGGCCCCAAGTGCGCGTCCTCCAGGGCCGGGAGATCCGCATCGAGGCGGACCGCGAGGTCCCGTACGGCGCCGACGGCGAGGTCGACGCCGTCCTCCCCGTCACCGCGCGGGTGCTGCCGGGCGCCCTGAGGGTGCTGTACTGACCCGGCCTTGTCCTCGCCAGGTCCTGGCCCCGGTCCGTTCGCGAGCGGTGGCCGTGCTCGGTCAGCTCGCTCCCCGGCGTATCGGGCGCGGGTGAAGTCCTGCCTTCTTCCCTGACCGCCGACTGCCTGGCCCATCAAGTGCCGGGCTGCCGGGAGGTGCGCTCCTCCAACCGCTACCGAAGAATCGTGGACGTGGAAGACCCGGCGACGGGGTGCTCCAAGGGCTTGGTGGGCCTTGCACCCTGTACCCAGGTACAGGTTTACCGTCGGAGGTGTCCCCAGCCGGAGGACGTGACGACGGGAGCGAGTGCGATGACCGACCTGGACCGGGTTCCGCAGTCCTGCACGCTGCCCAAGGAGGAGCGGCCGTTGCGGGTGGCGGAATGGGACGGGCTGTTCGCCGAACGGTTGCGGGAGGTGTCCCGCCCGCACCCACTGCGGCTCCGCCTGGACCTGGGCAGCGACACCAGCGTCGAAGGGCCGATCCGTGCCCTGGTGGAGAAGGAGAGCGGCTGCTGCTCCTTCTTCACCTTCACCGTCACCACTCACACCGGGGCCCTGCTGCTCGACGTCACGGTGGACGAGGTGCACGCACCGGTCCTGAACGCGCTGGCAGCACGGTCGGGCGCCACCGGTGAGGGAGGACCGCGGTGAGTGACGACCTGCTGCGCAGCGGGCAGGTCGCCCGGGCGGCCGGGGTGAACATCCAGACCCTGCGCTACTACGAGCGCCGCGGCCTGCTGCACGAACCCGAGCGCAGCCCGGGGGGCCACCGCCTGTACGGGGGAGAGGCGGTGACCGTCCTGCGGGTGATCAAGGCCGCCCAGCGACTCGGCTTCACCCTGGAAGAGGTCGCCGAGCTGCTGGAAACGGGCCGCCACCGCCATGGCCGCCCGGCCGCCGGGCTGCAACGGCGTGCGGCCGCGAAGCTCGCCGAGGTCGACGCGAAGATCGCGGACCTCACCGCCATCCGTACGGCCTTGGCCGCCGCCGTCGACGCGGGTTGCGACGACCTGACGGTGTGCGCGTCCAGCGGTTGCTGTCCCATCCCCTTCACCGACCTCGCCGAGGAGAACCGCCATGCCGGCCCCTGCTGCTGACGCGCGCCCCCATCGGACTCCGGAGGCGCTCGGGGGTCTGGCCGCCCTGGCGTGCGTGGCGTGCTGCGCGTTGCCGGTCCTGATCGCGGCGGGTGTCGTCGGCGCCGGCGCCCGGGCGGTGGTGGGCCGGCTGCCGGCCCTCGCCGTCGTCCTCGCGGTGCTCGCCGGCGGAACGTGGTGGAGGGGCCGGCGTCGTAGCTCCTGCTCCCGCACGCCGCGGACTGCGGGTGAAGCAGCTGCGGATGCGTTGCGCCCCAGGCTTCGCTGAAGATCATCGGCACGGTCCGTCGGTAGGGTCAGCCGGTATGACCGTCGCTCGCTCTGTCGCCCTGTTCGTCGTCGCCGCCGTGTTCGAGATCGGCGGAGCGTGGCTGGTGTGGCAGGGCATCCGCGAGCACAAGGGCTGGATCTGGATCGGCGCCGGAGTGATCGCTCTGGGGCTCTACGGTGTCGTCGCGACCTTCCAGAACGACGACGACTTCGGACGGATCCTCGCCGCGTACGGTGGCGTCTTCGTCGCCGGGTCGATCGCTTGGGGGATGGTCGCCGACGGCTACCGTCCCGACCGCTTCGATGTCATCGGCGCGCTGATCTGCCTCGCCGGCATGGCCGTGATCATGTACGCGCCCCGCAGCCATTGATGGCTTCCACTGCGCCGCCCGGGTGGCCGGGTTCGGAAGGCCGCGTAGGGGGCCGGAACGGCACTGCTAGCGTACGGAGGGGCCCGGCCGGCCGAGGCCAGCGGGCGATCCATCCGGCCCAGCGTGGCGCCGTACGCTGCGCATCGTGCATCGTGCGGCGAAGAAAGCGTCCCGCGTACAGCTCCACGAGGCGGCTCAACGTCACTTGCGGCGTCCTCGGTATCCGCGCGCCGTGCGCCCCGGCAAGGACCGGCGTCGCTGACCCGGGCGGGCCTGCCCCGGTGCCGTTCGTCGATGGCAGCCCCGGCACCCGGCGAGCCCGATCCCTCGGTACTGCGGACCGGACCGGCCGCCGTGGTCACCCTTCCTGACTGACCGGTGACACGGACTGGAGAGTCTGTACGAGTTCCTCGGCGCGGTCCGCCGCCGCACTCCGGCGCCAGCCGGAACTGATGTCACGGGCGACCCCGCGACCGGAGACCGCGCACCAGTCCCACCAGTGATCCAGAGCGTCATCGCTGAGCCGTTCGACGGGGACGAGCGCGGGCCAGCCGCATGCGCGCGCCTGCGCCGTCACCTTGGCGCCGCCCTCGACCGGGTCGACGACCACTGCGGGGACCCCGACCCGCAGAGCGAGCACCATGCCGTGCAGCCGGTCGGTCACCACCAGGTCGAGCCGGGAGAGTACCGACTCCAGTTGGGCGGGTGTCGCACACAACCGCCAGTCGCGCACGTCGAGCCGGGTCTCCAGTTCGAGACGCGCGCAGTCCTGGCCGGCCAGCCAGCGTGTCACCTCTTTCGCGACCCGTGCGTGCTGGCGGCGTGCCCCGTACTCCTGCTGCCCGTGGGTGAGGATGACACCGACCACAGGGCGGGCGGGGGAGACGGGCGCGTCGACCGCCAGGTCCGGCGTCGGCTTGGTGTCGGGGGCGTCTCGCGCCAGAACGCGGTGGAAGCCGGTGACCGCGGGGCCGGCCGCGTCGATGACGGAGGTGCCGACAGCGATCCGTACGCAGTGCGCGAATCGCCGGTGCAGCTCCTCGATCTGCGGACCGTGCACGGGGCCGCAGGCGAACACCAGGTGAGAGTAGTCCTCCGGACGGACCTGATCCAGGGACGGCCCCGACGGCCGGAAGACGGGACTCCACGCGGTGTCGTGGTCCAGACCCGCCTGTCGGAGTACCTCCTGCACCCGGTGCAGCGCGAGCACGTCCCCCGCGGTGGCCTCCCCGTCCAGGAAGCTGAACCACCCGGTCAGCAGGATGCGATGTGCCTTTGCCACGAGCGCCGGGTGCCCAAGTGCCGCACGGGCAATCACGGGGACAGGGGCAACTTGGCGCTGACCTGCTCCTGTCTCGCTGGCTGTGACGATGACTCGTCGCTGAGCGTGTGCACCAGGCACGGCCCGTGGCCGCCGCGCGGTGCGCGTCAGGGGCAGTCCATGGCCGCTGCGCGGTGCGCGTCAGCTGCACGCTGAGCGCGGATGCACAGCGGCCGGCTTTGCCGGTTGGCGAGGAGTGCGGCTCCCGCCTGACTGGCCCAGCGATCCCGTGGCGAGGGGCAGCCGGCGACGTACATGCTGCTGTGATCAGCGGGCTCGGGCGTTGCGGCTCAGGGGCGGGCAGGTGTGCCGGCCGGCGGGCAGACCAGGACCGCCGTCGACGTAGCGCACCCCGATCGCCGGCTCTATGCCTCCCGCCATACGTGGGCGGGTCGGGGCGTGGCGAGCACGGTGGCATGGAACCGACGGCGCGGGGCACATGGGGGCTGTTTGACGTGCCCGGTGGTGAGCTGTGGCGCCAGTGGCTGGATGCAGCCCGTTCCTCGCAGTGCGACAGGCCGCGCTGCGGGAGGGGTTCTGAGGGAGAAGGAGCACCGGTGATCATTCCGGCGGAGAAGGAACTGCGCGCTGTACTGGCCCGGTTCGCTCAGGCACGCATCGAACATGACGTGCGCCCCACCGGCCGCACCAGCCGGGACCTGGAGGACTCCACGTACACGCTGTGCGTGATGACCGGAGCCCGCACTGCCGAACGAGCTCTGCTCGCGGCCGACGCGCTGCTGGATCAGTACAGCGCGAGCCGTATGGGGATGTCCCAACAGGATGAGACGCTGGCCGCGTAGTCACTGGGGGATCCGGCCTGCCCAGCCCTGTCGTACCGCATCGCTCCTGGCCCTGGGTTGCTCCGTAGGCCGGTGGACGCGGGACTAGGTTGGCCGCATGACGAGCCTCGAGCATCCGCAGCTGTCCGGCCTGGCACGCAACCCAGCGGCTCCCCAGGACGTCCTGATGCGCCTGGCCACCCATAAGGCCGGCCAACACGGCATATCGCTGCGTCGCGGGCGGCTGGACGACGCCGTCGTAGAGGTTCTGCTGACGCACGGCGATGACATCACCGCGGTAAGCCTTCACGGCGACCGGATTTCGCCTGAGCTGCGCCGAAGGGTCGCGGAGCATCCCGATCCGGCGATCCGTGACGCCTTCCCGGACTTCGTCCGCGACATGGTGGACCGTGAGGTGCCGGTCGGCGTGGAGGACCTGGAGGAAGCCTACGGTCGGCCTCGGACGGCACTCGTCAGCGCACCGAGTCCCCGCGTGCGCGCCGCGGTCGCCCGCGCCTGGCACGACCGGCCCCTCGACGTCCAAGTGCGCCTACTCGCGGATCCCGAGCCGCAGGTCCGCGCAGCCGCCACCGAGCATCCGCAACCGGGTGTCCCGCCGGAGTGGAGGCAACGTTGCCTTGCCGACCCTGCTGTGCGCGTCAACGTGGCGCGCTGCGTCCCGCTCACGTCCGAACAGTTCGCGCAGCTGATGCGGAGCGAGGACGAGGAGGTTCACCAGGCTGTCGCCGAGAACCCTCATCTGTCGGCGGAGATGGTGGCCCGGCTACTGGACGTGGACGACCCGCTCGTGTGGGTCGCGGCTGCGCAGAGTCGCCATGTGGACGCAGAAACCCGGGACCGGCTGTATGCGCTCGTGGAAGCCGAGCGCGCGAACGGAAGCATCGATGCCGAGATAGCCCTGAGCTGGAACTTCGCCGAACCGACATGGCTGCGGGAAGCGCCCCTCGACGAGCGGCTGACCTACCTTGATTGCCAACACCCGGCATTCCGCCGGGTACTGGCCTCTTGTCGCGACCTACCTGAAGAGGCATGGCGTCGGCTGGACAACGACCCGGATCTCCTGGTCCGTCGAGCTGCCGCCCGCCGCCCGGACGCGCCCCCGGAGGTCCTGGAGCGGCTTGTACGCGCACAGGGCGACGTGTTCCACATCCGGCCGCTCCTCGTCGACCACCCCAACTTCCCCCGTCGGGTGCTGCGCACGCTGATGGACGAGACCAGCCCGAGCGTGCGCTACCTCGCCCTGCAAGAGCCGGAGCTAGCTGAGCCAGACCTGCAGCAACTCGCCGCCGCTGCGGAGCCCTTCCTGCGCCGCGGGGTCGCACGCCATCCCAACATCACGGACGCGTTGTTGGAGCAGCTGCTCACAGACCCGGATCCCCAGGTGGCCGAGGACGCCGCCGCCAACGCGGTGTTGCCGCCCGCCCGGATGTACCGGATTCTCACGGATGCGGGCTTGTGACTTCACCGTCGGAGGCCGGGCGGAGCCGGTGTTCTCTTTGAGGCCAGGCGGCGGGGCGATCGGTGAGTTGGCCAGGGCTGTCCCTTTGCAGCTTCACCGCCATGGGCGACGGTTGATTACGCTGTCGTGATGGCCAGAAGGACGGAACCAGAGCTGGTGGTCGACCTGCGAGACAGGTCGATCCAGACGCTCGACGATTTCTGGGACGCCGTGACTGAGCCCTGCGGACTGCCGGAGTTGTTCGGCCGGAACACGGAAGCCTGGAGGGACACCATCCAGACACGAGGCGTCTCCGAGGTCATCGACAGCTACGACGTCCTGGTCGTGCACGCGGACAAGCGAGGACTCTTCGCCGCCCGGAACCGAGAGTCCCGAGCCTTGAGAAGTGCCTTCTCGGGGAAACGGTCGCGGCTGGTTGTGCACGAGCTGCTCTGATCAACGCGTCGAGCGGAAAGACCGGATCAGGGTGGACGCCAGTTGCAGGAGTACGCGCCACGTCGGGCAGCTCGACGTGGCCCGCGAGCTGATCGACGGCGGCACCGGTGAATGACACCGTCCTGAGTGCCTGAGTATCCAGCATGGAGGCGCGGTGACAGCCGGCATCCGCATCACCTCGGCGCGGTACGGACTGCCCAACCGGCTGCAATCGTCTGTGCCGGCCGAGGCGGATCAGGCTGCCTGATCGCACGAATCAGCCCTCCTCCGAGGAGTGCAGCCACTTCGTCATCGACATCAACGAGGCCCACGCCGATGGGGAGCGCCGGGTTGGCGTCAAAGCACGGCGAGGCGGTCCACCAACAGTTCCACCCTCTGCTCGGTGTCTTCCGGCGGCAACCGTCCCGCCCGGGTCAGGGTCGCGATCCCGTGCAGGGACGCCCAGAACACCTCAGTGAACAGCCCCGGGTGGACCCCGTTCCCCGCGACTTCGCCGAGGCATTCCTGCAGTGCGGCGAAGGCGTCCTTGAGCGGTTCGGGGGTGTCCTCCTGCGCGTACGCCAGGCCGCCGTCGAGCTGGAACAGGGCGTCGTAGACAGCCCGGTTGCGCTCCGCGAAATCGAGGTAGGCGCGGGCGAGAGCGGTGACCCGGGCGCGTGGACCATTCGCGGAGGAGGTCGCGGCCCGTAGCGCGACGGCCATCTCGGTGGCGCCTTCGAGGGCGACGGCGCCGATGATCTCGCGTTTGCCGCGGAAGTGGCTGTAGAGGACGGGCTGGCTGTATTCGATGCGCTCGGCGAGCCGGCGGGTGGTGACCGCGTCCCAGCCCTGGTCCTCGGCGAGTTCGCGGGCTGTCGACACGATGAGGCGCTCGCGCTCCGCCCGTTCGCGCTCCTTGCGTTCCTTGACCGACATAACTGAATACTAGCACCGCTAGACAAGCGAGCGGCAGTAGTACTAGCGTCACCTTAGAAGCTAGCAACGCTAGATCCTGGAGGGGTCGTCATGCTCAACGCTCTGGAAGTCGTAACCACCGTGGTGGTCGGTGTGATGGTGGGAGTCGAGTTCTCCGTCGCCTTCGTCATCAATCGGATCCTCAACGCCTTGCCCGAGGACAGTGGCCAGCTGGGCCGCGCCCATGGCGGCCGGATGCTCGGCGCCGTGATGCCGGTCTGGTACATCGGCTCGCTCGTCCTCGCCGCGATCTGGGCCGTCGCCGCTTGGGACCGTCCCGGCACCGGCCTCGTCGTCACCGCGGCGGGGCTGCTGATCCTCAGCGTGGTCATGTCGCTCCTGCTGCTCGTCCCGATCAACAACCGGAACAAGACGTGGACTCCCGAGAACCGGCCGGCGGACTGGAAGGAGCAGATGAACCGCTGGGATCGCTGGCACTACGTCCGCGTCGCCGTCATCATCGCCGCCTTCGCCTGTCTGGCGACCGCCCTCGCCTGAGCCCGTGGGGCACCCCGATGTTGGCCTTGCCGTTGAGCCGACTCGGGTGGGCACATGTGCCGCAGGACGGAAAGGCCGTGTCCCTCCCGGCTGTGCCCGCCGGCGAGAGGCCGGAACGCGGAGCCGGCCCGGAGCCTGCACCGGCATCGGCATCGGCATCGGCATCGGGCAGCATTGTGGCGACCGCGGTGCCGCCCGGAGTGTCAAGGGTTCTCCGAGCGGGATGCCGGCCGGGCTCGGCATGGGGAGCCGGGGCGGTGGCCGGTGAACTCAACGTGCGCGGGGCCGTGTTCGGGGTGGGGCCGGGTCGGGAAGCTGCCGAGGCGCGCGTCACGTCGAGTTCCCGCTCGACGTGTGCCGAAGTGACCGTGTCGGGGTCGGAGATGCCGGTGGTTCCGTCACGGACGAGGTGCACGGCAGCCGCGCCGGAAGAGCTCCGCGCGAGGCGCAGTGGTCGCCTCAGACGTTGTGGCGAGAGGTCGGTGTGTCCGGTGGTGCCGGCTTGTACCGGGAGGGGTGAGTGTGCCGCAGGGGCGGATGGACGTTGGCCAGGGACAGGTCACCCTTGTAGTGGTCGGTGAGCCGTGGATCCATGACCCTGCGCCACAGGGGTGTCAGCCAGGCCAGGACGATCATCGTCGCGTACCCGGAGGGCAACTGCGGCGCATCGTCGAAGTGGCGCAGGGTCTGGTAGCGGCGCAGTGGGTTCGCGTGATGGTCGGAGTGCCGCTGGAGCTGGAACAGCAGAAGGTTGCTGATGGTGTTGTCGCTGTTCCAGCTGTGCCGCGGGGTGACGCGTTCGTAGCGGCCATCGGGCCTCTGCCGGCGAAGCAACCCATAGTGTTCGAGGTAGTTGACGGTCTCCAGAAGACAGAAACCCAGTACTGCCTGCAGGAGCAGGAAGGGAAGCACCCTGAGGCCGAATACCGCGGTCAAGGTGCCGAACAGGACCCCGGTTGTGGACCAGGCGGTCAGGACGTCGTTGTGCCTGCTCCACACGGCCCTGCCGCGCCGCCGCAGCCTTCGCTGCTCCAGGTGCCAGGCTGACCGCAGACTGCCGACTACGGTTCGGGGCAGAAATCGCCAGAAGCTCTCACCCAGGCGTGAACTGGCCGGATCCTCGGGGGTGGCCACGCGAATGTGGTGCCCGTGATTGTGCTCGACGTAGAAGTGGCCATAACCGGTCTGCGCGAGCGCCATGCGGCTCAGGCGGCGCTCCAACTGCTCCCGCTTGTGCCCCAGTTCGTGGGCGGTGTTGATGGCTACGCCGGCCACGACTCCGGTGGTGGCGGTCAGTCCCAGGTCTTGTGCGAGGGAGAGGGTGCCGCCGGCCCACTTACCGCAGGCCCATACGAGGGCGCCGAACTGCAGCGGCAGGTAGAGGTAGGTGCACCAGCGGTAGTAGCGGTCCGCCTCCAAAGCCTTCATCACCTCGTCCGGCGGGTTCGACTCGTTCGAGCCCAGCAGATGATCGAAGATCGGGATGAGGACGAAAGCAAAGAAAGGTCCCCACCACCAGAGAAGGCCGCTACCGGTCAGATCGACCAGTCCCAGCGCCTGGAAGGGGAGAGTCGGAACGGCGAGCGCCAAAGGCCAGAAGTGGCGCTTGCGGTCGCGCCATGCGAGCGGCGCACGGGAGTCGCGGTGGGACATGAAGCCTCCTTGGGCAGCGAGCGGCACGCTCCCGCGGTTTCGCCGGCTTACGGTCTCGACGGAGGCACCTTGGGAGAATGCCGAGCGTGCCAGCTCGGTATTCGACTGACAAACACTGCGCCGTGTAAAAGTTCTGATGGGCAGTCAATGGACAGTGAAGGAGGACCCTGGTGACCGAAGCCCTCGATGACCTGCCACCCGATCCGCCACGGATCGCCTGGCGCAAACAGATGCGGGAGAGGGTCCTGCGGGAAGCGTGGCTCCTTTCCACGCAGGCGGGTTGGGACCGGGTGAGGGTGGCGGACCTGGCGCAGCGGGCGGAGGTGTCCCGGCCGTCCATCTACGCGGAGTTCGGTGACCGCGCCGGTATCGGACGGGCGCTCGTGCAGCGCGAAACAGAGCGTTTCCTGCTCGGAGTCGGCGCTGTTCTGGACAGTCACCGTGGGGATGTGAAGGCCGCACTGGAAGCAGGCGTGGGTCACACTTTGGCCGAGGCGAGGAGCAACCCGTTCGTCGCTGCCGTGGTGTCGGCGGCGCAAGGCGGCACGGAGGCTCTGCTGCCGTATTTGAGCAGCAGACCCGAGCCGGTGTTCTCCGAGGCGCGGAAGCTGGTCGGGGCCTGGCTCGACGCGGCAGTCCCTGACACCCCGGGGGACCGCAGAGAAGAGGCCGCGGATCTGGTCGTCCGATTGACCATCAGCCACCTGCTGTTGCCGACGCCGGACGGAGACTCCATCCCGAAACGAGTGGCCCGGGCCGCGCATGCCGTCCTCGAGATGCCAGTCGACGCGTGAACGGCCGATCGGATCCAAACCCCGGGCGGACACCGTGCCGGTCTCAAGCGGACTTCCAGCCTGCCCAGGGTTGCTTCCGCCCGGGGAAGCGCCGGTAGCGGCCGGGGATGCGGCGCTCCGGCACGGCACGCTCAGCAGCGTCACAGGGGCGGGTGTGGCAACGGCGGGGGACCGGGACGCCGGTCGCGTGTCCGCTTTCGGCCAGGGTCAGCCTGGCGCTGGGCAAGCACAGGATCTCCGCCGTGGGCGGCATGATCGCCAGCCCTAGGCGCTGACGACCCCGCTACTGAAACCCCAGGTCAATGGCCGGTTGGCGCCGTGGGCTGAGGCCGGTCGGGTCTGCTGTCGCCCGACGCCGAATGCTCCGCGCAGGCGGCTGTACGGCTCAGGTGTGAACGCAGTGCCCACGCCGCACCCACCACCACGGGCACGGAGACGGCAGGCACGGTCCACCACGGGACGCCCATCCACACCGCCGGCAGTCCCACGCCGAAACATGCCCCCAAGGTGATGAAGAGCAGCGCTTTGCCGTACGGCTTCCAGGTGAAGGGCTGGTAGTTGTGGGGCTTGGACAGCCGCATCGCGCCGAACAAGAACAGCTGGGCCCCGGACAGCCCGGCGAGCACGCCGATGGCCGCGTTCATCTGCAGTTCGTCCCGAGGGGCGTCCGCGGTGTCCTGTCGCACGTCGTCCTTGCTGAGCGTCCGGATGTAGCCGCGCCAGGCGGTCGCCTCGACCCGGTCACCGGGCCGCAGACGCTCCAGAAGCGGCCCGGCGTCTCCGAAGGAGACGGTCCTCCGCCGGGAGCCCTCATCCGTGAGGGTCGCTTCGTAGACGCTCCTCTTGCCAGCAGTCTTGTTCACCGTCTTCTCCACGGTGAGGTGCCACGCGCTCAGACAGTCCGTCTGCCCCTGCTCCAGCGCACCGGCGCTGCACGGTTCGGCCGCGCGGTAGTCCCGGTAGAGCTCCCTGTCGGCAGGCAGCCACCAGGCGAAGACCGCGTAGCACGCGGCGGTCGGCACCAGGGAGAGCAGGAGCAGTAGCACACCGACGAACCGTGCCCGGCGCGAAGGCCGCGTATCAGCGCCCTCACCGCTCGGTCGTCCGCCTGTGTCGCGGGCCAAAGCCATCGTCCGTCCGGTCATCGGGCGCCTCCCATGGCCCCAACTCTCCATCGGTCGTACGAGGGAGGACAACGAGGCAGGGCGGCAGCGTGCGATCAGTGACCGCTTCCGTGCCCCGGCAACGACGTGCCCCGGCCACGACGTCCGCGACCGCTCGCGGATGGGCCGTCCTTGTCGGACAAGCCGCCTTGCACGATGGGGCGTTGGCATGGGGATTCCGCACCCAGCATGACCCGATGCCCGAAAGCCCGCAGGCTGCTCGCGGCGGTCAGGGTGAGCGCAGCTGCCCGGTGGCGTGCAACACCGAGGTCAGGAAGCGACGTACCGTGTCGAGCTCATCCGCCGCGAAGCCGTCCGCCGCTGCCACCACTTCGCCGATGACAGGCCCGAAGAAGGCCCACCCCATCTCGGTGGCCTTGTCCTCCACCTCCAGCAGGACGCGTCGTCGGTCAGCGGTGTCCCGGCTGCGCCGGACCAGCCCGAGCCGCTCGAGCCGATCGACCAGGGCGGTGGTCCCGGCCGAGTTCAGACGCAGTTGCCGGCCCAGCCATCCAGGAGTCGCGAGGACACCCTCGCGGGCCGCGTCCAGCAGATGGATCAGCGCGCGCACGTCGGTGGGGTGCAACCCATTGCGGGCGGCGAACTCGGCACCGAGCAGGTCGAACTCCACGGTCACCGCGCGCAACAGGTGAACCAGATCCATCGGCGACTTCTGTTCGTCCACGCACACTCCAGGAAATCCGGCTTATTATCTCGATGAGCGAGAGTATCGCCCAACGAGAGGAATGCCCAGTGTCCCGGACCGCATTCGACCTCGCCTACGATCAACTCCGCGCCCGCTGGCCGAAGTCCACCGAGGAACGCGACATCGACACGCCATACGGACGCACCCGAGTCCACGCGTACGGGCCGGCCGACGGCACCCCGCTGGTGCTGCTGCCCGGCGGCCTGGCCACCGGCCTGGTCTGGTTCGCCAACGCGCGGGTCCTCGGCCGGAGCCACCGGATCCACGCCGTCGACCTCATGGGCGACGCCGGCCGCACCGAACGCCGTGGCAATGCCCTGCGCAACGCCGATGACCTGAATCTCTGGCTGGACGCGCTGCTCGACCGGCTCGGGGCAGACAGTGCACACCTGTGCGGGCACTCCTACGGTGCCTGGATAGCCGCCAACTACGCTCTGCACGCGCCGAACCGGGTGAGCCGCCTCGCCCTCCTCGATCCCACCCAGGTCTTCGCCGGCTTCCGCCCCGGCTACCTGCTGCGGGCGCTGCCCGCGCTCATCCACCCCACTCAGGACCGGGCCCGCTCGTTCCTGTCGTGGGAGACAGCCCCCATTCATCCCGATGAGACCTGGCGGCGCCTCTACGCTCTGGCCGCCACCGTCCCCGGCCGCAAGATCATCACCGGAAGGCGCCCTCGGGCGGCCGACCTCCGCATGCCGGTACTCGTCCTCCTCGCCGAACGAAGCCGCGCCCACGACATCCGCCGCGTGGCCGACCGCGCCCAGCGAGCGCTGCCCAAGGCCGAGGTGACCGTACTCCCGGGGGCCACCCACCACTCCCTGCCCCTCACGGCACCGGACCAGCTGAACGACCGACTCACCGATTTCCTCAACGGCGCGTCATGACGGGCCTCTTGCTGTGTACCGCACCCCAGGGTGTGATCCCGGTGACTGCCGACCGGCGGAGGTAGCGACTACGTCAAGTCCCGCGACTCTCCAGGGCGAACGGGCTTGCCACTACCAGGCGATGATCATCACGGCCTGCCTGCAACTCTGTTTTCGGCCTGCAACTCTGACCTCTCTGACCTCTCTGACATCGCGGACACGGTTGTTCCTGCCGATGCGGGGATGCCTTCACGTCTCGGCGCGGCGGAACTCACGGTTGGTGAGTCACCCAGAGCAGTTCCGCCGGCCAGCGGTGTGCCCAGTCGGGTGGGTCGGTCTCGTTGTAGCCGTTGGGTGTTCCGGGTTCGGGTCGCGGCTCGATGAGGTCGTCGATGACGAGACCCGCGCCGCGCAGGACCCTGACCCAGTCGCCGTAGGTGAGCTGATAGCTCGTCGCGCCGTCGCCTTCGGCGATGGTGTTCAGCCCGAAGTAGTCCTGCTGCAGCGTCGTGGTCACGCGGCTGGCGGCTTCGTCGTAGCAAGCTTCGAACCATGGGCTGGCGACGTTGAACACCAGGCGCCCGCCTCGGCGCAGGACACGAGCGGCTTGCGGGACGACGAGGTGCGGGGGTGCCCAGCTGAGCCCACCGAAGTCGCAGAACACCAGGTCGAAGCTGTCGGCGGCGAAGGGGAGTTGTTCGGCTGCGCCTTGCACCAGCGGGAAGCGTGCCGGTCCCATCGCTCTTGCTGCGGCGGCGAGTTGGGCTTCGGACAAATCCATCCCGACCATGGTGGCGCCCTCGGCGGCGAGCGCCCTGGACCACTGGCCGGCGCCGCAGCCGAGTTCGAGGACGCGCTTGCCGGTGACGTCGCCCAGGGCGTGCAGGTGCGTGTCGGGGATGGAGTACATGCCCCAAAGCCGTGGTGCGGCGCCGATTTGCGGGTCGTGCTTGTCCTGGTAGGTGCTGCTGATCCGGTTCCAGAGCCGCCGATTGGCGGGGATGCTGTCCACGTGCCGACTCCAGCACTGCCTGCCGGGGGCGGTCAACACGATTAGGGCACCGGCCGGCCCTCGCCTCGGTCCGGCCCTTGGCCCCGCCCATGATCCGCCGGACCAGCCCTCGCGTCGCATCAGGCGACGTTGGCCCTTTTCTCGCCGTGGTCGCAGGTCCGTATCCTCGTCGAATGCACTCGCATCGACGCTTCGAGAACCCGCCCGCGCTGCCTCACGAGATGGTGGTCGAGACGTTGGAGAGGGCGCTTCGCGACTCCTCGCACGAGGGTGAAGCGGCAAGTGTCCTGGTCGGGAGCGCGTTGAACGACGAGGACTGGGAGTTCGTCGAGCATTGGTGCGTGCAGGTCGGAACGCGGGCCGTGCCGGGGAGTCCTCTACTCGGCCTGGCCGGCCTCTGCCTCGGACATACCGCCCGGCGCTTCGGACATCTCAGCGCCGAGGCCGTCGCGCTCGTGGAGTCGCTGGCTGCGCGGGCCGAGGCGGATCCCAAGGACGTGGACGGTCGGGCCCTCGACGGCCTTGATGACGCCCGGAGCTTCCTGCATCTGTGGTGAGGGCAGCTGTCACAGCGAGAGTCAGACAGCGCTCGCCCTGGCTATGACATCGTTCAGGCGCTTGCCGGTGGCGTGCTCGTCCGGCCAGATCATGTGGCGGCGGATCATGCTGTCCTGGGCCTTGTGGGCGGAGCGGGGTGGCCGTTGCCGCCCAGAACGAAGTAGCGAAGTAGTGAAGGGGCGTGCAGTGAGCCTGCCGCCGCTTCAGCCAGGAGGTGTTCGTCGGGCATTGGGCCATCTCGACGTTGTCCGTCTCAGCCAGTGCGCGACCTGTCGGAGCCGCCTGGCGGCCGGGTGGGGTGAGCAGGACCCTAGCGGACCACTTTGAGGCCGAAGTGACCGCCGAATTGGTAGCCGAGGGCGAAACCGATGGCGGAGTGCAGGTGGGCGTACATCTCCATGCCGCGGGCGCTGACGAGCGGACCGAGGTCGAGGATGTCTGACCAGCCGTAGTCCTTCAACAGGGCGGTGGTCTCTTCCTTGGCCTCGGGGTGGTCGCCGGCGAGGAACATGGTGTGCTCGCCCTGAGCGAGCGCCTTCGGGTTCACGACGGTGGTCTGCTCCTGGGTGACGAAGGACTTCACGACATGGGTGCGGGGCAGGGCGCGCTGGATCTGCTCGGCGAGACTGTCGGTGTCGCACGGCTCCAGCTTCGGCATGACTCCCCAGGGGGTGGGCCAGGGGTGCTCGGTCCGGTGCTCGTACATGTAGGGGACGGCATAGTCGATGAGCGTCTTGTCCGCGACCTGGTCGGCGATGGCGGAGAGGGCAGCGACAGCGTTGTGGCCGTCGATGCCGTTGATCACCAGCTCGCCGGCGGCGGCAGCGTCCCCGAAAGGCAGCAGGGTGAGGTCCGGGTGCTGGGCAAGGAACTCCCTGTAGGGGGCGTTACCCATCATGTCGGGCTCACTGCGAGCCAGGGTGGCCTCCACATCGCGGGTGCCGGCGCATACCTCGTGGCCGAGTTCGAGCAGCCTCGCGGTGTGTGCGCGGGCACCACCACCGGTACCAAGGACAGTGATCTTCACGGGCCATGCCTCCCTCAGACGGTATCGACATCACCGACGTTAGGCACCCCGGCGGAAATGCGCTCTTTGTGCTGCTCAGGGTTTCGGCGACTGGTGTGACACGCCAGTACGCCCATGCCTCACTCGCTGCCAGTAGGGCGCTCCTCTATGCGCCGGAATCCTCGGCGGCCAGCCGTACTCGTCCGGGTGGGGTAGTCCGGCCGCGCATGCCCCGCTGAAGCCGCCGCGACGACGACCGTCTCGATGACGAGCATCGACAACGAGACGGGTGAGGACCGCCGTCGGGCGGGCCGAACGGCATCGCGGCTGATGAGGTGCACGTCGTGAGGACTGGTTCGCTTGGCCTGCGAGCCTTGTTCCACACGCGAGTCGGCGGGGATCATCACTGCGTGCGACACCGAGAGAGACTTCACGAACTGCTCCTGCACGCCGGACTCACGGTCATCGAGGACGTGCGCCCGGGCAGCCTGTTCCCGCCGGAGGCCGGCTGGCGGATCGCACGGGGAATCGCGGCCCCGGACGGCACGGACCGGGAAACGCTCGACGCCGTCTGGTGGCGCCGCCTCGCAGATGCCGACGGCGAGTTCCTGGTGGCTGTCCTCGGTCTTCGGATCGGCGGCAACGATTCCTGGTGGACCCGGGTCCGCTGCGCCGGCGGTGTGCCGGGGCTGACCGGCGACCCCGGCTTCGTGGCGCTCTCCCTCGACGGACAGGTGCTGGTGGCGAAGGTGCCCGGTGCGGACGGGCCTCGCGTGACGGCCATCGACCGCCTGCCGGAGCGGCTGGAGGCGGCCGCCACGGCTGCCGGGCGCGAGACGGAGGCCGAGCGCACGGAGGTGTGGGCGGCGGTCCCCGGCACGCCCGCATGGCCTCTGCACTGGACGGAGGGGATCGGATCCAATCCTGCTGCGCCTGATGAACTGCTGATCCGGCTGCTGGATGTGGATCCGGGCTTCCTGCACGACTGCGACCGTCCCCAAGTACTCGACGCCGCAATTGCGCATGCTGATCCGCAGGTGCGCTCAAGACCCGCGGACACCTTCCGGCCCAAGCTCACGTCCGATCAGTGGATAAGCCTGGTCCGTGCCGAACCGTCGCCGAGCCGGCGCGTGCTCTGGGCCGAGCATGCCTGCGCTTGGGGCGTCGAACTTCCCTGGGACCTGTACGACGACCTCCTCGCCGGCCCGTCCCGCGCCCAGGCCGCCCAACTCCCGGGGCTTCCCACACACCACCTTCCCAGCCTCGCGGACGACGCCGATCCCCAGGTGCGGGCAGTTGCCTGCGGCCGATGGGAAGACCTGGCGGAGCCGCTGCGAGTGCGGCTGCTGGCCGACACCGACGACGCGGTGCGTACGGCGGCGCTGCTCGCCGACCACACGTGCACTCCTATGCCTCGCGATGTCTATGCCGCGCTTCCCGCGCCTCGGCTCGCTCTCGAAGGGTGCCGTCTCGCGCCCGAGTTGGAGACGGAGCTGGTTCGGGTCGGGGACCTGGAGGTACGCCGAGCGCTGGCCGCCAACCCGCGGCTCAGTGCACAGGGCGTCGCCGTCCTGGCGGAGGACCCGACCGACGACGTCCGCTCGACAGTGGCATTGCGGCCCGACCTCGACGAGGAGCGGCGTGCCGCGGTGCGCTACAACTTCGACCTGGGGTCGATGTCACGAACTCTGCCTTGGGTCACATGCCTCCACGGTGACGCCGATGCCATGCGCCGTCTCGCCGGATCGTCCCATCCCCTCATCCGCCGAAGCGTGGCTCGTGCCCGGCATCTTCCACCGGACGTCGTGGAACGGCTGGCGAGGGACCAGGACCGGACGGTCCGCCTGTTCCTCGCCGAGTCGTGCGATGACGCGCCGGCCGAGATGCTGTTGGAGGTCTGGCGGTGGTGGGACGGCAGCTTCACTTACCCCGATCGCCCCCGCAGCCACCCCAACTTCCCCCGTAGGGGCCTGCTGCGCTACGCCGGTGACCCCGAGGGGCGGATGCGCCGTCTGGCCCTGGACGATCCCGAGTCGACGCCTGCCGACGTCGCACGTCTCGTCCGAGACCCGGAAGCCGAGGTGCGCCGCCGCGCGGCCGCGGATCCCCGGCTGTCACCGGCCGACGCGGTGCGGCTGCTGAACGACCCAGCGGCCTACGTCCGCGAGACCGTGATGCGCAAAGGGCCATTGCCGGCCCGCGTCCTTGCCGCGCTGCTGCACGACCGCGACACGGCCTGCGAGGCGGTCACCAATCCCGCGATCCCGGTGCCGGTTCTGCGCCGCCTCCTGGACGCGGCAGCGGCCGCCGTGTCAGCCCGGCGCTGAACACCGCCAGGCACGGCGCCGGGCGACCGCACTGCGTACGGCGTACGGATGTATCCGGTTCGACAGAGTGCCGTGGCAGCCTGGCGGAGGGGGCCGACGGTACTCGTCACACGCGGCCGCACCGCGGCTTGTTCCCACGACTGGTGGACAGGCCTCAGGCGGCCATCGCCAAGGGGTGCGCCGAGCGCAACGAGGGAGAGGCAGCCGACACGAGAAGGGTCCTCACCGACCGGCTCAGGGGTGCCCCCGCAAGATCTTGGCTCCGAACTGAGCTGAAGCGCGACGGTCACAAAGGCAGGCTTGTTGTCACCGAGGTCGGCGGCCCCTCTTCCTTCACGAAGAGTCTTGCCCGCAGAACCCGGAGTCTTTTCCATCGGCGGGTCGATGTCGTCGGCGTTCCGGAAGCCGTGTGATCGTGGCGCTCACTGCCAGCCCAAGCGTGAAACCGACAGCTGAGCCAACGCCGTGCGCCCAGGCATCGTCGAGGGAGCCGGGCAGGACGGTTCTTGTGAGCCGGCTGGCAATCGACAGGACGGTTACCGCGGCCAGTATGGCCGTCCAGCGGTACCGCACCCCGTCGATGATGTCGCCATAAAAGAGGAGCAGGAGTCCCATGCCGAACTCCTCGTCCCAGCCGATCGCAGTGAGCCCGGCCCCGAAGGCAAGCGCGAACAGCCAGAGGTCCACCAGTTGCCGGGCGAACGTGGGCGGCTGCCGCCTTGCACCACGCGGGGGCCGCAAGAACCGTGTGATGTGCTGGATCACCGCGTACTTCTGCATGACTCGCGTCCCGATCCCCCGGGGTGGCCGACTTCTGCCGACGCTCAGTAGTAGGACGCACAGGAGCGGGCCGCGGTTGTGGTGACGTGACACCGGATGTCCTCTCGGGGAGCCAGAGGCTGTCGATCTTCGCCTCTGGTGTAAGAGAGGCTGCCGAATGAGCAGGGATCTTGAAACGTGCTCAATGACCTGTCATTTGTCCGTCACCCGGCGAGGATGACGGCTGAAGCCACTATGGGCCTTCGCCGCGTAGACGATCGTCCTTCACAGCCACGCCCTTTTGCCCTCGGGGTTCGGTTCGCACGACCGCCGCCGCACCGTGCTGGTTCGGCGGCGGGTTCGTGCGGGCAGGCGCTTGGCAGTCGCGTCAGCTTCCGACTTCGGACGCGGTGACGGCGGTCGTCAGCAATCTGCCCCGAGGGCACGGTGCCCCGGGGCCTCCGCTCTGTCGAGGGCTGTCAGGTGGCGAGGCGGCGTACGGCCTCCAGGAGAGCGTCGACGTCGTGCTCGGTGGTGGAGAACGAGGTGACGAAGCGGCAGACACCCGGTTCCCAGCGGTCGTGGTAGAAGGTGAATCCTTCGGCCAGGAGTTGGTCGATGACCGGCTGGGGCAGACGGCAGAAGAGGATGTTGGCCTCCACGGCATGCACCAGCTCGGCATCGGGGAGGGCCTTGAGCCCGTTGCCCAGACGTTCGGCCATCGTGTTGGCGTGGGCGGCGTTGCGCAGCCACATGCCGTCGGTGAGATAGGCGTCGAGCTGGGCGGACTGGAAGCGCATCTTGGAGGTGAGCTGGCCGGTCCGCTTGGTCCTGAAGGACAGTTCCGGGGTGAGGGATCGGTCGAAGACGACGATGGCGTCGGCTGTCATGGTGCCGTTCTTGGTCGCCCCGAAGGACAGGACGTCGATGCCTGCCTGCCAGGTCAGCTCGGCCGGGGTGCAGCCCAGGGCGGCGACGGCGTTGGCGAAGCGGGCCCCGTCCATGTGGACGCGCAGGCCCGCGTCCTTGGCGATACGGGCCAACTCCCGTACCTCGCCCAGGGTGTAGAGCGCGCCGGTCTCGGTGGCCTGGGTGATGCTGAGCACGGAAGGCTGCACGCTGTGCACGTCGCCGATCCTCCGCGTCGCCGCCGCGTGCAGCTGGGCGGGGTCGATCCGCGCGTCGTCACCGAGCAGGGGAACGAGCTTGGCCCCGCCCGTGAAGAACTCCGGCGCGCCGCACTCGTCGGTGTTGATGTGGCTGTCACGGTGGCACAGCACACTGCCCCAGGGCGGGGTGAGGGCGGCCAGGCTGAGGGCGTTGGCCGCGGACCCGGTGGACACGGGCAGGATGTCGACTTCGCGTTCGAAGACCTCGGCGAAGCGTGCGCGGGCGCTGGCGGTGAACCGGTCGGCGCCGTAGGGAAGTTCCTGGCCGACGGCCGCGGTGGTGACGGCCTGGACGATCTCCGGGGAGGCGCCGGCGGCGTTGTCGCTCGTGAATATTCGCTGGGGCGTGGTGGAGGTGAGGACGTTCATGTTCAGAGGTGTCTTTCAGGTAATGATGGGGGAGGCGATGACGACGGTGACGTCGGCCGCCACGGGGCCGGTGCGGTAGACGTGCGGGGCGTCTCCCGCGAAGGCGAGCAGGGAGCCGGCGTGCAGGTCCGTGAGGGCGTCGGCGGGTCCGGCAGTGAGGTGACCGGAGGAGACGAGCAGGTGCTCGATGGTGCCGGTGGCGTGCGGTACGCCGTCCAGGTGTGTGCCGGGGGGCATGCGCAGCCGCCAGATCTCCAAGCTGTTGCCGCTGCTGATACGGCGCAGCAGTTCGCGGCCCACTTCGCCGTCGGCCAGGTCGGTGCCGGGTACGAACACCGGCCCCGGGTCGGTGTCGCGGGCCAGGAGGTCGGTCAGCGGGATGCGTAGGGCGACCGCGAGGGCATCGAGTGTTTCGATCGTCGGGTTTCCCCGGCCGGCCTCCAGCTTCGACAGCGTCGCCTTGCCCAGGCCCGCCCTGCGGGCCAGCTCCGCACTGCTCATGCCACGCTGCTCCCGGCGCCGACGGATCTGCGCGCCGACCGCGATCGCGGTGCTGCTGGCAGGCCGGCGTTCTCCCGGCGGCGGCGTCATCACCGCTCCCGGTGGGTGGCGCTGTAGGAGACGTGCTCGACCGCCACCCAGGGTGTGCCCTCCCGTTCGCCTACGGCAGCGATGTGAGTCTTGGCCTGCTCTTCGTACGTGTCCGCGTAGTAGGCGGGGACCTGCATGGCACCCTCACATTGATTGATGAACTCTACGTTCACTATACCGAACGATGTATGCAGCACTAGAACGGCCTCGCATCACGGGAACGGATGCCGGATCAGGGGGCTGAGGGTGGCGGAGTCGGGCGTCCCTCGGAGGTACGAGGCGGTGAAGGCGTAAACGGATCACGCGTGTGGTCGAGGAGCGGGCGGCCCGGGGACGCTCAAGGCCGTTCCCGGCCCACCCGACCAGGTGCCGGCGCTTGTAGGCGCCCTTGCAGGGCTGGGCAGCCGCCTGCGGGCTTCCGGACCTGACCAGGAACACCCAAGTTCATGATCACCGTGACGCGAGGCTGAGTCAGGCCGAGGCGGGCGTGCGGGTCAGCGCGGTGCGCAGCGCGAAAAGGCCGAGCAGGCCACCCGACGTGAACCGCTGGGCAGCCATCGCGCGAGGCCGGGCGGCCAGAAAGCCCGACACCCGTGCTGCGCCCAACATGATTACAGCGTTCACCGAGATCCCCACGATGACCTGCACGCCACCGAGCTGGAGCAACTGCCCCCAGGCCGGGCCGGCATGGGGGTCCAGGAACTGGGGCAGGAGCGCGGCGTACATGAGGGCGATCTTGGGGTTGAGCAGGTTGGTGAGCAGCCCCATGGAGAACAGCCGGGCGTCCAAAACCCGGGGCAGGTCCTGTGCTGGGGCAAACGGCGAGCGGCCTCCGGGCTTGAGCATGCCCCAAGCGAGGTAGGCCAGATAGGCGGCCCCGGCAAGCTTGACCACCATGAACGCCACCGGCACGGCAGCGAACAACGCCGAAAGACCCGCAGCCGCGGCCACCAAGTAGCAGACGAAGCCCACGGCCGTCCCGCTGAGGCTGACGAAACCCGCCCTGCGGCCCTGGGTAATGGCGCGGGAGGCGAGGTGAACCATGTTCGGCCCCGGAGTGAGGGCCATGCCGAATTCGATGAGGGCCACTCCTCCGACTGCGGTCAGAGTGATCACCGGTCAACCTCCTGGTCGTTCGTCGGGCGCCTGAGACGAACTGGGTTGCCCGCGTGCGACAACCTACTACGCCGCCTCGGCAGAGCCTGCTTCGCCGTATGTGAAGCACGGCCACGCGCGTGCGCTGCGCGCCCCGGCGGCAGCCGAGTTGAGACGACACTCGGTGATGGGTCGTCAGCGGCGCGGGACGTCTGACGCCCTCCCTTCTCACCGGCTCGAAGCGAGGGGCGACTCGTGGAACCAAGCAGGCTTGAGTACCTCAGTCGTGCAGGTCACGCTCGCAAGGCGTTGCCGTCGCCTGATGTCAGGGGTGGGTGCGCACGCAGGCGGCTTCGAGATCGTCGGCGTGGCAGCTGATGTGGGCGCAGTCCGCGCCGGACTTACGGCGTGGTTCCGGCGAGGCCGCCCACCGTGTAGGTGTCGTAGATGTCGAGGAGGTCCTCATCGGCGTCGAGCACAACCTCTGGGGCCATGCGGCACACCAGCGCCGACAGCCGAGTCAGTGCCGTCATCCCCGGCCCCGCATCTCGCCCCATCAGCGGACTCGCGTGAGGCCATTCGTCCTTGAGCTGCGCGAAGCAGTCACGGCGTGAGCGTTCCTCCGACACCTGGGCGCGGTCGTCCTGGACGTGCCAGAGCCCTTCGGTGGGAATGCGCCGGCAGGCCCGCACGAGACAACGACGCGCCTGCGGGTGCATAGCCTCCCAGGACTTCGGCAGGGCCAGTCCGCCGACCGCCTCCCAGGCCAGCGCCTCTGCCTCCTCGAGGTTCTCGGCCGCCAGGCTGACTGCCGTGAGCGTGTAGGGAGGTTCCTCCTGCCATACGTGCGCGTAGACGATCTCTGACCTGGTCATCCGATGCACATCTCTCGCTATCCCGAGGAGTAGTTGCCGTTGTACTTCAGCACTCCCGGCAGGATCGCGAACGGCCCATCCATTCGATCGGGTCGCTCGCGCTAGCCGGAGCACGCCTTCACCCTGCACGACTTGCCGGGCGGAAGGATGCCTCGGCCTGGTGAGTACGGCGTCGCAGTGGAGCGGCTTATCATCGCGTTCTTTGGCATGGCGGAGGCCACGGCTCTGACGTGGCGGTATCTGCCAGCACCCCAATGAGGGAGTTGCGTAGCTGTGCATGACCGTCATCGCAGATGGCCAGCAGACGGTTCCTGTGACCGAGGAGCCTGTGATGGGGGCCCTTGCTCAGAGTGACTCCGCACCGGCGCCGGGGTGCGGGCAAGAATGGAGGCATGGCCGGTGTCCGGGACGCGAAGGAACGGCCGGGCACCTCGGCTGGCGCTCGGCCCCGCCCTGCAAAAGCCTGTACCGTCGCGGCCCCGAAATTGGCAGGATGGCGGCGATGACCACTGAACCCAACTCCCCTTCCTTTCACTCCGACTTCCTTTCGCTCGACCACCGTTCGATCGCTCGTGACACGCTGCGCGGGTTGGCGGTGGGTGACGCCTTCGGTGCCCAGTTCTTCGTACCCGACAATCTCCCGTGTCTGCGGGAGCGCCGGCTGCCGCCTGGCGAGTGGCCGTGGACGGACGACACGGAGATGGCCTGCTCGGTCTTCGGCGTCCTGCGCAGCCGCGGCGCCGTCGACCAGTACGACCTGGCGCACCGCTTCGCCCGCAGGCACGACTTCGACCGGGGCTACGGTCCGGCGATGAACAGGCTGCTGCGGCTGGTCCGTGAAGGCGGACGGTGGGCGGAGCTGGCGGCGGGACTGTTCGACGGCCAGGGGTCGTGGGGCAACGGGGCAGCGATGCGCGTTGCACCTCTGGGCGCCTGGTTCGCCGTGGACCTGGGCGAGGCGGCTGCCCAGGCCGGACGGTCGGCGCGGGTGACACACACGCATCCCGAGGCGGTGGCCGGGGCGATCGCGGTCGCGGTGGCCGCCGCCTGTGCCGCGCGCGGGCGTGTACAGCCGGTGACGGGAGCCCAGTTGCTCGCCACGGTGGAGGAAGTGACCCCACCCGGGCAGGTCCGCTCGGGCGTGGCCGAGGCGCGCCGCCTGCTGGAACAGCCGCACGCCGCGTACGCGGCGCACCGCTTGGGCAACGGGCGGCAGGTGAGTGCGGTGGACACCGTACCGTTCGCCCTGTGGTGCGCGGCCCGGCACCTCGAGGACTTCGAGGAGGCACTGTGGGCATGTGCATCGGCCGGTGGGGACGTCGACACCACCTGCGCGATCGTCGGTGCCATCGTCGCCGCACGGGTCGGCACGGCGGGTGTCCCCACAGCATGGCGCGCCGCTTGCGAAGCACTGCCCGACTGGGTGACTGAGGACGCACTCGGCGAGGACCTCGGCCGCGCCGCGCTCCGCCGCGAGATGACGCCGCTGCACCGTCCCGAACCCATACCGGTTCCGGACCTGGAGTTCAGTCCCGGGCAGTGGCAGCGGGTCCGGCACGGCATCCGGGCACAGAGCATGGACGAGAAGTGGAACGCGTACGTGGAAGGCGACCAGCTCGCGCTGCACCGCAGTTGGACCGGACGCGGAATCTACCGGATGACCGTGGCCGAGGGGTCCTCGGGCCGGTGGCGGCTGGTGGACGCGCTGGTCGAGTCTGACCCGGAGCGCTACCGCCGGCGCAGCGGGGAGGCGGAGAGCGCCTTCCTCGAATTCTTCCTGCGCGGTTGGTACATGGATGATGCCCGGCCCGAACTGTGGCAGCGCTATCAGGAGTTGCGGCGAGCGGAGTCCACGCCCCGACCTGCGGCCGACTGACGAACCTGGTCCTCCGGCAGCGGCGGCAGCTTGCCCCCTCGTCCTCGAAGTGTTCGTGGACGGCCGCGCCGGAGATCCACTCCGGCGCCTCCCGCCGTGCCCGGTCCCGCTGCTCGGATGTCCGTTGGCCGGGCAGCCGGCAGGGCGCTACGGATCAGCGTGGCGTCAGTGCGGCGCGCGAGGTGGTGTGAGGATCTCCTCGCGGAGCGAGGAGCTGTTGGTGGTTCGGGCCAGGGTGAGCGCGCCGAGCACGGTGCACAGCTGCGTGGTGCGGTCCGAGTCCTCAGTGGTGAGCCACTCGGCGAAGTCGCCCACTCCTTCGGTCGTCCGCTGCCACCCACGCACACCCGTTCAGTCGTCGTCCTGGCCAACATCAACCGCCGCTTTATTCATAGTTCTGGTTATTCGAAAGTGCGGAATGGGCTTTTTGGGTGGCCGGACGTGAGCGCGCGGTGGGGTTGAGCAGCAGGGGACAAGGGAAGTCTCCGCCCTGCAGACCGTCGGCTCGAGTGAGGTCCCTGTTGCATGCGCAGCAGCCGTCGTGCGCCAGCGAGGGGTATTCCAGGGGGAGTTGGTTCAGGGTGGAACGGCGCATGTCGGTTGCGACCCACTGGGGCAGCTTCATCGCGGTGATCGATTCCGGCCGGCTGGTGCGAATCGAGCCGAGGAGCGATGACCCAGCGCCGTCGCCCATCGGTCCCGGAATGGTGAGGGCCGCCGACGACAGTGCTCGCGTGTTGCGCCCCGCGGTGCGCAGGGGCTGGCTGAACGGCCTGCCGCGCGCCGCCGATACGGCCAGAGGCGCGGACGCCTTCGTGGAGGTGAGCTGGGACGACGCCATCACGATGGTCAGCGACGAACTGCTTCGAGTGCGTGCTCAGCACGGCGACAGTGCGGTCTTCGGCGGATCCTACGGTTGGGCGAGTGCGGGCGCTTTCCACAACGCGCAGGGGCAACTCCAGCGTTTCCTGGCGCTGGGAGGGGGATACACCGACTCTCGCAACACGTACAGCACCGCGGCTTTGGAGGTCATCCTCCCGCACGTGATCGGGGGGCATCCGTGGAGCTACCAGTCCCGGATGCCGATGTGGGACGAGATCGCGGAGAACTGTGAACTGGTCGTCGCCTTTGGGGGACTGGCCCTCAAGAACAGCCAGATCAACCCTGGGGGGCTGGCCAGGCACCAGACGCAAGGCCTGCAGCGCCGGTGCCGTGAGGCCGGGGTGCGGTTCGTGAACGTCAGCCCCATCCGCAGCGACGTCGCCGGCTTCCTCGACGCGGAGTGGCTGCCTGTCGTCCCCAACACCGACACCGCCGCGATGCTCGGCATCGCCCACACGATGCTGGTCAACGGATGGCACGACGAGGACTTCCTTCGCCGGTGCTGCGTCGGATTCGACCGTTTCGCCTCGTACCTGGTCGGCGAGTTCGATGGCGTCACCAAGGACGCCGCCTGGGCGGCGGAGATCACGGGCATCAGCCGCGAGACGCTCATCGACCTCGCTCGCCGCCTCGCCACTCAGCGGTCGCTCATCATGGTCAACTACGCGGTGCAACGGGCAGACCACGGCGAACAGCCGATCTGGATGTCCGTCGTGCTGGCCGCCATGGCGGGCTCGATGGGCCGTCCCGGCTGCGGCTGGGGCGCGGGTTACGCGACGATGGACGCGACCGGCGTTGCCCCAGGCCGCCCCTCCGTGGCGACGATGCCCAGTGTTCCCAACCCCGTCGCGGACTTCATCCCGGTGGCGAGGATCGCCGACACCCTGCTGCATCCGGGGAAGACCATCGACTACGACGGACAGCGCCTCACGCTGCCCGAACTTCGCCTGGTCTACTGGTGCGGAGGCAACCCGTTCCACCACCACCAGGATCTCCACCGGCTGGCCCGCGCCTGGCAGACCCCTGACACGGTGGTGGTGCACGAAGCCTGGTGGAACACCACGGCGAAGTTCGCGGACATCGTGTTACCCGTCGCCACCACCCTGGAGCGCGACGACTTCGCCGCCGGATTCTCCGACCCCCACCTCGTCGCGATGCCCAAGGCGCGCGAGCCGGAGGGCGAATCGCGCACCGACCACCAGATCTTCGCCGCCTTGGCCTCCCGGCTCGGCTACGAGCAGGACTTCACACAGTCGCGTTCCGAGCTCGAATGGGTCCGGCACCTCTACGAGAAGACGAGGGCCGAACTCGGCGACAAGGCCGCCCTGCCGGGCTTCGACGACTTCTGGCGTCACTCCACCGCTGAGCTGCCGGCGCTGACCGGACCGTTTCCCGGCAGTTTCGCGGCGCTCCGCTCGGATCCGCAGCGCTTCCCCCTGCCGACACCTTCGGGCCGGATCGAGATCTACTCCGAGGAAATCGACTCGTTCGGCTACGACGACTGCGCCGGACATCCGACGTGGTTCGAACCTCAGGAGTGGCTGCACGCCGACCTCTCGGAACGATTCCCGCTGCACTTGATCTCGAATCAGCCCGCCTCACGCCTGCACAGCCAGTACGACAACGGCGGCCACAGCCTCAGTTCGAAGATTCATGGGCGTGAGCCCGTGACGCTCAACCCGGTGGACGCCGCGTCGCGCGGCATCGAGAACGGCATGGTCGTGCGCGTCTACAACGACCGAGGCTGCTGTCTGGCGGGCGCGGTCCTCTCGGACGACGTCATGCCAGGCGTCGTGCAATTGTCCACGGGAGCGTGGTGGGACCCGGTCCGGCCGGGCCTGGGCGGAACATTGGACCGCCACGGAAATCCGAACGTCCTCACCGCGGATCGGCCATGCTCGCGCCTTTCCCAGGGCCCGAGTGCCCTCAGCGCGCTCGTCGACGTCGAGTTGTACGGCGATCCTTCCTGACGTGCTCGCCTTCACGCCACCCGGCCTCGAACGTTGAAACGAAGGCTTCCCGCCTTCTTCCGGGCCGGATGCATGCGCCTCATCGCCACGCGTGTGGCAGGCCGCCCTGGCCGACGAGAGGCGTCTCAGGGCGAGTTTGCGTTTGCGTAATCAGATGAATACTGTGCGCAGTCGTGACTGCACTTCAAGACCTCAAGTACCGCCAGTGGTTCCGGGGCGCCGACGTCGACGGCGACGGATTCATCACCCAGCAGGACGTCCGAAGGATGAGCGAGCGCTACATCGTCGCTCGTGGCACCGCGCCGGACTCCGCGACCGCCCGACGTCTCACCGAGGGGATGGACGGGTTCTGGACGAACGTGATCGCCCCGATGGACCAGGACGGTGACGGAAAGGTCGATCTGCGGGAGATGAGTGAAGGGTTCAAGCGCGTCCTGATCGATCCCGCCCTGTACCCGGAGCAGATCGAGCCGGTGTCCAACTGCTTCTTCGACCTGGTCGATCTCAACGGAGACGACAAGATCGACCAGGCGGAGTTCCAGCAGATGTTCGACGCGGTCGCCGGCGTCCCCGGCGAGGACTGCGCCGCGGTCTTCGCCGCCTTGGACGGGGACGGCTCCGGAGCGCTGGACCGCGCCGAGTTCCACCAGGCACTCACGGAGTTCTTCTACGGCAACGAGCGGGACGCTCCCGCCAACCACCTCTTCGGCAGGATCGCCGGCTGACGACCCCCAAACAGGGCCCGACCACGCGCACGCCCACACCCCTGCTGGTGTGGGCGTGTGGCGTACGGAGCTCGAACCAGGTGGTCCGTGACGGCGCCTCTTCGATCGGCGGCCGACGGGGCGGACCTGGCGGGTATCGATGCGGAACGGCGGCAGTGGCTTCCCGTCGGGCGTGCGCTACGACTTCTCCAGGAACGGGGTGATGGCCGCCCAGGTCGCGTCGGGGGCTTCGAGGTGCGGGAGGTGGCCGGCCTTCGGGATCTCCGCGAACCGTGCGCCCGGTATCGCACGCGCGACGGCCCGCCCGTACGCAGGCGTGACGATTCGGTCGCTCTCACCCCACACCACGAGCGTGGGGACCGTCACCGCGCCGAGCCGATCGAGGAGCGTCGGGTCGCTCATGCTCGTGCCGGCGAGGGCGGCCATCGTGCGGCCGTTCCCCTGCTGGATGGCACGCTGCTCATCGGTGAAGCCTGCCGGGTCGACGTATCCGCGCTCCGGGTCGTGCCAGGCGGCTTCGGCGAGCCCGCGCGCGTCGAGGGCGAAGAAGTCCGCGACGGGCTCGCCTTCCACTGCCGCCCCGACGCCGTCGATGTCGACCACGGCCCCGATCAGTCCCGCGTACCGCTCGTCGCGGGCGGCCTGCACCGCCATCTCCAGGGCGATCCACCCGCCGATCGAGGACCCGACCAGCACGACGTCGTGCTCCTCGTGCTCCAGTAGGCGCGCGAGGTAGGCGGCTGCGAGCTGCGCGACCGTGGAGATGGAGTCGGGGCGCGCTGTGCCCTCCCAGCCGGGATGCGTCGGTGCGAGCGCGTGCAGGGTGGGCGCGAGGCGTTCCACGATGGGCGCGACGGTCCGGGGGCCGCCACCGCCGTGCAGGACGAGTGCCCTGCGGGCGTCGGGGGCGCCGGCCTGAAGGACAGGAAGGTCCGCGGGAAGTGAGGCGTTCATGGTGCTCCTCCTTGAATCAACATGTTTATATACCGATGTTGATACCGTAGCAGCATGACGACCGATCTTGAGGCTCTGGGGCTGGCGATCAAGCGTGCGCAGTACCGGAACCACCGGACGATGGACGCCGCGCTGAGCGAGATCGGAGTCAGCCTCGTCCAGTGGGACGCCCTGCGCGCCATCGACCGCATGCCGGGGGCGTCGGGGCACCAACTCGCCGTCGCGACATTCCAGAGCGACCAGGCATTCGGCACCCTCGCGAGCCGCCTCGTGGACCGCGGGCTCATCACTCGGTCCGCAGGCCGCGGGCGGCGCCTGGAGCACACCCTCACCAAGGCGGGGCAGGAAGCGCTCGCGGAAGGACGACGGTTGTCGATCGGCGTACTGCAGGACCTTTTCGCACCTCTCGACGAGGCGCAGCGTGCGGAACTGCTTCGAACGCTGCGGGAACTCACCGGGGACGCGTGACAAGACCGCCCGGTGTTCGACGGCCCCGGGATCGCGGACGCCTTGCCGACCGCGCATGGGGTGTATGCGCCAGGCGTCCTGGCGTCAACGTCAACCCCGTGCAACACCCGTGTGGGCTACGGCAGTTCACCACTGCTGCCCGGCGCTGAAGCATCGACGCAGCACCGGCTGGCTCATGGTCCCGCCCGCCCAAGCCCTCGTCGAGGAACCGCAGTTCAGAGTGGGTGTCGGACGGTCGGGTGGGTCTATTGTGGTCCGCGGGAATTCAGGACTCTGTCGGTGAAGGCGGCGAGGTCGGCCCGCATCTGTTCCCGCGTCATCCGCTGGTTGGTGACCAGGTGTTCGACGAGGTCGGCGCGCGTGGCGGCAAGCAGGGCGTGGGCGGTGAAGTTGCCGTCGGTGAGTCCGGGAATCCGCTCCAGAGTGGCCCGGAGTGTGGTGTGCCACGCCTCGTAGTGCTGTGCCTCGTAGGGGCTGCCGCTGCCCGTTTCCTCCAGCGCCAGCGCGAGGTGGCGGTTGTCGAGCTTGAAGCACAGTACGGCGTCGAGGAGTGCGGGCACGCGCTGGAGAGGCGGGGTGTCGGGCCCCAGGGGAGGCGCGCCCCCTTCGATGGCGCTCCTGACCGGCGCGAGTCTCATCTCGTACAGTGCGCGGATCAGGCCGGTGCGGTCGCTGAAGCCGCGGAAGAGCGTCGCCTTGCCCACGCCGGCCGCGGTCGCGATGTCGGCCATGGTGACCGCCCCCGGACTTTCGCAGCGGGCGAAAAGGGCGTCGGCCGCCGCCAGGACGGCTTCCCGATTGCGGACGGCGTCCGTGCGCGGCTTGCGGTCAGGCATGGTTCCCGACCCTCCTTTACAAAGCGGACCACGGGTCCGTATCGTCGAACTGTGAAGCGGACCCTGGGTCCGCATAGTAGAGGATGGGGGAACAACCATGAAGGCGAACACCGCGCCGGCGGACCTGTACCGCCACGGACTGCAGCTGTTGCTGGACAAGGACATCGCGGGCTGGGTCGACCTGTGGGACGAGAACGGGATCTTCGAGTTTCCCTTCGCCCCGCACGGCTGGCCCAAGCGGTTGGAAGGCAAGGCGGCCGTCGCCGCGTACATGCGCGACTACCCCGACCACATAGACCTCCACGACTTCCCGAACGTCGAGATCCACCAGACCCATGCCCCCGAGACCATCGTCGTCGAGATGCGCGGCGTGGGCCGCCTGGTGGCCACCGGCAGGCCCTTCGACATGACCTACATCGCCGTCGTCACCGTCGAGCGCGGCCTCATCACCCGGTACCGCGACTACTGGAACCCCCTCGCCGTCCAGGACCTCGCCCCTGGCCTCCCCGGGAGTGACCGATGACCGAATCGGAGAAGTACACCCTGGTCATCGGGGCCACCGGCACCACCGGCAGCCGTGTCGTGGCGCGGCTTGCCGCTGCGGGCGGACGCGTCAAGGCCGCCAGTCGGCACGCCACCCCGCTGGACGGGGCCCGACCCGTGCGCTTCGACTGGAACGACCCCACATCATTCGACGGCGCTCTCGAAGACGCCGACCGGGTCTACCTCGTTCCGCCGCCCGGCTCCCCGGACCCGGCCGCCGTGATGCTGCCGTTCCTTCGCCGGGCCCGCGCCGCCGGTGTCCGCCGCGCGGTGCTGCTCAGCTCGTCCGCGATCCCCAGGGGAGGTCCTGCGGTGGGACAGGTCCACGAAGCCCTGCCGGGCATGATTCCCGAGTGGGCGGTGCTGCGGCCCTCCTGGTTCATGCAGAACTTCACCGGCGGCCACCTGCACGCCCGCACCGTCCGAGCGGACGGGGTCATCCGCACGGCAGCGGGCGATGGCCGCGTCGGGTTCGTCGACGCCGATGACATCGCCGCTGTCGCCGTCCACGCGCTCACCGACACGCACTCTCCGGACAGCGAACTGATCGTCACCGGACCGCAAGCCCTGAGCTACGACGACATCGCGGCCGTCCTGACCGAGGTCACCGGCCGGACCGTCGTCCACCAACGGCTGACGCACGAGCAGATGGTCGACCGGCTGGCCGCCGACATGCCCGCGGAGTTCGCCGAGATGCTCGCCGTCCTGGACCGGGCCATCGCGGACGGCGCCGAGGACCGCACCACCGACACCGTCCAGCGCGTCACCGGCCGCCCGCCACGAGGCTTCCGCGCTTTCGCGGAACTGGAGGTGGGGCACCGTACCGAGGTGTGACGACGTCTACTCGTGCCCGGTGGCGCCGGCGGGCGGCGATGTGCCCTGCGGCAGGTCTCGTTGTCAGGCCGGTCGGGTGACGGTCAGCTTGCCGGTGCGAAGGCCGTGATGGCGTCGACGAGGTCGGCCGGCGCTTCCAGCGGGATCAAGTGACCGGTGTGCCGGATCACCGTGAGGGTGGCCTGCGAGAGGTGCGGCACCAGGTTGTCGCGGAGTACGTCGACGGGTTCGACACGGTCGTTCCCTCCGGCGACCACGAGGGCGGGTACGTCGATCAGGCGGGTGTCCTCGGTGATGTCCTCCGCGATGCCGCGCAGGGGCCACTCGGTCCGGGCCGCTTCGGCGCACGCGCGTGAATCGCTCGCGATCCGGGCCTTTACCGCTGGCGGCAGTTCGGTCGCGGTGAGGACCTGGTCCCGTGCTTCGGCGACGGACGCGTCGGAGTCGTAGGCGTGAGCAAGGGCTTCCCTGTACTCGGCGGTGATGTGTGCGGGAGGCTTCGCCGGACCGCTGCCCACGAGGACGATGCCGCGCAGGCCGGCAGGCCGGGTCGCCGCGATCAGCTGCGCGACCTTGCCCCCCATCGAGTGCCCGACCAGGACGTAGTCGGTGACGCCCGCGTCGGCGATCACAGCGAGCGTGTCGTCCGCGAGCCGGCGCAGCGTGTACGGGCCGGACATCCGTCGTGAGCGGCTCCACCCCCGGAAGTCGACCGTGAGCACGTCACGGCCCGGGAGCCGGTCGGCGACAAGGTCCCAGGTGCGGGCGGAGCCACCCCAGTAGTGCAGGAACACCAGCGTCGGCCCGGCGCCCGGACGATGGTCGTAAGCGGGCAATGGGGTCCGAAGCGTCGTGGTCACGTGGCTCTCCTGGTCGGTGCTCTCGTCGGTGCTCTCGTCGGTGCACTGGGCGTGCGGCCTGTGTGTTCATTGCATCTCCTGCACCATGGCGGGGGCATCGGCAAGGCAGGACATCCCATGGTGGAAAGTGGACACATGAGCGTGATCCGCCAGCTGACCTACCAGCCCGCCGGGCGCCGGGCCGCCGCGGTCGAGACGATGACCTTCGACCGACTTCGCGAGCTGAACGACGGCGCCACCCAGCGTGCCGACTTCCATGTCCTCGCCCTTGTCGACGCCGGGCACGGCTCCGTCACGGTGGACTTCCACCGGCACCCGCTCCAGGCCCGTTCCGCGGTGTGGGTTCCTCCCGGGGCGGTCCACCGGTGGGAGGACATCGCCGGCGTCGCGGGACACCTCGTCCTGTTCGTGCCGACCGCGCCGGTCACCCCAACCATCCGGGAACTCGTCGCGTCCCCGGACCCGGCCGCGAACTGGAGGATTCCTGAGGCCCACTGGCCGTTCATCGACGCCGCACGCGACCACCTGCTCCTTGAGACAGCAGCCTCGCCCGAGGACGTTCCGACGGAGCTGCCCGAGCTTCTGCTCTCGGCGCTCATCGCCCGTCTCCGGCCACCACATGCTCAAGCGCGGGCCGGGCATCCGGTGTTCCGGCTGTTCAGGACCAGCGTCGAAGAGCACTTCCGGGAACATTACGACGTCGGCTACTACGCCGGCGCTCTGGGATACGCGCCGCGCACCCTCTCACGAGCGGTGCAGCAGGCCACCGGCCGCACGGCGAAGGGGTACATCGTCGACCGGACCGTCCTGGAAGCCAAACGACTGCTCGCACACGACGGCCTCTCCGCGGCCCGCTGCGCCGACGCCCTCGGCTTCGCCGACGCGTCCAACTTCTCGGTGTTCTTCCGCAAGGCGACAGGCGTGCGCCCGGGCGCATGGCAGGCGACGGCGACCGCCGCCAGTGAGGGGACGCACTCAGGGAGGGCACTCGCGTAGTTGACCGAGGGCCGCCAGCGCCCCCGCCCGCATGGTGAAGGTACGCCGGCCGGCGGGGGAGCGGGGCGCCTGGAACGGCGGTCGTGCCGGTCGGGCGGCGGCGTCTCCAGGCTCGCCAGGTGCCGAGAGCAGCGGGATTCGCCAGGCGTGGGTGTAGGACGTGGTGGTGCTCCTCAAGGGCTGATCCCGCTCAGACGTCGGAGCCGGCGTCGGCGCTCGTCGGCCGTCATGGCCCCCCACACGCCGTCCCTTTCACGGTTGCGCAGAGCCCAGGAGCCGCACTCCGTCAGGACGGGACACTGGTGGCAGACCGCCCGTGCCTGTTCGATCTGCTGCTGGAAGAAGCCGTCCTCGCCGATCGGGAAGAAGAGTTCCGGATCCTCCGAGCGGCAAGCCGCCGCCTCACGCCAGTTCACGACGCGTCCCCCGTCCGGCCGGTGGTACGGCGGCCGTAGCGGGGCGGCGGGCTGCCGCCTCGGAGAGAAGGTGAGATCGAGACCATGAGAACCTCCGCCGATCACGTCGCCGCCCGCTTCGGGGCAGCGCTCCGTCTCGCGGCGCCCATGGCACCGCGTCACCCGGCAGAGGTAGAGAAAAATATAAGCACCTTCTTCCGGATAGGCCAGATATGTGGTCCCGGCCGGTCAGACCGGTCCAGGTGCGCCTCGCTCGGCGGCGGGCCGACGACGACCTGGGGTCCGCCGGCCGCAGCGACGGCCGCGTTGACCGTCCACCCCACGCAGTCACCCGCGGCGGCTGAACCCGGACGGCGTCGTTCGCTCGGCCGGGCAGCGCTGCCGTGCCGGTGCGTCCGTCACCGGGCACACCGCTCCGGGTGCGAGGATGCGGCACAGGCAAGGCACTGACTGGTGAAGGAGTCGCAGGTGGAATCCCACTGGCTGTCGCAGCGCGTGCGGGAGGCCGAGGCGGCCGTGCCGGGTGGCTTCGACCTCTCGGAGTGCGTCCGTGAGCCGATCCACCTCCTCGGCGGTGTCCAGTCCTATGGCACGCTCCTTGCCGTCGCGGCCGGCTCGGGGATCGTCGACACGGCGGCCGAGAACAGCGGCGCGCTGCTCGGCATTGCGGCCGAGGACCTGGTCGGGTCCGACGTCCTGGAGGTGCTGGACGCGGACGACTGGTCGGAGGTGCTCGACGCCACCACCGGCGAGGACGGCACAGCTGCCGCACTTCCCGTCGTGGCCGGGGCCGGGCCGCAGCGGCGGTCGTTCGACGTGACCGCCCACCGTCGCGACGGCCTGGTCATCATGGAGTTCGAGCCCCGGGACGAAGCAACGGCGTTCCACTTCTCCGGGTTCTACCAGGGCATCCGCCGCGCGTTGGCGCGCTTGCGGTCGGCCGGCTCGGTCGAGGACTGCTGCCGGGTCGCCGTCCAGCAGGTACGCGAGCTGACGGGATACGACCGGGTCGTCGCCTACCGCTTCGACGGCGCCGACGGGCCGGGCGAGGTGGTCGCCGAGGACGTGACGGACGGCTGGGAGCCGTGGCTGGGCCTGTGGTTCCCGGCCACGGACATCCCTCCGCAGGCCCGCCGACTGTACGAGGAGAACTGGATCCGGGTCATCGCGGACGTCGATGACCCGACGGTCCGCCTGTACCCGCGGACCAGGGCGGTGAGCGGCGCTCCGCTGGACCTCTCGGGCTCGGCCCTGCGCACGGTGTCGGAGTTCCACCTCGAATACCTGCGCAACATCGGAGTGCGGTCGTCCATGTCCGTGTCCGTGCTGCGGGAAGGCCGGCTGTGGGGGCTCATCGCCTGTCACGGGGGCGACCCCGTGCGGCTGGCCCCCGAGGTGCGGTCGGCGTGCGAGCTGTTCGGCGCCGCGTTCTCGCTGCAGTTGGCGGCCATCGAGGAGCGCGACCGCGCTGACGCGCTGACCCGCTCGGGCGGACGCGCGGCGGCAGTGGCGGAACTGCTCGGCGCCGACCTGGAGACCTCGCTCGTGCGACATGCCGAACAGGTGCGGGCCCTGATGGCGGCGGACGCGGTCCTGCTGATGCGGGGCGGCCGCCTCACCGCCGCCGGACCGCCCGTGCGCCGGGACGTGGCGGACGAACTCGGGCGGCGGGCCGCGGAGTTGCTGCCGGGAGAGGTGTGGGACACGGACCGGCTGCCGGAGGCGTTGGCCGACGGGACGGCGCCGGAGGCAACCGACGCACCCGGGGCGACGGGAGAGCCGGGCACGGCTCCCGGGTCATACGCGCACGTGACGAACGCGGACGCGACCGATGGACCGGGCACGGCCGATGGACCGGGCACGGCGAAGGAACTGGACTCGACGGAGAAGCTGGACTCGGCGGAGGAACCAGACTCGTCGGGGAAGGCGGGCGGCCCGGGCTGGTCGGGGGGCGTCCCCGCTGGGGCGTTGCTGATTCCCCTGCGTCCCGGGGACTTCCTGGCGTGGCTGCGTGACGAGCGCCCGCTGCCGCGGAAGTGGGCGGCCGACCCGGCCGTGCCCGTCCGCCTGGGGCCGCGCGGAGAGCGGCTGACGCCGAGGGGTTCGAGTGAGGTGTTCCGGTCCGTCACGCGCGGTCGGAGCCGTCCATGGACGCCCCAGGACCGGGCGGCGGCAGGCGAGTTGTGGCGCATGCTGACCGGGCTGGTTCTGCACCACGCGGACGTCCTCGGAGAACTCAACGAGGAACTGAGGATGACCAACACCGACCTCGACTCGTTCGCCCACGCCGCCGCGCACGACCTCAAGGAGCCCCTGCGCGGCATCTCGAACGCGGCGACCTTCACCCTGGAGGACGCGGGCGCCGACCTGGACGACAGGAGCGTGGCCCGTCTGCGGACCATGGAGCGCCTGGCCGGCCGCATGGACGAGCTGCTCAACTCGCTCCTGCACTACGCCCGGTTGGGCCGGGCGGGCCTGCGCCGCCGCGACCTGGCACTCGACGACGCCGTCGACGGGGCACTGGAGGTCGCGGGCCCGCGCCTGGCGGAAGAACGGGTGACGGTACTTCGGCCGCCCTCGCTGCCCCACGTCAACGCCGACCCGGACCGGCTCGACGAGATCCTGGTCAACCTGCTGGTCAATGCCGCCAAGTACGCCGCGGACCGGCCCGATCGGACGGTCGCCATCGAGGTGGAGAGCGTGGACGGCCCGAACGGCGCGGGGACCGAACAGGCCGTCGTGGTCCGTGACAACGGCCTCGGTATTCCGGCGGACCGGCAGGCCGAGGTCTTCGAGCTGTTCAGGAGGCTGCACGGCCCCGGCGACCACGGCGGAGGGTCCGGGGTGGGGCTGGCGGTCGTGAAGCGCATCGTGGAGCGGCACGGCGGGCGCCTGTGGCTCCGGAGCGAGCCGGGTGTGGGATCCGCCTTCTACTTCACGCTCGGTGCCCCGGAGCCGCCGTCCGAACCCGCGTGAGTCGTCGTCTGCTGCCAGTAGTCCACGGCGCCCTTCAACACGGTGCGGAACAAATGGAAGTTGACGGGTTTGTAGATGTAGCTGTCCGCGCCCGCCGCATAGCAGGCGTCGACCTCCGCGGGCGCGGTGGAGGAGGTGAACACGACGACGGTCACCGCCGAGAATTCGGGATGGGAGCGGATGGCGGCGAGCAGCGCGTGCCCGCCCGTGCCGGGCATGTTGAGGTCGAGCAGGATCAGGCCGGGCAGTTCGTCCGCCTCCTTGAGCCCGGCGACGACGTGCTCGCCGCGGTTCGCGAACTCCAGACGCAGCTCGGGATGGGTCTGAGTCAGGGCGCGCTGGATGGCCTCCGCGTCCTCCTCGGAGTCCTCCACCACCAGTACGCGGCCGTGGTCGATGGCTCTTCCGTGGTCGTGCTGCATCACGCTCGTCCTTTCAGCCTGGCCACGAGGACGGCTGTGTCGTCGTCGCCCGCTCGACGGAAGTCCGCCGACATGGCCACCAGCCGTCCGGCCGGGTCGGTCGCGGCGCCGCTCTCGCGCAGCGCGTCCACGAGGTGGTCCTCGAAGTAGCTGCCGTCGGCCCCCTTGGCCTCGGTGAGACCGTCGGTGAACATCACCAGGGCATCGCTCTCGGACAGATGCACGCGCGTGGACTGGTAGTCGGCATCCTCGAGGACGCCGAGGAAGACCCCGGAGCACTCGACCTCACGGACGCGCCCGTCGGCGCCGCGCACCAGGGGGCGCGGATGCCCGGCGCTGGCCACCTCGGCCGTCCAGCCGCCCGGCGCGGGCGTCAGGACGGCGACCACGGCGGTCACGAAACGCGTGGTCTGCTCGGTGAGGAGGGCCCGGTTCAGTCGGGCGAGCGCCTGCGCGGGAGGCGTACGGTCCTCCAGAAGGGTGCGCAGGGTGTGCCGGGCGAGGCCGGTGAGCGCGGCGGCCTCGGCGCCCCGCCCGCAGACATCGCCGATCAGAAGGGCGAGCTGGTCCCCGGCCACCACGGCGTCGTAGAAGTCCCCTCCCACGTCGAGGGAGGAGTCGGCGACGGCGTACGCGGCGCTCAGCTCCACGCCGTCCACGTCCGGCAGGGCGCGGGGGAGGAGGTGTCGCTGCAGGACCTCCACGTGCCGGCGGCGCTGCTCGTACAGCACGCTGGTGTCGATCGCCAGGGCGGCGCGTCCGGCGAGATCGTCCAGGAGCCTCCGGCTGCCGATCTCGGCGTCGTCGCGGTGGTACAGGAAGGTGAGGGTCCCCAGGGAGCGGCCCCGCGCCCGCAGCGGACTGACGCTCAGCGCCCGCACGGGAGCGCCCTCGGCCGGGGCGCCGGTACCGAAGGGGCCGCCCAGCAGGTCGCCGCCGCGCAGGACCGCACTCGCGCCGCCCTCGGCGCCCGCGCGCAGGATCTTCGTGAACCAGGAGTCCGCGCGGGACACGTCGGCCAGCCAGTCCTGGGCCGAGGCGGCCACGTGAGCCGAAGCTACCGGGTTGAGCTCGCCGCCCGGGGTGAAGAGGTGCACCACGCATCCCTCCGCCACGGCCGGAACCGCGAGCCGGGCCACCCGCCGCAGGGTCTCCTCGACATCGAGACTGGCGTCCATCTGAAGCGATGCCTCGGCGAGGAAGGCGTCCTCGACCTGAAGCCGGTCGTGTATGCGGTACTCCACGATCCGCTTGTTGCTGGCGATCAGGACGTCCGCGACCTGGAGCAGCCGTCCTTCGAGGACGCTGTCCGCGGCCGGCGGGGAGGCGAGACCCACCCACAGCGACGCCCAGTCGGATCCGCCGAACGGGATGACGCATTCGAGGGCGTGCGCGGCGCCCGCCGAGGACAGAAGCCGGCTCTCCGGGCCGCGGGCCGCGGGATCGGCCGAAAGGGGAACGTGGCGCAGGACCACCGGGCTTTCGGGGACCGCGTCGGCTCGACTGGCAGAGCAAAGGTGCTCGTTTCGTGCCGCGAGCTCGGCACGCCTCAACGTGACCGTCGGTCCGGCTACGTCCCTGGAGTAGCGCATGTACTGGACGTCCCGGCCGTCCCAGCGGCTGCCCACGCTCACCAGCACGTCGGGGTGGGAGAGCAGAGCCGGGTACACGCCGTCCGCGAGGGCGGTGACGTCCTGGATCTGCGCGGCCGCACGCCACAGGGTGTGCAGCCGCGCGGACCAGTCGTCGCCGGCCGACGGCCGGGACGATGCGCGTGCGTCGTCCTCGGACACGGATTCCCCTTTGCTCGCACCTTTCGGATGCCTCCTTCCCCGCATTCTCCCCTGTGCGCAGGTTCGGCGGCCCGGCGGCATGCGGCATCCAGGGGGAGAGGCGGGTCGGCGGGGTAGTGACGGCGCTGGGCCGCGTCTCATCCCGGCTGCGCGTAGGGCTGGGCCCCGGCGCGCGTCTCGACCTCCCCGGCCATCACTGCGGAAGCCACCATGCCGAAAGCTTCGTGCCCGAGCCGGCAGGAACGTGAGGATCAGCAGCGATGTCAGTGCCGGATGCTTCGATGGGTTGCGGTACCTGTGGGGGGAGAGGGAGACCATGACGCGTACGACGCCGCCGCGGCACCTGGATCCGGCCGTGGTGTTCCCGGAGCTGGCCGCGATGTCCAGGAGGGTCACTCGGCTGCACCCGCGGGCGGGGGCACCCGCGGTCACGGACAGCTCGGTGGGCGGCCCGCTGCTGTGGCCGAAGGACGAGCCGTGGCCGACCTGCACCAAGCCGCACGAGGTGTACGAGGTGGTCGCACTGGAGGCGGCGCGCGAGGCCCATCACCTGATGGTCGCGCGGGCGTCACGGCCGCAGGGTGAGCCGTGGACGCCCGAGGAACAGGCGGTCTTCGATCGGAACAGTCCGAAGGAGGCCGACAGCCCTCACACGGATCCGGTGCCGCTGCTGCCCGTGGCTCAGCTGTATGCGCGGGACGTTCCCGGCCTGCCCTTGCCCGACGGCTCGGACCTGCTGCAGGTCCTGTGGTGCCCGTTCATGGACCACGACGACGACATCCCGGCCGTCCAGGTGCACTGGCGCAGTGCCGACCAGGTCGTCGCGGTCCTCTCACCGCCGCCGGAACCGACGGTGATCGAGAGGGAGGAGTACTGGCCCGTCCCCTGTGTCCTGCATCCCGAGGAGGTGAGCGAGTATCCGGCGGCCGGCCAGCTGCCGGCCGCCGTGGCCGGGAGCGTGCGCGCGTGGGAGGAGGAGACCGGCCGCCACTACGTCCATCACGCGGTGGCTCCGGGCTGGAAGACCGGGGGATGGGGTGTCGTCAGCTCGGACGTGGACGCGACCTCACATCCGTCGTGTGGCACCTGCGGTGCGGAGACCGAGCCCCTCTTGACCGTCGGCCTCGCTGAATGGAACGGGGGCGACGAGGGCGGCTGGCGCCCGGTCGAGGACGCCGAGGCGGACACCACTGACCGGCGACTCTACCCACCGCTGGGCGACCCGACCACGATCGACCTGGGCGACGAGCTGTTGCAGATCTACCATTGCCCGAGTTCCTACGAGCACCCGCCCGTGGTCGAGCGGGTGTACCGGACGCTGTGACTCGTCGGTGAGAGGGCCAGGGGGCGGTGCGCCAGGGGGGCGGTGCCAGGTCCAATCTCGCGTGTAGGTATCTGGATGGCATGGGGTCTGGCCTGGGGTCATCTCAAGAGGACTGGACGCTGCGCAGGGACGTCCGACAGCTGCTCCTGGTGACGTGCGCTCGCGCGACTCGGTCCGCTGCCTGCCGACTTCGTACAGGGTCCTCTGGGTTGCCGATCAGTCGAGGCGGTCGCTCAGGCCCAGTACCGTCGGGTCGTCGCTGGGGAAGTTCCTGGGCATGCCCGGTACGTCGATGGTGCGCCCGTACACGCCGGCCAGGAACTCGACGGCCCCCACCGGGAACTCGATCCAGTCGGCGTTGTCTGTGCGGACGACCACCGGCCAGGCGTCCGGATCCGCAGAACTCGTCCGCCAGTAGAAGGTGTCCCCCGAATTGGAGGACGCCCAGGAGATCAGGCCCCCCGGCTGCGGGTAGGGGACGTAGCCCTCGGTGTCGCCCATCTCATACAGATCCTGAAGGATCTCGTCGTTCCTGGACTCGGACGCCCATGGCGCCTCGGCGCCAGGCGTCGGAAGGGACACCATGAGGAAATCGTCGATGACAAGGGTCGGGTACGCCTCCGCCAGAGAGCGGAAATCCGAGGGCAGCGCCGTGCCGAGACCCGCCTCGAGGGCTGCCCAGTCGACGCTGCGTTCGCCTGGCACGCGCCACCCTGTCATCGCAGGCAGCGCGGCCTCCAGCTCTTCCACCCTCACCATGTCGACTGCCAATCCCGGGAGTTCTCCACCACGACGGTCCCGAACAATACGGCGTCCTTGATGCGGGCGGACACAGCCACCTAACTGGTCACAGACTCAAAGGAGCACGAGGTCGTCCAGGCAAGCGACGCGAGCAAGGCGTCCTCACCGTCCCAGACCGGGGCCCACTCTTGGTACAGCTGGGAATCGCCGTTGATCCCTTTGTGCCCGAACTGGTCACGTAGGCGCGGCGGTTGTCGCCGTCGCCGCATGTGTGACGGCTGTGGCGAAGCCCCGCTCAGTGGGGACCGCGCCGTGGTGGACGGAGCAAGGTCCACATGGCGAGTGTCTGGACGGAATGTCTGAGTGGTGCGACGAGTCGCTGGACAGTGGAGAGGCGCAGTGTGCACAGCCACACGTAGGTGCTCAAGGAGACACAGAGGCATCCCAGGGCCTGCAAGCAAAACGCCCGTGTCGCTGGACCTCGACCCGCGCACAGGTAGAACGCCCCTGTGACTACCGTGGCTGTTCCGAGTGCGACCAGGACAGCCTTGGCCACCTGGCCACGGGCTGCCCAGAGGGAGGCGAGAAAGCCGGCGGGAATCTGGATGGCGACGTGGAAAAGCAGGACCGAGAACATCGTCTCGAAGGTCTGGGCATAGGTTTCCGTGGACGCCGCTGGAGTCCAGCAGAAGCCGACGAACAGCAGAACGCCACTCACGTGCATCGCTGCGATGTTCAGCGGGACATGCCACGTGTCAACCCAGTGGCGCTCGTTGTCGCTCGTCCGCACGACGCCCTCCCCCCTGGGGGCTGAGCCCCCGTTCCTGGCGAGCAGTGTAGGTGCGGGGAGGCACACGCGTGCGCGGGCGACGGCTGCAAGGCGTGGGGGCTGTCCGCGCGGAGGAGGCTCCGATCCACCCGTCCCCAGCCGTCCTCCGTCCTGCCGGGGGAGTGCGTCTTCAGGATGCCGTCACACGGAGAGTTCGGTGATGCCGAGGGAGAAGTCGAGGATCCCCACCCCGTGGTTGGCGAGGCCCACCGTGACCACGCCCGCGCCTTCCAGCCAGTGCGCCATCTTCAGGCCGCCGACATCCAGCGGGCGCAGCCCGAGGGTTTTGATGAACGCCTCCACACTCGCCTTGCCCTGCGCGTTGTCCCCGGCGATGAAGACGTCGGGCCGGCCCTTCTCCAGCACATTGCGGAAGACGGTGTTGAACGCCTTCACCACGTTCGCGCTCGCCGGGGCGGCCTTGGCGACTTCCTGCGCGATCGAGGTCTCCTCGCGGTGGGCCAGCCCGTCGAACGTGGAGTTGAAGGGATTGCTGATGTCGACGATGACCTTGCCCGCGAGGGCGTCTCCGTACTGGGCGACGACCGGCACGACGCCGTCGTGCAGCAGGGCCACGAGGACGATGTCCCCGGCCGGGGCGGTGCCCCATTCTCCCGTCGTGGCGCCGCCGCCGAGAGCCTCGGCGAGATCGGCGGCCTTGGACTGATCGCGGCCCATGACCTCGACGGTGTTGCCGCCCGCTATCGCTCGCGTGGCGATGGTGCGGGCCATGTTGCCGGTGCCGATGATGCTGATGCTGCTCATGAGATGTCCTGCCCTCGTTGTGGTTGTTCGGTTCAGATGGCGGTGGTGCCGCCGTCGGCGACGAGTTCCATGCCGTTGACGTAGCTGGAGTCGTCGGAGGCGAGGAAGAGGGCGGCGGCGGCGATCTCGTCGGGGCGGCCCATCTGGCCGCGGGGGATGAGGGACTCGAACTGCCGCTTGGTGGCCTCGTCGAAGAGTTCCGCCTGCTTGGCGGTGGCGACCTGGCCGGGGGTCAGGACGTTGACGCGGATGCGGCGGTCCTTGAGCTCGTTGAGCCAGACGCGGGCCCAGGCCTGCTGGACTGCCTTGCTGCCGGCGTAGACGCTCCAGCCGGGGAAGGCGCCGAGGGAGGCGTTGGAGCCGGTCATGAGGATGGAGCCGCCGTCGTTGAAGAGGGGGAGGGCCTTCTGGACGGTGAACAGGGTGCCGCGGGCGTTGAGGTTGAACGCTGCGTCGAAGTGGGCCTCGGTGATCTCGCCGAGCGGGGCGGGTTCGCCTCCTCCGGCGCTGGCCCACAGTACGTCGAGGCTTCCCTTCTCCCGCCTGACGGTGTCGTACAGGCGGTCCAGGTCGTCGAGGTTGGCGGCGTCGCCCTGGACGCCGGTGACGTTGCGGCCGATCTGCTTCACGGCCTCGTCCAGTGCGTCCTGGCGGCGGCCGGTGATGAAGACGTGCGCTCCCTCGTCGACGAACAGCTTCGCACCGGCCAGCGCCATGCCGGTGGTGCCGCCGGTGATGACCGCGACCTTGCCGTCGAGCTTTCCCATAGTCATTCCCTCGGGTCGGTGGTGACGTGTGCACCTGGAGCGACGGTGTTATGTACACCGCCCTGTGTGCTTACCGTACGGGGCGGGCGGCTGGTCCGCAAACTATGTACACCGGTCGTTACCTATCTGCGGTAGAATGAGGCCATGACGGAGTTGGAGAAGGGCCCCACGGGCCGCCGCCGCGGCCGGGGCGCCCGCGAGCGCATCATCAGCGCGTCCCAGCAGCTGTTCCGCGAGCAGGGCATCAACGGCACCGGTATGGACCAGCTTTGCGCCGCGGCCCAGGTCTCCAAGCGCACGGCCTACCAGCACTTCGCCGGCAAGGACGAACTCGTCGCCGAGTACCTGCGCAGGTTCGACCCCTCCGTTCTGTCCAACGTGTTCGACCGCACCGATCTCGCGCCTCGGGAACGGCTCCTCGCCGCCTTCGACGTTCCCGCCACCACCCCCCTGTGCCCCTACATCGGCGCCGCCGTCGAACTCCACGACCCCCAGCACCCCGCATCCCAGTACGCACGCGACTACAAGAAGGCCGTCGCCGCGCGGCTCGCCGACACCGCCCGCGAAGCCGGCGCCACCGACCCTGAAGGGCTCGGCGAGCAACTCGCGCTGCTCATCGACGGCGCCGCGGCCCGCACGCGAGTCCTCAACGCAGACGCCTTCCCGACCGCCGCCGCCGTCGCCGCCGTGCTCATCGACAACGCCATCCCCGCCGAAGTCGGCGATGACCGGCGACCGGAGGAAGTGTCGAGCTGACGTGGCACTCCGCGGCTTGGCCGTCGCCGAGGCCCGGTCGCCCGCCCGGACGCCGCTTACGGCGCCGCCAGCACCCAGTACCTCGACGCCATCCACACCGCCGACGCCCAGGTCGGCCAGATGGTCGCCGCGGTCAAGGCTCGCTCGACCTACCCCCTCGAGGACTGGCTGATCATGGTCACGGCCGACCACGGCCACACCGACGCCGGCGGCCACGGCGGCTCCACCCTCCCCGAACGCTCCACCTTCCTCATCGCCACCGGCCCCACGATCACTCCTGGTTCCGTCCGCTACGACGTCAAGATGCCGGACGTCGCCGCCTCCGCCCTCGCCCACTTCGGCATCGCCCTGGACCCGGCCTGGAACCTGGACGGCCGCCCCGTCCAGCAGCCGTCGCCCGACGACTTCGACACCCTGCGCACGAAGCTCACCACCCGCACCGACGAAACCGGCATCCCGGCCGCCGTCCTCGGCTACACCCACACCCCGCCCACCGGCTGGACGGTCGACAACTCCGCGATGGGCACCGGCGGCGTCACCGAGTGGCGCGGCTGGACCTTCACCACCGACGAGTTCTGGACCCAGGCCCAGCGCGACCAGTCCCGCGAGTCCAACGTCCGCGCCCGGGGCGTCTTCGCGGTCGCGGTCGCCGACGGCGACGAGTGGCAGGACAAGACCTTCACCGGCACCTTCGACTCCACCCTCGTCAGCCCCGCCTGGACGGTCACCGGGGGCAAGGCCGTCACCCTCACCTACACCACCTACTACCGCCACGAGGCCCCGCAGAAGGGCGAGGTCCTGGTCTCCTACGACGACGGGACACCCGTCTCCGTCAAGACCTACAACGCTGACGTCCCCTCCCGCGTCGAGACGCTCTCCTCCAGATCCCGGCCGCCGCCCGCACCGCCCGCATCCACTTCCGCTACACCGGCGGCAACAACTGGTACTGGGTCATCGACCAGGTCCGTCTCACCCAGTCCTGAAAGGGGGACTGCGAACCGTTCGGTGCAACTCCCGATCAGGGGCAAGGCCTTGCGGACCTCTCGTTCGTGGTCCGCTGGCTCATTCACCGTGGTTGCGGTCCGTTACCACAATCCCCGGTGAAGTAGGTCAGTTGAAGAGGGCGACGACTCCGATCACCCAGATCGCGAGGAACGCGAGAGCCGCCAGCAGACAGCCGATGCCCGCCAGCACACCGCCAACCGTCCATGGCTGGGAAGGGGCTTCGTACTTCTCCCGCAGTCCGTCCCGGTAGGAGTCGGGGTCGTCCCAAGCGACGGGGCGGCCCACTTCCTCGGCGCAGGTGGCGCGCACGGTGACCAACTGCCCCTGCGCGAAGGAGGTGGCAGCCATCGTCTCGGGCCCGGGCCAGGCGAGGGCCCTCATCCGCCAGGCGGCAGCTCCGTACCGGGCCTCGAAGGCGGCGGTCTCGTCGGCGTCGCGGTCCTCTTCCAGGAACATCCAGCGTCCCGCCTCGGCGGAGTCGCCGTAGAGGCGGTACACCTGTGCCAGACGCCGACGGAGCGTCAGGTCGTACGGGAAGGACGAGACGAGACCGCGCAGGCGCTGGCGCGCGACCGGAACGCGGCCGGTGGCCAGGTCCGCATCGACTCGGGCAAGGGTCTCTGTCAGAGGCATGGACGCATGATCAGGTACCGCACTGATCCACGTCGATCGAGTTTGTCGCTCAGCACGCACTCGCTCAACTACTCCGGTCAGCCGGGGCATTTCGTCGCGAGACAGGTGCGTACTTCCCGCGCCCGATCGAAATGGCCAGCTGCGCACCCGTACCGGCTGGGACTGCCGCGGCCTGCCCTGACCGAACTCATGAAGAATGGCAGAGCGGCTGCCGGCGTCGGCAAACGGGTAGAGGTTGCCTACAACTTCACCCGCCCCGTGCGAGTCCAACTGCACGTATCGCAGGTAACACGACGCTTGGAGAACGCAGGATGCAGGCAGGGAAGCGGGTAGCAGTCACCGGTGCGCTCGCGGCGACACTGCTGGTGGCGGCGCCCGCAGCAGTCGCCGGCGACCGGGACACGTCGCTCAGCGTGACCCGGGAGAAGGGGCACGCCGTCGCGTGCCAGGCCGAAGAGGACGGTATGCAGGTGTCGTTGGAGCTCTACGAGAACTCCGCCTTCGGCACCCACATCGGCCTGTCCGTCGAAGCCGACGGGCAGGAGTACGGGGGAGGCGGGCCGGTCGAAGACGGTCTGTTCGACCAGGGGGTCATATCTGGCCAGGTGGCATACAACCGGCTCGAAGAGGCCGCAGGGGAGGAGCAGATCGCCCGCATCCAGGGCTCGTACGAGCTGTCCGGCCCGCGCGTGCGGGTCCGCGATGTGTACCAGGAACCCTGGGGCAAGGTGGTGAGCAAGGGGTGGCGGACCCCATTGGCTGCCGAAGTCAGCGTCAACGTGCTGGGGCGTCAGGTGCAGCTCACATGCGGTGAGGCGTTCGCCTTCGACCTGCGGGTGAAGCGTATCGGTTCGGCGGCGGGCGTCGATGAGCCGGCAGGACAGGAAAGACGGTGAGCGGGTGCCCGCGTCTCTTGCGGGCCCCGCACTCCCGCACCTGCGGTGGGAACACCGTGGCACGGCGCCGGGCCGGTGAGCTGAACGACCACGCCGTCGGCCGGTCCCGATTTCACCGGGGTACCGGCACGGCGGGACCGCCGCTTGCTGGCTATGGCACCCGCTGCTTCCAGATTTTGGCGGTCAGCCCGTATTCATGGGCACGGCGTGGACAACCGATGTCGGTAGTCGCCAACGACCAGGCAGAATGCGGTGTGACCTGTGATGTCTGTGGCCATGTGATGCGGCGAATGCCGGTGGGTGAAACGTCGAAGTGGGACGCGGTGGTGAAGGAACGCTGGTTCTGCCCCTGGTGCTATGCGTGGACCGAGTTCGGATACGACTGGCGCGAGGTCTCGCGGCCGCAGTACGGCTACAGACCGTGGGAACGGGCGGAATCACCGCAACTTCCGGAGGGGATCGCCCACGTGTACGACGTGGCGTATGCGTACTCCGCCGACGGAATCGGTGCAACCATGTGCGGGCTGACCCATGAGGGCCTCACCGCCTCAGCGTACCTGTGGATGCCTCAGTGGCCGAGTGCTTGCGAGGCGTGCCGAGAGGCCGTTGCGCTCATCGACGAGCGCTGGCCTCTGCACATGCGGAACGGCAACCGAGTCTCTCCCGCCCCGCCTGAGAGTTCCGACTTGCCCCCCTTCTGAGCGCTCTCCCAGCCACCCGTCATGACGTGGAAAGTGTCCTGACCACATACACACGCCCCACCCACCAGTTGGGGTGCACCAGCCCCGGCGTACCGAGGAGCGGCACACTTGCAGGCCGGGCCACGTGCAGCGGGCACGAGGTCGAAGAGTGTCACGAGGTACGTCGGTGGATCTCAGCTCGGTGATCATCTCTGTCGCAGGCGTCGCAGGAACCCTGGGAGGAGCGCTACTCACTCAGCGCGGCTCCGAACGAGCGAAGCGCCTGGAGATAGAACTCGTTCGAGACCATGAGGAAGTCCGCGAGGCCCGTTCGCTTCGACGCACCTGCTATGTGGAACTCAACCGGGATGCACGGCAGTTCACCACCGCACTCAACCGCCACCTGCACGTCATGAGGGAACGCGGCGTGGCGGAGCACGACAGCGAGGCACTTGAGGAAGCGAAGAACGCGCACCGCGATCGGTACTCCGAGGCACAGATGATCGCCCCCGAAGAGGTGCTCAGCCGGGCGAGTGTCGTCAACCAAGCCCTGAACAAGGTCTACGGCCAGGTCAAGCGCCTCGAACGCGGTGCCCCCGAACCAGGCGAAACGATGGAGACCGCGGCCCAAGCCCAGCATGCGGTCTGGGAGATGCTCCGAACCATGCGAACCGCTATGCGCCACGACCTCGGTGTGTCGCAGGGAGATTGAGTCTGGCACACGTGGCTCTCAGCTTCAGTAGTCGCGGCGGTGGCGGCGGGCCCTCATGGTCCACGACAGTGAGCGCTCGACGCCGCAGCGGCGGGGTAGTGGCCCCCCCCCCGGCGCTCGGCCCATCGGTGGTCAGGTGTCGCGGAATCTGCGCAGTCGGGGACTGCGGATGGCGGGCAGCCCCATCAGAGTGTCCATGAAGGCGCGGCGGTGAGGCGTGAGCGGGTACGAGGGGTATTGGGGCGAGGGGTAGTCGTCCCGCAGGACGCCCCTCGGGAGCACTCCGGTCGCAGGCAGCGGTGACGTCTCGCCCGGGTGGGCGAGGTACGCCCAGACCCCGCTGTCCAGCGGAACCACAATCCTGTCGTCGCCGGGTGGCCGCCACGGTTCACCTGTCAGGGGGTGGCGAGGAACGAGGAGCACATCAGGGCGGGGCGCGGGCGTGCGGATCCCCGGGCCGGCCAGCCCAACGGACCGGGCCCTGGGCCCGGCTGGGAGGCACCGGCCAATAGCCTGGCCGAGCAGATCGGCCACGGGCCCGGTGGGGAGAGTCACCGGGCGGTCCTCGGTCGCCGCCACGAGGTGGGCCAGCGCTACCCCTACCGCCGCCTCCCAGCGGCGGCTCCACGACCCGTCGGCCTCGACGGGCGGGACGCGGTGCTCGGTGCGCTCAAGGTCGTCCCAGTCGGGAGACGGACGGGCCGGGAGCCCTGAAGGGCGGCGCACGACCGCATCGGGCTCCAGCCACACCGCCTGCCACATCCCGCAGTCGTCCATGCGGGTCGCCACGGCGCGCCCGCACCCTTCGCACGCCAGGTTGGGACCGGCCCGACCGTCCACGCCCCGGCAGTAGCCCTCGCACTTCTCGGGGATCAGAACCATGGAGCGGGAGTCGCCCGGGGCGATGACTATCCTGTTCCGCGCGCCGAAGGAGACGCTGTACACCGGGGCGTATACGCCTTGACGGGCGGCCGCGTCCTCACCGACCTCCTCCCACAACCTCCAGGGATGTCCACTCGGCCGGGGGTCCACGGCGTACGTGGCAGGCTCCATCAGCGGGGGATGAAGTTCTTCCCAGGCCCCGTAATGGGTGTGGACGGGAAGAGCGAGTCGGGAGACCGGTGCCGTCAGCTCCGCGCCACACCCGGCACACACGAATACATCCAAGCAAGCTCTCCTTCAGCCCGGTTTCCCGGCGGATTGTGCCCCGCTGGTAGCGGGGGAGCCACTGGATTTAGCAGCGGCTCCCACCGCGCCTGGTGCTTCGCCCAGGCAGCAAACGCATCACCGCCGGTTGCAGCCTGCGCCCTCTGCGTATGCCTTCCCGTCCTCACCGCCGCACTTGTGAACATGAACCTGATGAGGCGCCAGAACCCCAGATTGCAAGACGCCCGTGCGCAGCAACGCCTTCTACTCCCGTTCGCTGCCGAGGTGCGGTCAATCTGCACTGAGCCATGCGGCCTGTTGCGCGTACGCGGATTGCGAAGAGGCATGGCTAACCGTCGCGGGTCCAAGGCCGCAGTTTCTCCGGGTTGCGGGTCGCCCAGATTCGGGTGACGCGCCGGTCCGTGATGTCGAACGCGGCAACGGTCATCACGATGCCGGACTGTTGGGCGACCAGGCCCGGCACGCCGTTGACGGTGCGCTGCAGCAGTTGGAGTCCGGGGGCTCTGTCGGCGATGGCGATCATGTACTCGGCGATACGCGCGCCGCCCTCGACCGGGCGCAGGACGGTGCCGACCATGCCGCCGCCGTCGGCGGTCATCACGGCGGCCGGGTCGAGAAGACCGACCAGGGCCGCGATGTCCTTGTTCTCCCATGCTTCTTTGACGTGTCTGACGACGTCGGCCCGGCCGGTGGCCGGCACCGGTGCGCCCGCGGGGTGCACTCGCCGTCGGGCGGATGCCGCCAGCTGTTTGCAGGCTGCGGGGGTTCGGCCGAGGATGTCGCCGATCTCGGCAAACGGGTAGCGGAAGACGTCGTGGAGGACGAACGCGACCCGTTCGGCGGGCGTCATCGTTTCCAGGACGACGAGGAAGGCCATGGCCACCGTCTCGTCCAGGACGATCTGGTCGGCGGGGTCCTCGGGGCCGGTGGGAGCGCTGCTCGTGGGGGTCCATTCGGTGCGGTCGGGCAGCGGTTCGGGCAGCCACGCGCCGACGTAGCGCTCGCGGCGGGAGCGTGCCGAGCCGAGCAGGTCGAGGCAGATGCGGCCGGTCACCGTCGTCAGCCAGGCGCCGGGGGAGCGGATCTCCTGCTGTCGGCTCGGGGGCAGCGTGTACCAGCGGGTGTAGGCGTCCTGTACGGCGTCCTCGGCCTCGGTCAACGAGCCGAGCAGCCGGTAGGCCACATTGATCAGTTGGCGTCGTTCGCCGGCTATGGCGTCCGTGCCGTGCCCGACAGTCTCCATGGTGCGGCCCCCGCCTTACCTTTCGCAGCCCTGTGTCGTCGGGCTGGTGAGACCTTAATCGATCTGCTGCCCGAGGGCGGGAACGGGGACTGTGACATGGCCACTGAGGTGACGGCGACGACGACGGCGACGAGGACCCCCGTGCGGCGGGGTTTCTCGTTCCTGCGGATCGCGATCGCTCTGCAGACTCTGACCATTTTCCTGCAGGCGGTTTCGGCCGGGCTGCTGCTGACCTCGTCGGTGGGTGAGACGCTGCATGGTGTCGGCGCCCGTGTGATGTACGGGGCGTCGATGCTGTACGTGCTGGCCGCGGTGCTGGCGTGGAAGCCGGGCGGCGGCCCGGCACGGCCCATCGTGCACGCGTCGGTCTTCCTCGTGCTCGCCTCGGTGCAGGTCGTGCTTGGCATCGCACACGTCCCCTCGGTCCATCTTCCCCTGGGCGTGCTGATGTTCGGCCTGAGCGTGCTGGCGCTGAGTGCGGCGCTCAGGCCGGCAACCGGGGCTCGTAGGCGCTAACTCCCGTGATGGACCGTCGCCACCTTGGGCCAGTGCTCCCGCAGCACGCGTACCGTTTCCGCGATCGCCGGCCGGCGGGCCGCGCCTGTTCGCCACAGGGCGTACAGCCGGCGCACCGGCATCGGGTCAAGCGGGACCTCGACGACGCCCGAGGGCAGGGGGCCGCGGCCGAGGCGGGGGATGAGGGCGACGCCGAGGCCGGCGGCGACCAGGGCGAGGAGGGTCGGGTTCTCCTCGGCCTGGTGGACGATGTCCGGCTCGTGCCCGGCGCCGCGCAGGGTGCGCACAAGCCAGTCGTGGCAGACGCGGCCCGGCGGCTGGCAGATCCACCGCTCGCCGCCCAGCTCCTCCCGCCGTACGCCGCTGCGCCCCGCGAGCGGATGCCCGGCGGGGACCAGCAGATCGCACAGGTCATCGCCGATCACCGCCTGCTCGACCCCCGCGGGGGCGGGCAGCGGGGCGATGTCCCAGTCGTGGGCGACGGCGAGGTCCACGGCGCCCTTGGCGACGAGGTCCACCGACAGGTGCGGGTCGATTTCGGTGAGACGGGCGTCCAGGACGGGGTGGTGGTGGGCGAGGTCGGCGAGGACGGAGGGCAGCAGGCCGCGGGCGGCGGACGCGAACGCGGCCACGCTCAGTCTCCCCGCCGGCACGCCCCGGCGCTCCTCCAGCTCGGTCTCCGCCCGCTCCACGATCGCCAGCAACTCGCCAGCGACGCGCACGAGTTGATGGGCGTCGTCGGTCAGGCGGACCCCGCGGCCCTCGCGTTCGAGCAGGACCGTCCTGGTCTCCCGTTCCAGCTTGGCGATCTGCTGGGAGACGGCCGAGGGCGTGTACCCGAGCGCGGTGGCGGCCGCCCCGACGGTGCCGTGGACGGCGACGGCGTGCAGAGCGCGGAGCCGCTGGAGATCGAGCACGGATCCCCCACCTCTCTCAGTAGCATTGCTACATCCAACCGTGCAGCAATCATCGCTGGTGCTTCACGGTCACGGCAGGTGATCCTCGACTCATGAGACCAGCCCACCTCCTCCTCGCCGTGCTCGTCGCCGCCCTGTGGGGTGTGAACTTCACCGTCATCGAGATCGGCCTCGGCCACTTCCCGCCCCTCCTCTTCTCTGCCCTGCGCTTCTTGGTGGCGGCCCTGCCGGCGGTGTTCTTCGTCGGCCGTCCAAAGGTGGCGTGGAAGTGGATCGTGGCGGTGGGACTCGTGCTCGGGGTGGCCAAGTTCGGGCTGCTCTTCGTCGGTATGGACGCCGGGATGCCGGCCGGATTGTCCTCCCTGGTCCTGCAGATCCAGTCGGTGTTCACGGCCGGTATCGCCTTCGCGTTCCTGGGCGAACGCCCCACCCGGGTACGCCTGCTGGGCATGGTGGTGGCTCTCGCGGGCATCGGCGTGGCCGCGGTGGACGAGGGTGCTTCGGGACCGCTCGGCGCCTTCGCGCTGGTCGTCGCGGCGGCGGCCTGCTGGGGCGCCTCCAACGTCCTCACCCGCAAGGCGTCCGTACCCGACCCCCTGAACTTCATGGTCTGGGTCAGCACCGTCCCCGTTCTGCCCCTGCTCGCGCTTTCCCTCCTGACCGAGGGCCCGTCCAGGGATCTGGCCGCACTGCGCGCACTCGACTGGCAGGGCGCCGGCACGGTCGTCTACGTCGCCTGGATCACGACGGTCTTCGGCTTCGGCGCCTGGGGCTGGCTGCTGCACCGCCACCCGGCGTCCACGGTGGCTCCCTTCTCGCTCCTCGTCCCGGTGTTCGGCATGACATCGGCGGCCGTCTTCCTCAACGAAGGTGTCAGCGGCCTGCGGTGGTGCGCGACGGCCCTGCTGGTGGGCGGGGTGGCCCTGACATCCCTGCCCTCGACGCGAGGACGCCAAAGCCCGCGGAGCAACACCCCGGCGAGCGCGGAGCCCTCCTCCGGCGGGCCCGCACCCGCCCAACTCGATCCCGCACCTGCCGACAGAGCCGGGTGATCGGCGCCCGCGCACGGCTGAAGCACCTGTCGGATCCGGCGACACGTCGGCGGGAGAAGGCTGAAGACCGGCAACGGGCCGCGCCGAAATTGGTCCTGTACGGCGCTTGAGTTCGCCCATAGGCGAATACCTAGCGTCGATGCCATGACGGATGAGAACCCCAATGGCCGGCTCCGGATCGCTGTGGTGATCGGGAGTGTGCGCAGGCCCAGATTGGCTGATCCTCTCGCCGCGTGGTTGGAGCGCGAGCTCACCGCGTCCACGTGGCTCGACCTCGACATGATCGACCTCGCCGCGGTCTCGCTGCCGATGCACGCGATGCAGCCGGGCGGGGCAGCCGCGTCCCCGATTGCCGCTCGGCTGGCGGACGCTGACGGGTTCGTGTTCCTGACACCGGAGTACAACCACAGCTTTCCGGCGCCGGTGAAGAACGCGATCGACTGGCACCTCACCGAGTGGGCGTACAAGCCGGTCGCGTTCGTCGGATACGGCGGTTCCGGCGGTATCAGGGCCATCGAACAACTGCGGCCGGTATTCCCGGAGCTGCGCGCCACCACCGTACGAGAGTCCGTACTGCTGCCGATGGCGTGGGAGCACCTCGACGCCGGCGGCCGCTTCGTTCCGCCATCGGCCACGGTGCAGGCGCTGCACGCGATGATGAACGAACTGCGCACGTGGGCACGGGCGTTGCGTTCCCTTCGGCTCACGGAACTGGCCGGTCGGCAGTGAACAAGCTGACCGGGCCGGAACTGCGCGCCGGGATCGTGCTGGCGCTCGGCGGACTGATGGCGGTGCTGGACGCCACGATCGTCGCGGTGGCGCTGCCTCGCCTGATGACGACGTTCGGTGCGTCGTTGACCTCCGTCCAATGGATCATCACCGCGTACACGCTCGCGATGGTCGCGACGATGCCGCTGGCTGCCGGTCTCGCCGCACGCTGGGGCGCCCGTCGCGTGTACCTGGGAGCGCTGGTCGGTTTCGCGGTCGCCTCCGGCGCCGCCGGGGCGTCCGGCAGTCTGGGCTGGCTGATCGCCGCGCGAGCGGCACAGGGTCTCAGCGGTGGCCTGATGATGCCTCTCGGGATGGCGATCGGGTTCGGTGTAGTCGCGCCCGAACGCCGCAGTCGGATGATGGCGATCACCGGCCTGCCGATGCTGATCGGACCGATCCTGGGCCCGGTACTCGGCGCGTTGCTCCTGGGCACCGGATCGTGGCGGCCGTTGTTCTTCATCACCGTGCCGCTGGCACTGCTGGGCTGTGCCGGCACGCTGGCCTGGCTCCCGGTCGACCCGCCGAACGGACGGCGGGTCCCGCTCGACCTGTTCGGAGCGATGCTGCTGGTTCCGGGCCTGGTCGCGGTGGCCTACGGCATCAGTGCCCAGGACGGCCCGGCAGCGGTGCGGATCACCACGGTTGCCATCGGCGCCGTGCTGGTCGCGGTGTTCTCGGCCCGGGCGCTGACCCATCCCGAACCGCTGTTGCGAATCGGCGTTCTGCGAAATCCGACGTTCGGCCGGGGCGCCGCGGTCCTCGCCCTGTATGCGGCTCCCTATTTCGGCACGTTCGTGCTGACGCCCGCCTATGTGCAGATCCTGCGCGCGGACAGCGCATCGGTCACGGCGGCGTTGATGATTCCCGGTGCGGTCGGCATGGGAATCAGTCTGCAGCTCGCCGCCCGGTGCATGGAACGGCTCGGGCCCCGGCTCGTCGTCGGCACCGGGCTCGGCGTCGCGATCGGCAGCGGCCTCGTCCAGGCGATCATCCTCCGGCCGGACACCCCCTACCTGATCCTCGGAGTGCTCGCACTCCTCCAAGGCGCGGGCACCGGCGCGATCATGATGCCCACGATGACCAGTGCCGGCCGCGATCTCAAGGGTCCCGAGCTGGGCTCGGCCTCCGCGCTCTTGTCCCTGGTGAACACGATCGCGAACGGTATGGGCACAGTAGCGGTCAGCGCGCTGTTCACCATGTTGACCGCCGCGATGACGGGTGGCGGGTCGCTCTCGGCTCTGGCCGGTGGAGGAGCGGAGGTCAGGGCCGCCGACGCGGCCACCATCGTGGATGCCCAGCGGCTGACCCACGTGGCAGCTCTTGTCGTGATGTCGCTCGCCCTGGTCGTGCGTCTGCGCTCCCCGCGGCGCGCCCCTGTGATACTGGACCGAGAGGATTCATCAGCCAACGTGGGGCATACGCCATGACCACCACCGAGCACCCCGGCCGCGAAGCGAGCCATGCCTCCCTCACGGTCGGCCAGGTGGCCAGGGCCGCGGGGGTGACGGCCAACGCCGTCCGGTTCTACGAGCGTTACGGCGTGATCAGGGGTTACCGGAACAGCGGCAACGCCCGCCGCTTCACCGTCGACGCCATCTGCCGCATCAAACTCGCACTCGCCGCACAGCGCGTGGGAATCACACTCAAGGAGAGTGCTGACATCCTCGCCGGTGTACCGCCCCTTTCACACGAGCTTGACCAGTGGGTTGCCGCGGGGGAAGAACTCGTCCGGATCGGCCGCGCCCGCATCAGCCAACTCCAAGCGACGGTCAACGAATTGGACACCCTCGAATTCCTGCGGTCGGACCCCGCAGAAGGCCAGCAACAGCCTTGAGCTGCCCGACATCACCCAGACCGTGCCGTCCGCGAGTCCCGCAGGGGCCGGCGAGAAGAAGCCGGCCAACGCCTCAATGCCAAGAACGGCGGCACCAGCCCCGGCGTACGGTGACCGACGCATCGTCCTTGGCTCGACTGTGACGACTGAGCGCACACCCCTGACAAATATCGTTCGACGCAAACGACTGCATCCGCGAGACTGCCCCCGAAGCCCTACCAGGGCGTTCGCACACTTCCGGAAGGACATCACCGGGTGAGTTTCTCCATGCAGGGGCCGGCCCTCGAAGGCGCGCTGGTACGCCTTGAGCCGCTCGAACACCGCCACGCGTCAGACCTGGCGGAGGCGGCGGAGGAGCACCGGGGAACCTACGCGTACACCTGGGTGCCGAGGAAGGGCGAGGTCGCCGACTACATCGACGCCCAACACGCCCGCGCGGCCACCGGCATGCTCGCCCCCTATGCCCAGGTGTCGCTGGCCACCGGCCGGGCGGTCGGCGCCACCGCCTACTTAGAACCGCGCTCCTGGCACTCCGACGACACGCTCGACGCCGTGGAGATCGGCTTCACCTGGCTGGCCCGTTCGGCCCAGGGCACGGGCATCAACGCCGAGGCCAAAATGCTGCTGTTCCGGCATGCCTTCGAGGTGTGGGGCGTGTCTCGCGTGGACCTGAAGACGGACGCCCGCAACAGCCGCTCCCGCGCAGCCATAGCCAGTGTCGGCGCCACCCTGGAGGGCGTCCTGCGCAACTGGTCCCGCTCCTGGGCACCGGGGGAGGAGGCCCGCCTCCGTGACTCGGCCATTTTCTCGATCACGGCGGACGAATGGCCCGAACGCAGGGAACAACTGGAGAAGCGGGTCGCGGGCTACCCGCAAGGCACGGCCTGACGCCCTCGCGTGAGGACGTGAAGGGGTGCCGGGCGAGCCTGGAAGAGACCGCAGATGGTCCCTGACATCCCCGGGCGCCGGGCGGGACGCCCTCCAGGCGGAGCACGTCGTCCAGGTGTGGCCGCGGACTTCCAGGCCGCCGGGTCCCACGGTGAGGATGTCGACGTTCTGACGTTCGCCGGCTACGCGTGGTCGGCGGCTCCCTGGAGGCGGTCTCGATCGGCTCATCAGCAGCAGTCGATCTGTGTGGTCATGTCTTCCGCCCGCGGGTGTCACGGCACGACCGGGGAAGCGGCGCCGCCGACTGCGGTGATCACCGCGGCGCTGGGACGGCAGCGATGAGTTCCACACCGCAGGCCGGTCTGTATCTCCGTAAGGCGCGCAAGCACACCCGAGGAGAGCCTCATGACCGTCACCTACACGTTCGACGTCTTCTCAAGCCTCGACGGCTTCGGTGCGGCCGGCGGGGACTGGACCGGTTACTGGGGCAAGCAGGGCCCCGAATTCCTTGACCACCGGCTCGCCCAGTACGAGGCGGAGCAGCGGATGGTTCTTGGGGCCAACACCTATCGGGCGTTCGCGCAGATGCTGGCCGCGAGCACCGAGGACTCCGATGTGCGCGACCCGTGGGTCACGCGGATGAGGCACCTGCCGGCCACGGTCGTGTCGAACACACTGGAGGGTCCCCTCGACTGGCCTGACGCCTCGCTCGTGCGCGGCGATGCCGTCGACGTCGTCGCAGGTCTCAAAGAGGAGTCCGAGGTCCCTCTGCGCTCGCACGGCAGCCTCTCGATGAACCGGGCGCTGATGGCGGCCGGCCTTGTCGACCGTGTCCAGGTGACGGTCTTCCCCGTGATCACCGGTCGGACGGGACTGGAACCGATCTTCCGGGGGGCGGCCGATTTCGACCTCGAGCTGATCGAGCACCACACGCTCGACGGCGGCATGCAGGAGCTGGTCTACCGCCCCACCCTGCATGCCGGGAAGTGATTGCAACCGACTCTTTGGTCACCGGGCACCGATGTTGACGATGAGAGGGTCTGCGTACCACCTGGAGATGGTCAGCCGTCACTAACCGTGGCCACTGCACGAAAGCAGGGCCAGTACCAAACTCGGTTCCCGGCACAGGAGATGTGACGCGGGCGGACGTCCGGCGACGCCCCCCGGGTCTAGTAGATGTCGTCGTCAGCGCGTTCATCCTCGGGGGTCCGTATGAGACGCCATACGCCGAAACCGACCCCAAGGGCCCCGCCGATGAGAGCTGCCGCCCGTGTCCACACGTCGCCGGCCGAGAGCGCCGCAACCAGCAAGCCGGCCAGCAGGGCTCCAACCATCAGATACATGACGACGATGAAGCCCGCAGCGAGGTATCGATTCCTCAGCGGCGTCATGCCACCGTCCATCTTTACCCTCCCGCATCGATGTCGATGTCCGCAGCGCACAGGTCCGCATAGGTCCGACTATGGGAAGCGTTCATCTGCGTGAGGCGTGTGCGGTTTGACGGCACTGCTGCATGACGTCCGTCCGCCCCCTTCGGCTGGTCCCGTTCTCGTGTGCCCCTGAACGTTTGTGACAATCCGGTCTGGAGAGCGGACGGCATCGGCGGCGCCGTTAAGCCGTGCTTTCGCATCCTCCGCGCTGACCGGGTCGTGGCCAGCAGTCAGGCCATAGGCGCCTGCCTTGAGAGCCGCATTTTGGCCCAGCTGCGCACCCCCGAAGCGGTCGACCGGGTCCTCTGGGCCGCCATCGACCTGAACGCCCTGCTGCTGCCGCTGGTCCGTCAAGTGAAGCTCGCCGCCTGGCAGAAGCGCACTGTTGACGCGCGTAGTACTTGGGCTCAGGCTGGGGGTCGACGGCCGTCACGAGAGCGGTGGCCGCACCGACGACCCGGAGGTCCAGATGTTGAGACGGTTCGGACGCCTTTTCGCCGTTATTGTCATGCTCGCGTCAGGCGTGACGGTCGGTGTGGGCGCCACCGCGGGCACCGCACACGCCGACGAGTGTTACACCTGGAGTCGCACCCTTTCCCAGGGCGCCTCCGGCAGCGACGTCACCCAGTTGCAGATCCGGGTCGCGGGCTGGGTGACGTCCGGGGAGCGTCTCTCCTACGACGGCCAGTACGGCGCCCGTACGGTCGCCGCCGTGCGCACGTTCCAGTCCAAGTACGGCCTCGCCGCCGACGGGGTCGCGGGGCCGGCGACCTTCAGCAAGCTCTACGCGCTGCAGGACGCGGACTGCACGCCGATCCACTTCTCCTACGCCGAACTCAACCGCTGCAACTCCGACTGGTCGGGCGGTGCCGTCGCAGCGGCCACCGCCAAGGCGAACGCGCTGAAGACCATGTGGAAACTGGAGGCGATGCGTCACGCTCTCGGGGACGTCCCGCTCACCGTCTCCAGTGGCTTCCGCTCCTACGCCTGCAACAGCGCCGTCGGCGGCTCGTCCACCAGCCGCCACCTGTACGGCGACGCCGCCGATCTGACCGGCTCGCCCTCCCTCTGCCGCCTCGCCCAGCAGGCCCGCACGCACGGCTTCTCGGAGATCCTCGGCCCGGGCTACCCCGATCACAACGACCACACCCATGTCGCACTCGACCCCTCCCCGTACTGGTCCGCGCCTACCTGCGGCATCTGAGCCGCGTCGTCGGTGCCGGCGGACGCAGTGCCCGTGAACGAGGCATCTCGGGGACTGCGTCCGCCGACGGCCACACAACCGCCTCGCGGTGCCCTTGCTGATCACCGCAGCTCACGAACCGCGCTGTCCACGTCCCGGTCGGGCAGTACCACCGGCGGCACGACAGGCCGGCCGCGACGAACGCACCACCGGTCGCCCGGGTTCGGCGCACTACGGCGGGTCTGGGAAGATGGCCGCCGGCCGTCCGTAGCGGGTTCCCGTAGTGCACGGGTCCGGAAACGCGCGGGCGGCGCGAGAACGGGCGGGTACGGGCAGTGGCCCGGCGGGCGGGAGAGCGGAGCGGTGCGGCACATGCCGGAGTACCCGGAGTACCTCGCCGCGGTCGTGTTCGCCGCGGGTGGCGTCGTCAACGCTCTGCTGGCACCGCACCGGTTCTCCACCGCCGTCCTGTTCTGCCTGGCGGCAACCTCCGCCGGACTTGGTGTGGGCGCTCGCAGTGCGCCAGCCCACCCGGCCATCGCCACCGTCCTCTCCGTCGCTGCCCTGTTCCTGGCGCTCGCGCTGGGCCTGCTGCTGCTGGCTGACGGCGTCCTCCTGGTCCGGCGCTACGGACCGCAGGCAGCCCTGCTGGCAACGGGGGGCGCCGGCTGCGCGCTGCTGACGGTGCTCGGCCTCGACGTGGTCTTCCACGTGGTCGGCGGCCAGGCGCTCGGTGCCTTCGTGGTCGCGGTCAACGCGGCCGCGGGATACCTCACTCTGCTCTTCCTCGTTTTCGCCGGCTACGTGTTCCTGCGGGGCCGCGGCACCCCCCTGCCGGGAACCACCCATGTCGTCGTCCTGGGCGCCGGGCTCCACGGCGACCGGCCCGGACCGCTGCTGACCCGCCGACTGGAGCGCGCTCTCGCGATCGACGCCGCCCGCGCCCCGGACGCGCCTCAGGTGGTGTTCGTCGTCTCGGGCGGCCAAGGCAACGACGAGATCCGCTCCGAGGCGGACGCGATGGCCGACTATCTGCGCGGACGCGGAGTTCCCGCCGACCGGATCGCGCGGGAGGACCGCTCCGTCAACACAGGGCAGAACCTCCGCTTCAGCGCGGCCCTCGTGGACGGCACCAGTCCCGGCCACCGCGCCACGGTGGTAACGAGCGGCTTCCACGTCTACCGCACAACCTTGCTGGCCCGCCGCGTCGGCGTGCCCGTGCACGTCGTGGGCGCGCCGACCTCGCCCGCCTACTGGCTGGCCGCGACACTGCGCGAATTCGCCGCCGTCCTGTGGCTGGACCGCCTCCCCCTGATCGGACTCAGCCTGCTGCTGGCTGTGCCCGTGGCGACGGCGGTCTTCGTGCACTGAAACGCCGGCCGCACACCGCGCAAGAGGTCCTCACCAAGGCGTAGGACGTGGGCGGTTGGTGATCAGACATATGGCGCGGCCGAGGAATGCTTCGTGGATGCCGTGCACCTTCAATGGGCGGAGCCGGCCGGTACGTCGATCGGGCGATGGTGTTTCCGCTCGACTCTCTTACGCCGGTTCCGGCCGCCACCCGGGGGCCGCCCGAGTACACCGAGATGCTGGCCAGGTGCACGAGACGGACAAGTCCAGACGGGTCCGCCGCATCGCCTTCCTGGCCGTGTGCAGGGCCGGGCACTGTTGGCAACGCTCATGACCAACACAGGTAACGAGTATGAGCCCGCGGACAGTGCCGGGCACGCGCCCTCTTCCGCGACGGGTCCTGCTCGGGCTGCGTGATCGGCTCCGACACGCAGCCCGGTTGCCTCTATGAAAGGGTGATCTCACCCTGGTTGAGAACCCGGGGATGGAAGTACGTCGCCTGGATCTCGGCGTTGGTGTTGTTGCCGCGCAGTTGCTCCGACCACATCATGAACCATGCCCACTGGGGCTGGCTGTCCAGGAGGGACCCGGTGGGCATTTTGCCCATCTCCGCTATGGCTATGGGTTTTGTCCCGGCGATGTTCCTGATCTGTTGGTAGTCAGCGGAACTCGGGTAATTCTTGTACCAGACGTCCAGGGATACGACGTCCACGTACCCACTGCCCGGGTAGTAATTGCTCCAGCCGCCGGCCGGATTGTCCTGGACGTTCCAGACCCAGATCAGATTGTCCAGGCCCTTGGTCCCGGAAAGGTATTCTCGCGTGATTTGGTAGAGGCGAGAGCTGCCGTTGGCGCCGGACCGGTTGCCCCACCAGTTCCAGGACTCATTCAGCTCGTGCAGCGGACGGAACAGGACGGGGATGCCCGCGTTTTTCAGTTGCTGCAGATAGGGGGCGGCCTCGTCCAGGCGCCGCTTCCACGCGGTGTTCAGCGCAGTTCCGTTGGTGACGATCTGCGAGAACTGCGCATCGGTGATGTGCGACTTCACGCCACCTTCGAAGGCACAGGTGCTGCCGCCGGTCGGCGGGCAGACATGCCAGGTCAAGGCGACGAGGGAGCCGTTTGCCCACTCGGTTTTCGCCTGATCGATCACGCGCTGGCGGTTCGCCACGTCCGAAGCGTTGAACATCAGGTCCCCGCCCCATAGCCCCGGATACTGGCCGGTGACATCCTTCACCTGCTGCGTGTACTGCCCCGGCGACGTGGCGGGCTCCTTGTTGTGCTGCCCGGAAACGGTGTGATTTCCGGAAATGGATCGCAGGTAGGTCAGGACATTCTGCCTAGGAGTGGCGGGAAAGGCCTGCGCAGACTCCGCGGACGGCGAAACGAACACTGCCGCAATGACGACCCCTACGGTCAGTGCCGAAACAAGGCCGTGCCTGATTCCTCTCATGGCATCCCAGCTTCCATATCTCGTGGAACGGATTGCTTGCCGCCATGAAGGTGCCCTTCTTTGCGGTGCCCGTCAATGGGTGGCGCTGCATTACGCAACCACCCGTCGGCAATTTTTACTAAACGTTTTGTAAAAATCGACGGGCTGCCGTCCAATTGCCCGCCATGTGCGTTTCATCCGACAGCAGCACGGAAGCACTCTTCGCCGCTTCCGGCAGTGGAGCCCCGGCGTCTGCAAGCCCTCGGAGGCGCACAAACTCGTAGGCGTCACCGGGCAGTACCGATGCCCCTTGCGCAACCGTGGCGGCGATGGTCAATGACACCGTTCCCCCGGCTGAGGCGTGTGCGCGTTCATCGACGATCCCTGGCTGTGCCTCGCACGCCAGGAGGGCAGCCGACACGAGGGGTCAAAGGTCTCGCGGAGGGAGACGGTCAAGGCCCGTGTCCCGCATGACATGGTCGACCGTTTCGTTCAACGAGCTGTCCGCAGGGGATCACGGTCTCCACCTCACCTGAGAGCAGATCGCGTTCGCGATACCAGTCCCTGAGTTCCAGCTCGGTGATGTGCGCGAGGTCCCCCGCATCTTGCTTCGTTGCATGCCGAACAAGCGTCTCAGGGAACGGGACATCCAGGTAGTAGTGGCGGGAGATGCCACGGTGGTCACCGGCGAGGGTCTCCAACATTTCCCCGTAGCGATCGGCGTACAGGATCCCCTCGACAACCACGTGGTATCCGGCATCAAGGGCGTAGCGGGCAACCGTGTCGATCAGCCCGATGTTGGAAGCACCGGGCCGGTCCCGCTCGCGCAGAACGATCCGCCGGAGGTTGTCCTGCCCCACGAGGGCGAGACCGCGACCGAACCGGTCGCGAAGGCCGGCTGCCACCGAGGACTTCCCCGACGCTGAGTTTCCCCGGATGACCACGAGTCGGCTCTCTCCGCTTCCCACGTTCACCGTGACTCACCGCCCTTGGCGCCGAGCGACTCGGTACAGCAGTCGGACGCCGATCTGGCAGAGCCGGCGAACGGGTAGAAGGTGGCCACCGGGTGGTCGATCGCGAGTTCTGGCCGCCAGGCGGTAAGGCACTGGGCGCTGGCGATGAAGAGACCATCCGGAAGCCGGTCGACAGGGTGCCAGCGCCAGTCGCCCACGCTCTCGTTCGGTTGCGTCGCCGGATCACCTTCCCACTGGGTCACGACCGCGGGCACCGTCGTGCGTACGACGGTGTCGACCTGGTCCACGAGCACGCCGAGCAGGACGACGTCCTCCTCCCGGGCACGGCAGCCAGTCTCTTCGTAGAGCTCGCGGACGACCGCGTGTTCCAGGGATTCGCCGGGCTCCACGGTCCCGCCCGGGAGCTCGGTGGTTCCGAGGCGGTGGACTCCCAGCAGGAGTCCGCGGGGTCCGTGCAGGATCGCGCCGACCCCAAGCGCGGCGTTGGGCTTTGGCGGGCGGGTCGTGCGCGGCCGACTGCCGGCGGAGGTGCGGCGGTGCGCGCGGTAGAGGCGGACGGAGACCGGATCGTCGTCCTCGGGGGCGTCGAGCGCGTCGATCCCGTCGATGAGAAGGCCGTTGTCCACGCAGAGGTCCTCCCACAGCTTCGGGGTGAGCACCCACATCTCGACGCTCTGGTCCTGGCCGTCTGTGAGTGGCAGGATCTCCGCGCGCGGCGTGACGCTCGAAGAAGGCCCGTGGTCGCGGGAGTTGGTGTGCAAGACGGAGAAGGTGAGGCGCCCGCCGGGCCTCAGGGCCGGCCGGAGGGCGGGCAGCAGGCGATGGGGGTCGATGTAGCCGAAGCCGTTGATGGAGTAGATCACGTCGTAGGGCTCGGCCCGGTGCAGGTGGTCCACGGCGTCGGCGTGGATGAGGGTGAGTCCCGGGAGGTCGCCGTAGCGGGCGCGTGCGCGTGCGTGCTGGCTGGCGGATGCTTCGACGGCGTCGACCGTGGCTCCGTGCTGTCGTACCAGGTGGGCGGCGTGTTTGCCCAGGCCGGAGCACAGGTCCAGGACGCGCAGGCCGGTCAGGTCGCCGAGGACTTCGGCGCCGGGGCCGGTCGGCCAGAATCCCCAGGAGATGCGGTCGACTTCCGGGATGTCGGTGCCTCGTCGCAGATGGTGGGTGCCGTACGTGGTCCAGGCACGGGCGTTGACGGCTTCGGGCTCGGTTCTGTCCATGGCGCTCCTTGGCGTCGGGGGAGTGGCGGGGCCGCGCCGGCTGCACGGCCCCGCGTGGTCTACTGGGGGCCGCGGATCAGCGGTCCTGGGCGAGGGCGTACAGCTCGCCGAGCAAACTCCCCTCGGTAGCGAGGAGTTCGTCGAAGGAGCCTTGCTCCCGGACGGTCCCCTGGTCGAGGACGATCACTCGGTCGGCCATCCGCACGTTGTCGAGGCGGTGGGTGACCACCACGGTGATCCGGTCCGAGGCCATGGCCCGCAGCTCCCTGAAGATCTGGTGCTCTCCTCGGGCGTCCATCTCACTGGTCGGCTCGTCCAGGACGAGCACGGCCGGCTCCCTGTACATCGCTCGCGCGCAGGCCAGCCTCTGCCACTGCCCTCCGGACAACTCGTGGCCGCCCCACACCGACCGGGCGAGCAGCGTCTCCAGTTCCTTGGTGAGATCACGCAGGGTCTTGGTCATGCCGACCCGTTCGGCCGCGTCCCAGATCCGTTCGTCGCCGTGCTCGCGTTGCTGGCCCAGGGTGATGTTCTCCCGGGCGGCCAGCGGCCAGTGCCCGTTCTTCTGCGGTACCAGGCCCACGTGCCGCCACACCGACTCCGCGTCGGCGCCGGCCAGGTCGGTGCTGTCCCACAGGACCTTGCCCTCGGTCGGGACGGTCAGTCCGGTGATCATGCGGATCAGCGTGGACTTGCCGGCGCCGTTCTCCCCGACGAGGGCGACGACTTCGCCGCGGTTCAGGGTGAGGGTGATCGGCTGGACTGCCGCGGCCTCCTTGCTCGGATAGGTGTAGGAGGCGCCTTCCAGACGGATCTGCTGCGGGGGGTTGGCCCGTGCGGTGCCGCGGGCTGTGGTCATGGCGCGGACCTCGTCGATGAACTCGTAGTAGTCGAAGAGGTAGAGCCCGTGGTGGAACATGACCGTCGAGTAGCGGATGATCGAGTTCAGGGCGCGGCCGGCGGTCTGGGAGGCGACGACTGCGGTGCCTGCGAGCGCGGTCGTCATGGCCCCGGCGAGGACCAGGCCGGCGAGCGAGGCCCACATGCCGAGGGTGAACAGGCCGCCGAGGGAGGCGGCCAGCAGCGTGATGCGCAGATACGGGCGCGCCCCGGCGACCTCCCTCAACTCGACCCGGTCACACATGGACCGGTACCAAAAGTGCAGGTAGCCGCGCATGGTGTTGGCCCGCAGCTCGTCGGCGAGGTCGGCCGTCGTCAGCCACCAGCGCATCATGCCGCGGACGTTGCGGGCGGAGATGGTCTGGTCGTGGACGCGGTAGTCGACCCGGGCGGCGATCATGCCGCCGAGGCCGCGGGGGACGACGGACAGCAGCAACACTCCGAGCAGCAGCGGGTGCAAGGTGGTGAGTACCACGGCCGCTGAGGCGAGTTGGACGAGGCCGTTGGTGAGGGTCTTGGCGTCGTCGGCGAGGTCGACGGCGCGCAGTGCGCCGATCTCCGCCGCCTGGCTCCGGTCGCCGAACCCCTCCGCGTCGTAGGCGGCGAGTTCGGCCCGCATGTGGAGGTCCACGAGTTGCAGGTCCGCGGCGGAGGCGATCTGCGGATTCAGCCGCCGGGTCGCCCAGTCCGCGAGGATCCACATGGACGAGCCGGCCGCCATCGCGACGACGGCGACGGTCAGCGCCGGCCACGCATGGGCCAGGCCCTGGCGGGGGTCGTCGACCATCAGCTGCGGCAGGGCCTTCGCGACGGCGGTGAGCATCACGGCCGTGCCGAGGCCGGACAGCAGCTGGCATACGACGATCGTCAGGGCCATGCGCCGGTCGACGCTCCAGGCCAGGCGGGCCGTCTGGATCAGGGCCGCCGGGATGCGGCGGGCCATGTCCAACAAGGTGGCGTCGTCCATCGCCCGCCGGTGTTTGCGCCCGTTGTAGTCGAGTTCCGGGGGCGCCGAAGGCTGTGGGGGGCCCGTCCGCGCGGCCGGGAGGGACGCCGTCTCGCCGCTGACGTCTGCCGCGTCGGCGGACGGGGAGTCGGTCCGGTGGTGCGGTGCGGTCATGCGAACACCCCCGCCATCAGCCGGTCCAGGGTGCGCCGTCCGCGTGCGGTGAGGTGGGGGTCGTCGAGCCTCGGTCCCCAGACCAGGCAGCTCACCGCGTCGATCGCCGCCAGGCAAGTCAAGGCGTGCCGCTCTTCGACGGCGAGGTTGCGGCCGTAGCCCTGAAGGCACGCGGCGCGCAGGTCGGGCCGATCGGTCCAGGTGGAGCAGGCCATCAGCACGAAGTCCTGCACGGCGGTCGCGGCCCGGGAGCGCTCGAAGTCGATCCAGCCGGCTTGCTGTCGGGCGGTCGACCACATGAGGTTGCGGTCCCACGCGTCGCCGTGGATGTACGCGAGAGGCAGCGGCGGCAGGGCCCGCAGCTCCTCCGCCAACCGGCGCACGAGCTTCTGCTCCGGCGCGGTCAGCCGGTCCCCGGCCGCCGCCAGGTGCCCCTCGGCGCCGTCGGCCGCGGCCTGCAGAGATTGCGCTGCCTCGGCCCGTCGAGGACCGGACAGATCACCGGCCGCGTGGAGGCGAGCCAGCAGTGCGCCACCGTGCCGGTGCGCGCGTGCTTCCTCCACGGGCGAGAGCGCCAGCTGCTTGAGCGGCCGTCCTGCGACGGCGGTCAGCAGCAGTGCCAGACCCTGCGCGTTCGAGGCGCGCAGCTGCGGCGCACCGCCGGCGCCAAGGGCCGGTGCGGCACTTCGGAGCGCGAGCGTCTCGCGCTCGTACATCACGGCCTTGGGGGAGATTTTCAGGTAGTAGCGGCGCGCCCTGGGCAGGTCGAGCCGCCAGACGCGGGAGTTCTCGCGCGGATGGCCGACGTCCTTGACGGCGGGACGGGCGCCGAGTGCCCGGCCGGCCCACGCGAGCAGGGCCGGGGGCGGAGTGGTCGGGTTGGTCATGCCCCCCACCCCGATGACGGTCGTGATGCCGCGGCGAACAGGACGCGGCGGGCATCGACGAGCCGCCGGTGCGCCAGGACCTCGGCGGCCGCAGCAGGAGGGTTCTCAAGAGCAGGGTGAAGGGTGACCAAGCGGACGGGATTCACGGTTTCTCCTTGGTTGCGGAAACGGGTGGAGCACCTGGCAACGGACCTGACCCCAGGGCCGCTACGGGCAGCCGCGGGCGACGAGGCGAGTGAGGGTTCGACACCGGGACGCGGACGGCAAGAGCCGTCTGCATGGGCGACTCCTCTCGCTTCGTTCGATTCACACGTACGGGAAGGCGGCGGGACGGCCGCCCGGGCGGCACATTGCATGACGCGTCGACAGCACCCGCTTCCTTCGGTGTGGTGTGGCTGTGCTCTGCGGACGGAACCCTCGCCCACACCCCTGACAATCCGCGGCTACCAGCACTGTGATCCGGTCATCCCGAGCCCGCCCTGCCGTCAGCCGGCACCCGCGAAACGGAACGCTCTGAACTGGGGTGATGGCGGGAGAAAGGATTCTTGAACTCTCCGGGCCGGCCCGGAATCAGGCGCCCGCGAGAGTGGCTCGATCTGGTTCGCGGCCGGGTGAGCACTCGGAGCGTCACGCCCCTGGACGCCCGCCACGGCGGCTAGCATCGGCACCTTCGACGCGGCCGGCACACGCCCGGGCGGTGTTCTCGCGATCCGTGCCCGCGCCCGCAGATCGGCCGCTACGTTCGAACGCGCCGTCCCCCGCTGCGTCCTTGTGGAGCTGCGCCGCGCACGAGGTCACGAGGAGAGCCATGACCCTTCCCGCCCCGCACCTCCAGGACGTCGTCACCGGCTACCTGCGCGGGCACCCAGACGAACAGTCGCTGCTCCAGCCACTCCAGGACCGTCTCGCCGCCGGCGCCAACGTGAGCGACAGGCGGGACTTCGACGGCCACGTCACCGCCTCCGGCGTCGTCATCAACGACGCCGACGACGTCCTGCTCATCCACCACCTCGCCTCCGGACGCTGGATACAGCCCGGCGGCCACCCTGAGGACTCGGACCGCACGCTCGAACAGACGGTCCGGCGAGAGGTCGCCGAAGAGACCGGCGTCACCGAGCTGGAAGCGTTCGGCGACGGCACGCCCGTGCACATCGACATCCACACGATCGCGCCCCGGCCGGACAAGAACGAGCCCGCCCACGTGCACTACGACGTCCGTTACCTGTTCCGCGTCCGCGGGTCGGTCGGCCTGACTCTGCAGGCCGAAGAGGTCGGTGCGGTGCTCGGACACCTGAACGTCCAGACCACTCGCGGCTACGACGCGGTGTTCGACGAAGGTGGAATCCGCCACTACCAGGAACACCTGGAGCACCGGCGCCAAATCCGTCCCACCGACGAATACCGAGACGTCACCGCTGACGAGTGGTCCGAGTTCGAGGAGCACTTCGACCGCCGCAAGGTCGAACTCGGCTCCTGCGGACGCCCTCTACGGCACCCCCCCGCCAGCACGAACACGCCTGCTTCTCACAACTTTTGGTAGCGGGTGCTGATTACGTCTCGTCGGGGCCGGTGGCGGCGTTCAGCGCGCGTAGGGCGTCATCGTATTGGCATCGGTCGAACTGGAACGGACCGAATGCCGTGTACTCGCGGGTCTTGCGATGGGGTTGCTCGAAGGAGTCCCAGGTCACGAGGTCGGCTGTCGCGGTGATGCGGGCCAAGAGGGGCCAGCATCCCCATTCCCCGCATTCACAACCGAGAACGGGTGTCTTCGGCCCCATCGCGTTGGTGGACCGTCCAAGGAAGTGATCCTGCATCGGGCCGAACCGGAAGAACTCCGGGATCAAACCGCCGTAGGCGTCGCCTGCGGGCTGCATCCCGGCCGCGATCTCGAACCCATCGATCAGCTCGGTGAGTGGTGCTCCGTCGATGCGGGGGACGATCACGACCGGGCCGCCGTCGCCACGCTGGCGGCAGTCGAACCGGATGTCATTGCTGGTCATCCAGTGATTGTGCCAGCGAAGCCGTTCCCTCCACCTGGGAAAATTGAGCCCGACGGATCAGGACGTACGCACGCGGCCTATCTCGACCTCGCCGTCTCGTCACCACCCCACCGCGCTGCCCAGCACGATGCCCGTGGGATGGACGTAGACGAAGCGGGTCGCAACGATCACGTGTCGCCTGCCTGCCAGCGCTGACTCGGACCGTCGTGGAAGGGAACCAGCGACAGTCCGTCGTCGCCGTCCGGGGTGACGGCTGTCTCATGGGCCACGGCCGGCCGGATGGCGCCGTCCCCGTCGACAGTGAACCTCAGGTTGTCGCCGTGCTCGCCGTGCAGCGAGGAGCACGGCCAGATGCCCACGCCCCGGTCGGTCGAACCGCGGCTGTCCAGGCACAGATCCCCGTCGGCTGCCGATCGAAGGGATGTGCTGTCGACATCGACGCGCCAGCGCTGAGTGCGAGAACCGGTGCAGGGAGCCGTCGTGACGTCCGTGCCCTTGGCCAGTTCACCGTTCCGGATGTCCAGACACAGGCCGGAGGCAACGTTCACCACCTGCGCGTAGGTGCTGCCCGGCGGCCGGAACGTGACGGTCGGGGACGGTTGCGGGACCGCCGACCTCGACGGCGCAGGTCTATGGCTGGGACGGGCGGAGGTCGCCGCGGGCGAGGTCGGGGACGTGGGTGTCGCGGTGACGGACACCGTGACCGCGGGCAACGTCGACGGCGGGGCCGGTGCTGCGCCCTGGTCCGTGGACGGTGCGCCACCCGAGAACAGCAGCAGAAGCAGCACGGGCACCAGAGCTACACCGAGCACAGCCGCCGAGCGCAGCACGAAGCGACGGGAGGGCCAGGAAACCGTCAATTGTTCTGGGCCATACGAGACTTGGGGCGCAAGGGTCTCAAGGCTTGACACATCCTGAGCGACGTACTGGGCGCCCGCCCAGGGCAGCAACCCATCGGCCAGGGCGGACCGCGGACCGTCGCGCAGGGCGGTCACTTCCGCGTAGGCGGCCGAGCAGTGGGCGCAACGCGCCATGTGGGTGTTCAGGTCGGTGCTGAAGCGAGGGTTGTCCGGCCGTACCGACTCCTCAATCAGTCGGCGGAAATCTCCGCAGCGCGGGTCGTCCGATTCGGCCAGCCGGTGCTTCAGACAAGCCCGGCTCAGGGACTGAAGCGCCTGGTCCGTGCCGTACGTGACTTCCTCCCTGGTCAGGCCGAGCAGGACAGCTGTGCGTTCCGCGGGCTCGCGCTCCACGGCCGCGTACCAGATGAGGCCCTGGGCCCGAGTCGGAAGAGTGTGGAAGGCGGGCAGCAGAGACGGCACGGGGGTGGCGTGGCCCGTGGTGCTCAGTACGAGGAGCAGACCCGGGTTGAGGCCGGCTGCCCGCTGGTCCCGCACCCACGAGGTGGCCACCTGGCCGGCCAGCAGCAGGAGTTGGTGCCGCCAGGGAACCTTCGGGTCGATGCCACGTGCCGTCTCGCGAGCCGCGAGGGTGAAGGTCTGAGCGGCAAGCTGGGAGGCTGCCGACTCGCTGGTGGTGCACAGCCGGGCGTAGGCGAGGACCGAGGCGCCGTGGCGTCCACGAAGCGCTTTGAGAGCCGTGTACGCGGTGGGAGGGTCGCCGCGCAGCAGCTCCGTCAGTTGGGCATCGGGCGGGTCGTCGATCGGTCCGCCGCCCTCCGTCGGCACGTCACTGCCGCCCGGGTCGTGCTGCATCAGGTTGATCCGCCTTCCCCTGCGCCCGGTACGTGCGCTTTCTCCTGACGTACCAGCCAGTTTGTGGCGCCCATTGTGGCTGGATCGGTCTTGTGGGGAAAGGGTGTCGGGCGACGAATTGCCGAAAGGGCTGCGCCTACTTGCCCACGTGCACGACCAAGGCGCCGCCGACGGCGATGACATCGATGAGTTCGGCGGCGATCGGCGGGGGAACGCACTCGATTCACACCTTGCCGAGGCTGTTCTCGCCGAGTCTGCTCCGGCGTCGCATCCTGCGGTGATTGGGCCGGGCAGGCAAGAGGGTGGCCCTCTAGGAGTTCCTCGATGCGTCCGGGCACCCTGGATCGCCTGTGGGGCGCCGGCGCCTTCAGCGAAGTACGGCGCCCGGTCCCGGCAGATGACCTCGACACCTGGCGGTTCGGCAAACCGTGCGCAGTGCGTTGCGGGGCAACGCGCACGATCTCGACGTTCACGTCCACCGACAGCACCCGAGTGTCCGCGATCCATGGGAACAGCGACTCCTTCAGCCGGAGGGCGACCTCTCCCACGGCCTCGAACCGTCTGCCCAATCACTTTGCCCACCGGCCGTTGGGGAACTCCCCGAACGGCCCGGAGCAGCAGCCGTCACTCAGCCTGGCAGCACTACGGAAGTTGAGCCAGAGCCCAATCGGGGAGCGAGGCCCGTTGACCTCGCGTGCGGTGGAGAAGGTGGCCGTGTAGATCCATCCCCGTTGCGCTTGCAGCAGGCACACGTCTCGGCGGCCGCCCGGATGAACCCGCTTGCCACAGAGTCCCGGCGGCGACGAGACAAGGGCAGGCTGGCAGTCACCGCAGGTTCCCGATCAGCCCTCGGACGGCCACGCCTACTGACCCCACGGAGAGGAGTCTGTCCGCGAGCGGTTCCCCGATCAAGCGCGGCGTGGGACTCCTCGTGGCCCAGCCAATTGAGGTCTTCCTGAGGTGCAAGTGGCACGTGGCAGGTGATACTGCTGATCAGGGAGCCAGAAGACGGCTCCATCAAAGGGAACGGGGTGGGGACATGGCAGTCATCGCCATGGTCATCGTTTTCGCGGTTGCGATCGGTCTGTGCCTGATCGCGCTGCGCCGCAGAGGCCCGGGCGAGCTCGGCGCCCTTGAGCGCGGGGCGGCTCAGCAGGAATTCGCACGCGGGCTGGCCTTGACGAGCACACCCGGCCAGGCCATGGGCATCAGCGGGTCCTGAGTCTTCAACGGGCCTTGGAGGCCGGCGGCAGTCTGTCCGGGGCCGGCCTCATCGGGTACCCGGCAGGCGATGGTCGTGACCGAGACCGTCATCGCGATCACCCGCTTCTCGCCGCGAGATCGACTGACCGGCGGCCGCCCCACGCTTCTGTGCGGCGTCAGCTGTCCCAGCAGTCATCAGCAGGACCGCAGTTGGGGCGCGGCCGCCCCTCAGGTGGCGTCGTGAGGGTCAGGCGCTGTCCAGCCAACTGGCGAACCTCGTTCGCCGGTCCCTGGCGTCCGAGACGGGCAGGCGCCGGCACGGCGACCGGGGGACGTGGTGGGGAACGGGCGCCGGATCTTTTGGGGCCGACCTGGTGGGCGGTGCCGACGGCTGCGGAGCATGCTCGTGGTGATCTGGCAGCCCATCTGGTTCCCGTTCCGTCTCCACTTCGGCTGCTGAGGCTTACAGATGGGGAGGCTGTGCGTTCTGGCGCCTTGCGGGCCGCTGCAGGGCCTTGAACCTGTGGTCAGAGCCTGCGAATGTGCCGCTCCAGCAGAGTGCGGATGCCGTCCACGCCCGCCGGCGCCTGCACGCCGCGTTTGGGCAGCACGGTCAGGCACGAGACGTTCTTGTCACCGCTGAGCAGGACGAACGTGTCGGAGGTTTCGGCGTAGTGCGGTGCGGCGGTCCAGTTCAGCTGGCTGGAGCCGCCCGAGTTGCTGACGGTGACACCGGAGTCGTCGACCCTGGCGCGGTAGACCCCGTGTCGGGAGGCGATTCTGTGGAACTGGCGGGCCGTGAGCCAGGGCTGCAGCACGAACAGCATCAGGACGAGCAGGCCGGCGAGGACCATCGACCCGGTGTCGGGGGCCTCACCCTGTGCCAGCGGCACCGCTGACACCCCGGCAAGCGTGGCCACGCCGATCAGAGCCAGGCGTTGCGTCCGCTGGGCAGGGCCCGAGGCCTTGGCCCGCGCTTTGAGCGCCTGTCTCATGTCCTCGCGCGTCACCTCGTACTCCAGCTCGACGTGTTCCCCCACCGTGGTCTCCGCACGGTCCTCCATTAGCCCTCCCCTTGAACGTGTTCATGATCGAATTAGTGGAGGATAGCCTGCGATCAGGTTGGCGACACGGGTAGATCTCTCGCGCTGGCCGGCCTCGATTGGACGTCGCAGCCGAGGTGATCGGAGATGATCCGGTGATGCGCGCGAGCCCCCACCCGCCCTGGCATCTCGGACCGTTGCCACCACGCTTGCTTGCGCTGAACGTGACAGTGGGTGATGCGGGGGGAAGAGGCGCCAGGCCGGTGCGCTGCGTCAGGTCACGCCGTACACGTCCGTACGGCTTGTTCCCCGATCCGACCCGACCCGGCCGACCCTATTCGACCTGGCTGCGTGCCGCCGTTGATGCCCGCGCGGTGGGATCTTCGGCGACCAGGAGTGCCTCACTTGCGCGGGCTGCGTCTCCTGGTCGCCGAAGTTTCTCGTCACCGGTGTCTCTCGTCTCCGCCGTCGGCAGCGACACCCAAGGCCATGCCAGGAGGCCGCGGGGTGCCTGAATTTGGCGGGCTGACGCCATCGCGCCGGGACGGGAGCCATCAAGCGCCCGGTCAGGAAAGGGACTTGTAGCCGCTCCAGCCGGTTGCAATCTTCACGCGCCCGCCGAACGACCCCTTGCCGTCACCGTTGTTGCGGTACAGGTTGCCGCTGGTGTCCCGGGAGACCAGGTCGGCCCGCCCGTCCCCGGTCACGTCTCCCGCACCGACGACCGCGTTGTAGGAGCTGCCCCAGTCGGAGAAGACCTTGGCGCGGGCGGAGAAGGTGCCGTCGCCCTTGCCGTTGTAGCGGTACAGGGTGTTCACCTTGTCCTGGACCAGCAGGTCGCCGAAGCCGTCCCCGTTCAGGTCACCGGCCCCCACGATCTTCTTGTACGTCTTCCAGTCGTCGTAGAGCTTCACGCGCGCCGACAGCTTGCCCGTGCTCGTGCCTTTGAAGAGGTAGACCGCTCCCGTCGATGAGTTCCGCGCAAGGAGATCCGGGCGTCCGTCGCCGCTGACGTCGCCGGGCGAGGTCAGTACGTCGTACTGGGTCCAGCCGCTCGACGCGAGGCTCGTGTATGACGTGGACGGGGTAAGTGCCTTGCCGCAGCCGGGCTTGTACAGGCGCAGGGCCCCGCTGCTGTACCGGACAAGGACGTCGTTGCAGCGGTCCCCGCTGAGGTCGCCGACCGGTACGGCCTTGACGGAGGTGGCCCAGCCGCTTCCACTGACCTTGCCCGAGAAGGCACCGGTGGACGTGTTGCCCAGCTGGAAGGTCAGCGCGCCTGAGGAGTTGAGGGTGAGCAGGTCGCCGGTACCGTCCGGTGTGGCTGAGGCGCCGCCGAAGTCGCGGGACACCGCTGCGCCGCCGGTGACGGTCACCGTGCCGGACGCCATGTGCGAATCTGTGGAGGCGCCCTCTTGGGTGGCGCGCAGTGTCCACGCCAGGGGCCCGTTGAGGGCGTAACTCCCCAGAGATGTGCGGCCGTTCCAGGCGGCGGCGATTGACAGCCCGGCCGGTGTGCCGGTGAGGGTACGGACCGTCCTGCCGGCCCGGTCCGTGAGCGCCAGCGACCAGGACGACGCGGGGCTGCTGAGCTTCCAGGTTGGCGCCCAGACAGTGCTGGTCCCGTCCGTGCCCTTGAGCGCGGCGCCGGTGGGAACGGCGGAGCCGGTGACGGCGAGGTCCGGCCACGAGGTCCGGGAGCCCGACAACTGCCAGTTGGCGCTGCCGCTCTTCGCGCCGGACCAGACGGCGGTCGCGCTGCCGTCCGGGCCCGAGCTGATCAGGCCCAGGACGTACGCGTTGGTGGTGCCGGGCACCTGGGCGGCGGTGGTCCACGTGCCGTCGGCGCGGACGGATTCCATCATCACGCGGCCGCCGCCACCACTCTGGGGCCACAGCGCGCGGACGGTGCCGTCGTCGCTGATGTCCGCGTCCCATGCCTCGGACACGTAAGACGTCGACAGTGTCTTGGGGGCCGACCAGATACCGGTGTCGGCCTCGCGGGTGGCGGTGCGGGTGCTGAACGTCGAGGTGTAGTCGACCCAGACGAGGGTCACGTCACCGTCGGGGGCGATGAGTGGCTCGGGGCTTCCCGCGAGATTGGCGGTGCCGGTCACAGCGTCCGGCGCGGACCAAGTGCCGTCGGCGGAGCGTGTGGTGGTGAGGAGTGAAGACTTCTCCGACTCGTCGGTACCCTGCCAGGCCACGATCAGGGAACCGTCGGCGGCGGCCGTGGCCTCTGGCTCTCCCACCGACTGGTAGCTGGGGGTGGCGGAGGCGGGAGCGCTCCACCGGTCGGCTCCGGCCGCACGCGACACCGTACGAAGCGAGGCGGAGGGGCCGTCCCACTGCTTGTAGACGACGACTGCCGTGCCGTCGGAGGTGACCGCCACGCTCGGGCCCAACGCCGAGTCGGCGCCGTCCTCGGTGGCGGTGCTCACCTGGACGGGCGTGGACCAGGTTCCCTCGGTGGAGCGGGTGGCGGCACTGACCTCCCACCGGTTGCCCGTTCCTGCTCTGCTGCCCCACACGGCGGTAATACTCCCGTCGGGGGCTTCCGCGAGGTCGATCCCGCCGTCGCCCCAGGACGCGTCGGTGCCGACGAGTTCGACGGGCGAGGACCAGGCGGACTGGTCGGCCGCGAGCACCGAGGTGACGACCCGGCTGTCGGCCGACCCCGATCCCGGCGAGGTTTCATGGGGGAACTCGAGCCACAGCGCGGTGACTGTGCCGTCTGCCGAGGCATGCAGCTCTTCGGTGCCCGCCTCGGTCGGTGTGACGGCCAGCAGCGTCGGCGCTCCCCAGACGTCACTGCCGGCCGGGCGGACGGCGGCGTACAGCTTGCGTTCGTTGCTGCCGGTGCCCGCGAACTGGTTCCACAGTGCGACGGCCGAGCCGTCAGCGGCGGTGACGAGGTCCGATACCGAGGTACTGACGTCGGTACCGGTGATGGCGGTGGCCGTTCCCCACGGGGCGGGCGCAGCGGCCTCGGCCGTGGTCGGAAGAACGGCGCCGCCCGCCACGGCGAGCGAGACTGATGTGATCGCGACCGCCAGACGACGGCGCGACAGGGCGTATCTGCCCACAGGTGTTTCCCTCCCTGCGAGGACACACGCCCTCGCACACGTGTGCGGATGTTAGCAGTGGGCTCCCACAGCGCGTGTAACCAGCAGGAGTGCTGGACAGGGGAGTTGGCCCTCTGGTCGGGCAAGACCTGCTGGCGGCGTCCGGCACCCGAAGCACGGCGGGCGCATTCCACTCAGCGACATCACTCTCCCGAGGTGCGAGGGCGGTGCCACGAATGCGCTGTGGGCGGTCTCGCAACCAAGTTCTGCCACAGGTCTTGGGGAGCGAACGCGGGAAGTCATCGCTGACGCCTGGTTTTCAAGATCGTCGATCCTAGAACTCAAGCGCCGTGGTCGGACCGCTGTGGGGTCTTACCAGATCTCGACAGTCCCGGGCGGAACCGGTCCCTCGCCCGCGTAGGTGTCACCCAGCGGCGCTGACAGTGCGTCGTCCTCAGCGAGCGTCAGACTGGGCCAGGGCTCAGCGAGGGCAGCGTCGTCCAGCGTGATGCCGAGGTGGTCTAGTACGAGGGCCACGACGGGTGCCATCCCGGCATCCTCGCCTTCGTGTGCGGCGAGTGCCGCCTCCACCCGGTCCCACCAGGGGGCGGTCCGTTCGGGCCGGGTGTACTCCATGCCGGGCTCAAAGTTCTCGACGCACTCGCCATCGCGCCAGTACTGGAAGACGTCGATACCGTCGGTGGTAGCCACGCTGTACGTCTCCGTGTCCCGGGACAACTGCGCGAGCGGTTCGTCCTTGAAGCCGATGACGCCGTTCTCCTCGACGCAGAACGTCCACTCACCGAGCCTGCCGGCCCGCAGGAGTGAGACCTCTTCGTCCTCCGAGACAAGATCCGAGGCCGCGTCCCAGTCGAGTATGCGTGCCTGGTCCGCGTTGGCCCCGTACCGGGTGAAGACCTCCTCGGGGCTCAGACCGCGGGTAAACGTGACGCACATCCCGGCCACCGCCCAGCGGAGCGAATCCATGTCCGCGTCTGTCTTCATGTCGTGCCTCCGTCGTTCACTTCGGTACCGCTCGCTGACCCTGCAGGGCCGCCGTGTTCCCGGCCATGCGCGTGACGCGACGAGGAGCCAGGCTCATGCTGCTTGATGGCCGCGAAGGCTATGTCAGCAGGGTCGTCTTCGAAGTCGTACGAATCCGGCTCGCCCGTAGTGCTGCCTTTTACTTCTTGATGCGGTTCACAGCACCCTCGACCCTGCCGGAACTCCACTCCAGGGTGAGGTCGGCTGTCACGGGTCGGGGTCTCGCAGCATGTGGAGTGCGAAGCTGGCGAGGCTGGGCACTGTCCTGCCAGCGCGCGAGGGACGCCTATCGGAGCAGGGTGTTGAGGCGCAGCACAGGTGCCGGTCATCGCCCGCCGCGAGTGGGCGAGCAGGTCGTGGACCAGCACGCGCGGCGTGAAAACTGAGGATCAAGCAACGCTATGACTCTGCGCAAGCAAGGCCATCCGCCACATGCCACCCCGGCCGCCCGGCCTCCACATCGATCGTGCCGCATGCAGCGGTCACCGCCTCGACGTTTACGTCGTCGATCCCGTCGAAACTCCAGCGAAGCCCAGAACACCGCATCGGTCTTCGTAACAGCACCGTCGGTTGCTCTGTTCGGTGGAAGGTGTGGCTTCCGTATGGCGTAAGGGCTGTGGAGGGGGGATGTCGGCGTTCTCGCCCGTGGTTGCGTGAGCGCGTCCGGCCATATTCCGTGCCGGGTTGGCACCTTTGGCGCGCTCGAAGAGGTTGGACTGCATGGATTCCAGGGTGGGTGCTCCGCAGAGTGTGATTCCGGCACGTTTGCTGCACGGCCAGAAGGCTCTGGTCACCGGCGCGAACTCCGGTATCGGCAAGGCGACAGCGATCGGTCTGGGCCGGGCCGGAGCCGACGTGGTGGTGAACTACGTGGCCGGTCGCGAGGCCGCGGAGGAAGTGGTCGAGGAGATCGCTTCCTTTGGGGTGCGAGTGGCCGCCTACGAAGCCGACGTGGCCGATGAGGACCAGGTCGTCGCCATGACGGACCGGATGGTCAAGGACTTCGGCACCATCGACATCTTGGTGGCCAATGCGGGGTTGCAGCGTGACGCACCGTTGACCGAGATGAGCCTGGCGCAGTGGCAGAAGGTTCTCGATGTCAACCTGACGGGGCAGTTCCTGTGTGCGCGGGAGGCGGCCAAAGAGTTCCGGCGGCGGGGCGTGGTCCCAGAGGTGTCACGCTCCGCGGGCAAGATCATCTGTATGAGCTCGGTGCATCAGCTGATCCCGTGGGCGGGGCACGTCAACTACGCCTCCTCCAAGGGCGGCGTGCAGATGATGATGCAGACCCTGGCGCAGGAACTCGCGCCGGAGAAGATCCGCGTGAACGCTGTTGCCCCCGGAGCTATCAAGACGCCCATCAACCGTGCGGCGTGGGAGACGCCCGAAGCACGCCAGGACCTGCTGCGGCTGATCCCCTACGACCGTATCGGGGAACCCGAGGACATCGCCCACGCCGTCGTCGCGCTGGCTTCCGACCTCATGGACTACGTGGTGGGCACCACCGTGTACGTCGACGGCGGCATGACCCTCTTCCCCGGCTTCGCCACCGGCGGATGACCACCCCGGTTGGGCCGCGAGGGGGTGACTCTTTTCCTCGGCACTTCCCCTCGCCTGGTCGACGGCGAGGTGACGCTCTTTCCGGCTCCGCGGGATCCCCTCACCGGGTCTTCCCATTTCTGCTCGGCGAGGGAATGACCTCCCAGGTTTTGCCGCCGGCGGATGACCACCTCACGGCCCTTCCCATCCCGTAGTCGACGGCGGCGTGCCGTTCCTCCCGGCTCTTTCGATCTCGTCAACGGGGGATGACCTCCTCCCCAACCTTTCGCATGCTCTGGTCGGCGGGGGACGACCACCTCCCGCTCTCTCATTCCCTGATCGGTGAAGGCTTGTATGGCCACCTTCCTGCATGTGTTGGCGGATGCTCCGGCTCAGCTCCTGCCGGCGCGCCAGTTGATGGCTTTCACGCTGGCCTCGCACATCATTCTGGTCCCGCTCGGGGTGGCTTTTCCGTTCATCACGTTGGTGATGCATTACCGGGGGCTGCGCCGTAAGGACGCCACGGCGTTGCTGTTGGCGCGGCGCTGGTCGGCCGTGATGGCGGTGCAGTTCGCGCTGGGGATCGTCACCGGCACGGTGCTCTCCTTTGAGTTCGGCCTGTTGTGGCCGGGTCTGATGGGGCGGTGGGGGGATGTTTTCGGGATCGGGTTCGGTGTCGAGGCGTGGGCGTTCTTCCTGGAGGCCGTGCTCATCGCCGTCTATCTCTACGGGTGGCGGCGGCTTAAGCCGCGCACGCATTTCCTGCTGGGGCTGCCGTTGCCGTTGACGGCGCTGCTGGGCGCGTTCGGGATCCTGGCGGCGAACTCGTGGATGAACACCCCCCAGGGCTTCACCTTGGACTCGCAGGGTAATCCGGTCGGCGTGAGCGTCCGAAAGGCGGTTTTCACGCCGATGTTCGGGCCGCAGTACTGGCATTTCGTCGTGGCGATGGTCCTCACCGCGGGTTTCGTCGTGGCGGGTGTCTACGCCACGGGCTGGCTGCGCGGTCGGCGGGATCACTATCACCGGCTGGGTTTCACGGTCCCTTTCACCATCGCCGCCGTCGCGGCTCCGCTGCAGTTCCTTCTCGGGGACTCGATCGCCCGGTCGGTGTTTCACAAGCAGCCGGTGAAGTTCGCCGCGATGGAGATCGTGTGGAAGACCGATACGCGGGTGCCGGAGTACCTGTTCGGGCGGCTGAAGGCGGACGGCACCGTCTCGGGCGGCATCAAGGTCCCGTTGCTGGACTCGGTGCTCGCCGGATTCAGTCCCAACACGCGCGTGGTCGGGCTGACTTCAGTCCCCGCCGACCAGCGCCCCACGCCAGTGCAGGCGACGATCGCGCACTGGGCCTTCGACATCATGGTCCTCATCGGATCCGCGCTGGTGCTGCTCGCCCTGTGGTACGGACTGGTGTGGCTGCGCCACCGCCGTCTGCCCGCCTCGAAGTGGTTCTACCGCGCCGCTGCCGGGGCCGGTGCGGGTTCGGTGGTGGCTGTGGAGTGCGGCTGGATCGCGACCGAGGTGGGGCGCCAGCCGTGGATCGTCTACCAGAACATGCGGGTCGCCGAGGCCGTGACCGCGACCCGCTCCACCAGCCTGTGGATCATGCTCGGTGTGGTGATGGTGGTGTACGTGTTCCTCTTCGGCTCCTTCCTCGCCGTCCTGCTGACCATGCGCACCCGCTGGCGGATGGCCGACCTCGAGCAGAGCCGCACAGGGGGGCCGGGTGGCATGCCCGAGGCCGACAGCCCCTACGGACCGCGTCCTGCCCTTCCCGCGGGCGAGGTTCCCGCCGCCGGGCCCGGGAGCGGCGGACGGCCGGGGGGTGGGCGCCCATGAGCGCGGACCTGGACAAGGTTCCCGCCGCCGGACCTGGGGGCAGCGGCCGGCCGGGGGGTGAGGGCCTGTGAGGGCGGACCTGATCGCCGTGGTGCTGCTCCTTGCGGTGACGACCTATGCCTGCGCGGGCGGCACCGACTACGGGGCCGGCTTCTGGGACCTGACGGCCGGGGGCACCAAACGGGGGAGTCGTCCCCGGTGGCTCATCGACCACGCCATGGCTCCCGTGTGGGAGGTCAACAATGTCTGGCTCGTCTTCGTCCTGGTCATCATGTGGACCGGTTTCCCGGTCCTGTTCCAGGCCGTGTTCTCCGCGATGTGGCTGCCCCTGGCCCTGGCCGCGGTCGGCATGGTCCTGCGCGGCGGCGGATTCGCCTTGCGTAAACCCTCCCAGCGGCTCGCCGGCCGGCGCCTGTACGGTGCGATCTTCGCTGTCGCCTCGCTCGTCACACCGTTCTTCCTCGGTGCCGCGGCCGGCGGTATCGCCTCCGAGCGCGTGGCCCCGGGCACCGAGGCCTCCGCGGATGTGTGGACCAGCCCGACCTCGCTCGTGTTCGGCACGATTGCCGTCGCGGCCGCGGCGTTCCTCGGGGCAGTGTTCCTCACCGGCGACGCCCACAGATTCCACGCCCCCGATCTCGACCACTACTTCCGACGCCGGGCACTGGCCGCCCTGGCCGTCCTGACCGTCCTGGCGGCGGTCACCGCGGCCGTCATCCACGACGACGCCCCCTATCTCTGGCACGGACTGGGCCACGGCCTGGGCCTGCTCTTCGTCATCACGGCCGCCGTGTCCGCCCTGGCAACCGCCTGGCTGCTCCTGCGCACCCCCGGCAGGTGGGTGCGCGTCACGGCGGTGGGGGTCATCGCGTCCGCCGTCCTGGCCTGGGGCATGGCCCAGCGCCCCTACCTGCTCCCCACCTCGCTGAGCGTGGCCGACGCGGCCGGCGCACCCTCCACCCTGACGTGGCTGGCGATCGTCACCCTGGTGGCCCTGGTCCTCGTCGTACCGGCCGTCGTCCTCCTGTACTGGCTGGACACTCACGGCGAGTTGGAAGAACTCACCGACTCCGACCTGAGCCCTCGTACCGGCCCCACCGGTGACGAAGCGACCCCCGGCAGCTGACACTCCCACCCGCCCCCCCCGCCGTGTTCCGCGCCCCGCGCATCTCTGACTCCGTGGAAGGAAGCCGCTGTGAGTGACGACGAGATCCTCCTCGGGCTGGCGCTGACTTTGGTGCTGGCGACTTGTTCGCAGATCGTGGCGAACAAGTTGCGTGTCCCGGCTCTGATCATTCTGCTTCCTGTCGGGTTCGCGGCCGGTGCGATGACGGATGTGATCCACCCGGACAAGCTGTTGGGGCCGGATTTTTCGGCGTTCGTGTCGCTGTCCGTCGCGGTGATCCTCTACGACGCCGGTCTGGGCCTGGACTTGCGGAAGCTGGCGCACCACACGCGGGGGATCGTGGGCAGGCTGCTGCTGTACGGGGTGCTGCTCACCTTCCTTGTGACGGGTGCGGTGGGGCCGGCGTTGTTCGGTATTCCGCTGCGGGTGGCGGCGATGCTCGGCATGATCCTGGTGGTTTCGGGGCCCACCGTGGTGGGGCCGCTGCTGGACTTCGTGCGGCCCAGTGACAAGGTGCGGCGCATCCTGATCTGGGAGGGGACGCTGACGGACCCGATCGGCGCCATCCTGGGGGCGCTGACCTTCCATGCCGTGGCCTCATCGCATCAGGTGGACATCGGCCGCGGCTACCAGCTGGGCCAGTTCGCGCTGAGCATCGCCTTCGGGCTGGCCGGCGGGGTGGTAGGCGTCGTGCTGCTGTGGCTGACCCTGCGCACGCTGCGGCTCGGCGAGACGCTGGGGACGCTCGCGCAACTGGCCATCGTGATCGGTGTGTCCGCGCTGTGCGACGTGGTGCGGGACGACACGGGACTCATCGCCGCGATCGTGGTGGGACTGGCCGTGGCCAACATCCGCGGCTTCGACATGCCCGCCCGCCGGCCCTTCTTCGAGACCCTCGTCCAGCTGATCATCGGGCTGCTGTTCATCTCGATCTCCTCAACGGTCACCCCGGCATCCCTGGTGCCGGTCCTCCTTCCCTCCCTCGGCCTCCTGGCGATCCTGGTCCTGGTGGTCCGGCCGCTGGTGGCCTTCGGCGCCGCCGCCCGCACGGACCTCTCGAAGGGCGAACGCGCCCTCGTCGCCTGGATGGACCCCCGCGGCATCGTCGCCGCCGCCACCGCGTCGACGTTCTCCGCGGGCCTGGTCGAACGGGGCGTGACCGGGGCGGCGAAGATCCTCCCCGTCACCTTCCTGGTGATCGTGGGAACCGTCCTGCTGTACGCGCTGACCGCGGCCCCGGTCGCCCGCCGGCTGGGCGTCGTCAAAGCAGCCAGCACCCGCGTCCTCCTGGTGGGCGGCGAGGCATGGGTGGTCGACCTGGGCAAGGCCCTGCGCTCCACCGGCCTGGAGGTCCTGATGTGGGCGGGGGGCGAGGAGGAACGGGAACGCATCACAGGCGCCGGTCTCCCTCTGGCCAAGGGCGACCTGCTGGCCACCGGCATCAACCCCGGGGCCCGGTTGGAAGGCGTGTCGGCCGTCTTCCTGGCCACCGACGACGACGACTTCAACGCCCTGGCCTCCATCGTCATGGAAGACAACGTCGAGGGTCCCGTCTATCGGGTGGGCCCACCGCACGACAGCCACGGCGTGGTCGCTCCCTACACCGGCGGCGACATCCTCTTCGGCCGCTCCCTGGTCCGCCACGTCCTGGCCGATCGCTACGCACAAGGCTCCCGATTCGTGGTGCAGCCGGCCACCACACCCCTGCCACCGGAGCACGACACCCTCTTCGTCGTACGGGCCGACCACCGCCTGGACCCCGTCACCGAACGCCGCAAGTCCGTTCCGGCACAAGGCGACACCGTCATCCTCCTCGGCCCCGTCCCCGCAGGCGCACCCCGCTGAGGCAGGCCCCGCGCCCGCGGCGGCGGAGGGTGGCACCGCCGTCCTGTTCCGCCCCGTGCCGGCGTACAGCGACAGCCTCGTCCTGCTCAGGCCCGTGGTCGGCCGGGGCACCGCGCTGAGATGCTGTAGCCGTGGCGGTGTGCCGGACGCCTGCGGTGGTGAAGGTGTGCCGGGTCTCAGCGCGTTCTGGCTCTATTGGCCGTGATTTCCTTCCCCGGCCTGGATCATCGCGTTCAGGGTGATTGCGGCGTCGATGAGGGCCAGGTGGGTGAAGGCTTGCGGGAAGTTGCCGAGTTGGCGTCCGGTCAGGTCGATCTCCTCGGAGTACAGGCCCAGGTGGTTGGCGTAGGTGAGCATTTTTTCCAGCACCAGGCGGGCCATGTCGACGCGTCCTGCCCGGGCCAGGGCGTCGACGTACATGAATGTGCACAGGGAGAACGTGCCCTCCGAGCCGCGCAGTCCGTCGGGGGATGCCTCGGGGTTGTAGCGGTAGACGAGGCTGTCGCTGACCAGTTCGTTCTCCATCGCGTCGAGGGTGGATTTCCACATCGGATCGTCCGGCGTGATGAACCCGACCGTGGGCATGCGCAGCAGCGAGGAGTCCAGCACGTCGTTGCCGTAGTGCTGGACGAACGCCTGCTTCTTCGGGTCCCAGCCCCGGTCGAGGACTTGGGTGTAGATGGCGTCCCGCGCGTCCATCCAGCGTCCGCCCGCCGCGGGCCGGCCGTCGTCGTAGGCGATCCGCAGGGCCCGGTCGAAGGCCACCCAGGACATCACGCGGCCGTAGGTGAAGTCCTTGCGGCCGCCACGGGTCTCCCACAGCCCCTCACCGGGCTGGTCCCAGTGGTCGACCAGCCAGTCCAGGAGGGTGTGCAGCGCCTTCCACCCGCCGTGGTCGAGGTGCATACCGTGTTCGTGCGCGAAGTAGATGCTGTCCAGTGCCTCGCCGTAGATGTCCATCTGCAGCTGGCCGGCCGCTCCGTTGCCGATACGGACCGGGGCGGAGCCGCGGTAGCCCTCCCAGTGTTCGAGGGTCTCCTCGACGAGGTCGGAGGATCCGTCGACGCGGTACATGATGTTCAGCGGCCCTGTGCCGTTGCCCTGGCCCGCCTCCTGCTTGACCCGCTCGTGCAGCCAGTTGATGAACGACGCCGCCTCTTCTTTGAACCCCAGTCCCAGCAGCGCGTACACCGAGAACGACGCGTCGCGGATCCACGTGAACCGGTAGTCCCAGTTCCGCTCGCCGCCCAGCTGTTCGGGCAGTCCCGTGGTGGGGGCGGCGACCATGGCGCCGGTCGGCGCGTAGGTCATCAGCTTGAGCGTGATCGCCGAACGCTCTACCGCCTCCCGCCAGCGGCCCGCATAGGTGGACTGGCTCAGCCACGAACGCCAAAAGCGCACCGTCTCATCGAAGAGCCGCTCGAACTCCGCCACCCCGATCTCCTGCGGAGGCCCCTGGGGCGCAGACTCCAGGATCAGGCCGCGCTGCTGCCCGGCCCGTAGCGTCAGGGAGAACCGCAGATCGTTCTCCTCGCCCGAGAGGATGTTCAACAGGCGCTCATCCTGCGGCTCACGCACGGTGTGCAGCGCCAGGTCCAGGTCCCGTGAGGTGAACAGCGCCCCGTGCTCCGTGATGTGCAGCTCGTGCGGCTGACGGCCGTAGTCGAAACGTGGAGCGATCTCCCCCTCGAAGGTCATCGTGCCGCGCACGCAGCGCAGCATGCGCACCAGCCGGTGCCGGCCGGTGACGGTCGTGCCGGTCACGGGCATGAAGTCGACGACCTCACCGGCTCCGGACTCGGTCATGAAGCGGGTCACCAGGACGGCGGTGTCGGGGTGGTAGAGCTGCTTGGTCGTGAACGTGTCCGCGGCCGGCCGCATCGTGAAATGGCCGCCCTTGCCGTGATCGAGCAGCGCACCGAAGACGCTGGGCGAGTCGAAGCGCGGACAGCAGTACCAGTCGATCGTCGCGTCGGTGGTGACGAGCGCCGCGGTCTGCAGATCACCGATCAGACCGTGGTCCTCGATCAGGGGATAGTCGTCCATCGTGGACCCCTTTCCGCCCCTGCAACGGCCGCGTACGGGGCACCGTCCCGCCGGGAGCATAAACCGACCGGGCGGCACCCGATCAGCTTAGGACGACGGTGTTCGTCCGGCCTGACGAGGGGCATCGCCGCAGGTCAGCGTCGTATTGAGAGCGAGCCGGCCAAGGAGGACGCCGGCGCGTTCCTTGGCCCCCGGAACGCCGCCTACGGCTACCTCCACGACCAGGGCGCTGCGGGCCGGCCCACCACGGCCGGGACCTCATGAAGATGCCCGAGAACGGTCACCTGCCTTGCCTTCTCGCCGAAGCACATCGCTGACGTGCCGGCGACTGTCCGGGTGTGCCGTGCCCACGACGGCGCGCCAGGGGGCCGCTCCCAGCGGCGCCGACCGGGCGCGGTCCTTGGATCAGGCGAGACCGGTGTGTTCGGTACGAACCTTGTGGGCGACGTCGCGGAGTTTGATGTTGTGGTGCTGGGATAGGCGGCGCAGCACGCCGAACGCGTCGTCCTCGCTCAGCTGGTGGCGTGCCATGAGGATGCCCATGGCCTCGCCGATGGCGTGCCGGGTCTCCATGGCGTGCTCGAGCTGGTCGATGGTGTGCGCGCCGGCCAGGACGACGGCGGCGTGCGAGGCCAGCATCCAGCCCGCGGTCTCGATGTCCTTGCCGAAGGCCCCGCCCCCGTGCGCATACAGATTCAGCGCACCGAAGTCCGCCTGGCCGGTGTACAGGAGCACGCCGGTCATGCTCCCGATGCCCAGCTTGCGGGCGCCGGCGGCGAACCTCTCCCAGGCCGGCTGAGGCTGCGCCATGTCCGCGATCCGGTATACGCGCTCGCCGTCGGCATCCGCGCGACGTGCCAGGTCGAAGCAGGGGCCTTCGCCCAGCTCGCCCTGCAAGCGGTCGGAGTCCTCGACCCTTTCCCCGCAGGCGGCCAGCGTCACGGCCCGGCCCTTGCGCACCGCGAGGATCCCGGCCGCGTCGCAGCCGTCCACCAGCTTCACCGCCGATGCCGCGATCTCATCCAGCGTCGCCTGGACCGAGTCCTGGGCCAGCAAATTCCGCGCGAGCAGAGCCATCTGCTCGGCGTACTCACGCCACTCCACCGCCACCACCCGCCTCGATCAAAGTTCCGGCTACCGTACCGCCGCCCCTGCACGTCCTGGCCGGCACCGATTTGCGGCGTCGGGGGACGGGGTTGGCGCGGGCGCACCGGTGGGCGTCGGTGCACGAGCCAGCGGAACCCGCACACGCGCGTTCGGTGTCGCCCGTAGAGGAGCGCGATCGTATGGGCGACCAGGACCACCGGCGCCGGCCACTTGGCGATCGACCGCACCGCCAGTGCGGTGTGGTCGACGTCGCAGCCGGGCCGCTCGGACGGCTCACCTTCAACATGTCCGGTCGGCCCGGTCAGCCTGCGCCGGCTCGGGTTGCGGGCTCCGAGGCGTGAAGATCCTATGAGCGGGTAGCCGGTGTCACTTGATGGACCCACAGCGGACAAGGTTCCGCCCAGGCCGCCGGGAGGCAGGATGCGAGGACCGTGGTACAGGCCGTGGCTGGGCGTGCTGGCTGTCCTCACCGCAGTCAGTGCCTGCGACACGCTCCCCGACCGCCGTGACCAGGTGACAACAGAGGTCACTCGCTTCGAGCAGGCGCTGGGCGCCGAAAACCGTGAGCAACTGTGCGCGGCTCTCGCGCCTGCCACTCGCGAAGAACTGGAGCAGTCCGACAAGAGGCGGTGCCAGGAAGCGATTGGCCTGGCGATCGAGGAAGAGGAGCTTTCAGCGGCCGGTTCCGTACGGGGTGTGGACGTGTACGGCGATCAGGCGCGGGTGGTGTTGGAGCGGGACACCGTGTTCCTGGCGCATTTCCCCACGGGCTGGAAGGTGACGGCTGCTGGGTGTCGTCCACGTCCCCAGCGACCCTACGAGTGTGAGATCAAGGGCGGGTGAGGACCATGAGGACACTGTTCGCCGTGACCCTGCTGGTGATCATCGGCGGTCTGGCGTACTTCATGGCTCTGGGGCTGATGCGCCGATGAGCCACGAACCAGAAACCAGCGAAAACACCGCCCGGCCCCGGCACCGGGTACGGCTCTTTCTACGGCACAACAGCTTGGGGCTGTTCTTCCTGACCACCTTCGTGCTCGCACTCGTGGGTCAGGCCGTGGCGGGCCACGCACAGTACAACAATCAGCTCGTCAGCGACGGCATGGCAGCTGTCTCCTTCGGTGCGTACGTGACGTCCTCGGACTTCGCTGTCGACGTCACCGAGAACTGGCAGTCGGAGTACCTGCAGTTCTCTCTCTACATCTTCGCGACCGTCTGGCTGCTGCAACGCGGTTCGCCGGAGTCCAAGGAGCTCGGGAAGGCCGGGACCGAGACCGACAAGGAGCAGATGGTCGGAGAGCACGCCACGAAGGACTCACCCCGCTGGGCAGCGCACAAGGACTGGCGCGCAGCGGTCTTCTCCCGCTCCCTGGGACTTGTCATGGGCGCCATCTTCCTGCTCTCCTGGCTCGCCCAATCGGTCACCGGCGTCGCGGCCTACAACGAGGAGCAGTTGCGCCGACTGGAAGCCCCGACCACGTGGGCCCACTACGTGTCCTCTGCGGATTTCTGGAGCCGCACGCTTCAGAATTGGCAGTCCGAGCTGCTGGCGGTCGCCTCCATGGCCATTTTCGCCATCTACCTCAGGCAACGCGGATCCCCCGAGTCCAAGCCCGTCGGGGCGTCGCACGACGCCACCGGCGTCGAAGGCTGAACCCTCTCCCAGGCGCAGCCGGAAGGACCAACTGCCTTCTCGACCGGCACCAGGTGCCCCAAGGAGCAGAGCCCAGCAACCCTGAGGTCACACGCTCCAATTCGAGACGCGGCCGTCGAGTGAGACCAGCAAGCACGTTCTGTGAGGAGGCATGGGGATGACTGCACGTCGTGACGATTCATGGCACCTTCCCGCGTGCTCCCGCAACCGCGGCGAGGCCCTCGTCCGAAGCCTGCATCCCGCTCGGGAAGGTGTACACGTCACGCGAGAGGTGGTCGAACCGCTGCTGCGCCGCGCTGACTTGTTGGCGCAGCTCCTGCGGGTGGGGAGCACGTGACCCGTCGGGGGCGGAATGAGTACGGTTGTGGATGTTCGCGGACGTGGCGCTTATTTCCCTCGCGTCGGCGCGAACGTCTTCATGCTCGGCCGTCTCGTCCTCGTGGGAGTCAGCCAGGTGTGGCAGTCCGCCGCAGGAGCGTCAGGGCTGCTCGGACACGGACTGACGTTCCGTGTCCGAGTCGGCTTCTCGCCAAGACACTTATGACGGCTGCTCGGGGGCCCGGGGTGTGCTGTGCGGGCCGGCGGCGGGCGCTCGGGCCGGGGTGCTCTGCTCATGTGGGGCGGTCCCGAGTCGGGCTCGGAGCGTGGTGGCGAACTCTTCGGCGCGAGCCAGTTGGACGCGCAGGTCCTCGATTTTCCGCGCGGCGGCCTGCTCGTAGGTCTCTATCCGCTTCAGCAATGCTTCCCGGTCTTCGATGCCATCCGGTTCGTGGGAGTCGAGGCGGTCGGCGGCGTCCAGCAAATCGCGCATCTCGTCCAGGGTGAAGCCGAGGGGCTTCATACGGCGGATGACCATGAGGCGGGCGATGTCGCCCTCGGTGTAGAGGCGGAAACCGCCCTGGGAGCGGGCGGAGGGGATGACCAGGCCGGTTTCCTCGTAGTGCCGGATGGTGCGCAGGGACAGCTCGGTCCGCGCGGCGACCTCGCCGATCTGCATGTGCTTGTCGTCCACGCCCGTGACCCTGGCCTTTCCCGTCGCGGAGGGGTCGCGTCTGCGCAACCCCACCGATCTCTACTCTAACGTTACGGTAGAGTTGCTGTTGGTGAGGGCGGTTCGGCTGCCCCGTCGCTGCCGTTTCGAGGCAGATGGCCCCCCGGCGAAGATCCGATTCCTGCAGGAGAAAAGCGTGCGCGAGCCCATGACGCCGATCGCCGCCGCCTGCCCGCCGTGACCATTCGCCCTCAGGCGTGACCCATCCGGCCGGGCACCACTCAGGCCCCGGCTCACGTCCCCACGACTTCCCAGCCCGCCTCGGGTCGCCCGCGGGATGCCATCGGGTCTCCCGCTCCCCTTCCCGCACGCCCGGCCCGCCCGCGGTGTGCCCGAGCACGACAGGTACGCATTTCCTTGTCTTCTGCTGCTGTGACTCCCGCCGCGCGGCTGCGCGGCCTCAAGCCTGACTGGCTGAACAACCCCAAGGTCTGGCGTACCGAGGTGCTCGCCGGCCTGGTGGTCGCCCTGGCCCTCATCCCCGAAGCGATCTCCTTCTCGATCATCGCCGGGGTCGACCCGGCGATCGGCCTGTTCGCCTCGTTCACCATGGCCGTGACGATCTCGATCGTCGGCGGCCGCCAGGCGATGATTTCCGCCGCGACCGGCGCCGTGGCCCTCGTGATCGGCCCGCTGAATCGTGAGCACGGACTCGGATACCTGGTCGCCGCCGTCATCCTGGCCGGCGTCATCCAGGTCGCCCTCGGTGCGCTCGGGGTGGCGAAACTGATGCGGTTCGTGCCCCGCTCGGTGATGGTCGGCTTCGTCAACGCCCTGGCCATCCTGATCTTCGTGGCGCAGGTCCCGGAAATGCACGACGTGCCCTGGCCCGTCTACCCACTGATCATCGGCGGCCTCGCGCTGATGGTGCTCTTCCCGAGGATCACCAAGGTGATTCCTGCGCCGCTGGTGTCGATCGTCATCCTCACCGTCATCACGGTCGCGGCCGGCATCGCCGTGCCGACCGTGGGAGACAAGGGCGAGCTGCCCTCCTCGCTGCCGGTGCCGGGGCTGCCGGACGTGCCCTTCACCGTGCACACCCTGACGACCATCGCCCCCTACGCCTTCGCGATGGCGCTGGTCGGCCTGATGGAGTCCCTGATGACCGCCAAGCTGGTCGACGACATCACCGACACCCACTCCTCCAAGACCCGCGAGTCCATCGGCCAGGGCATCGCCAACATCGTGACCGGCTTCTTCGGCGGAATGGGCGGCTGTGCGATGATCGGCCAGACGATGATCAACGTGAAGGTCTCCGGTGCCCGCACCCGCTTGTCGACGTTCCTGGCCGGATCGTTCCTGATGGTGTTGTGCATCGTGTTCGGGCCGGTCGTCTCGGACATCCCGATGGCCGCCCTCGTTGCGGTGATGGTGATGGTGTCTTTCGCGACCTTCGACTGGCACTCCATTGCTCCGAAGACGCTGAAGCGTATGCCCGCCGGGGAGATCACAGTCATGGCCATCACCGTGGTCTGCGTGGTCGCCACCGGCAATCTCGCCATCGGGGTCGTCGTCGGCTCCGTCACCGCCATGGTCATCTTCGCCAAGCGGGTCGCCCACCTCGCCCGTGTCACCGCCGTCACCGACCCAGGCGGCACCAGCGTCGTCTACTGCGTGAGGGGCGAGCTGTTCTTCGCCTCCTCCAACGACCTCGTCGGCCAGTTCGACTACGCGGGCGACCCCGACAAGGTCATCATCGACCTGAGCGCCGCCCACATCTGGGACGCCTCCTCCGTCGCCGCCCTCGACGCGATCGAGACGAAGTACACCCAGCGCGGAAAGAGCGTAGAGATCATCGGCCTCAACGACCCGAGCGCCGACCTCCACGGCAAGCTCACCGGCGAACTCACCAGCCACTGAGATCGGCATCGCAAGACTCGAGGTGCCCCGGCCGGCGCCGGAAGCCTTCCCGTAGCCGGCACACGTTTGGGGGGCAGGCCCGCTTCCGAGCGGCTCACGGGGCCGGCCGGTGTTGGCCGGTCCTAGGGCGCGTATGCAGTTGTGATCAATAGGTGGTCCGGGTGAGGTGCTCGAGCCAGATACGGTCCCCCTGAAGTCAGACATGAGGGGGATCGCTTTGGAGCGACGGAAGTTGATCGGGATCGGGGCGGGGCTGGCGGTCCTACCCGCCTGGTGGGCCCTGCGTCAGGTGGCGAACGGGGCCAAGGGGGACTGGCACACCGACACCACACCGCTGGAGCGGGCATTCCCGCTGCTGGGCCCGCTCACCGACGCCAAGTGGGTGAGCAGCCGGGACAACGATCGGGGCATACCGTCGCCGGAGCTAATGATCTCGGGTTTCGCCCGGCTGACGCCGGGGAAATTGGCCGAGCTGACGGCGGCCCACGCCTTCGTCTCCGAGGAACCGGCCGACGAGTTCTCCTCGTGGTTCGAGAAGCCGCTCAAGGGCGAGGGGCCGGAGAACCCTCAGTGGATCCGGTCGCACGAGCTCGACCGCGACGGCAGCGGCCACTCCATCAAACTGTGGTTCGACCGTCGCAGCGACACCGTCCGCTTCTGGGCACTCAACCCGTACGGCTAGGGCGCGTCGATTTTGGTCAATGGGCGGTCCGCGTGAGGTTCTTGAGCCAGATCATCGCGCGCGCAGGTGGAGGCCGGCGAGGTAGCTTTCTGGCGTCTTGTCATAGCGAGTGGCGATGCCTCGCCAAGGCCTACTCGGCCCTCCAAAACGGCCTCAAAGATCCCGGCGTCACGCCGCTGTCGGAAGCGGTTGTGGACGCGGTCGACCAGGCGCCGAACTTCGTCGGCATCTCCCGCCGCGGCGCGCCCGTCTTGAACCGCCAGGTCACACCCTCAAACTGCTGCCGCAGCCGCTCAAGATACCGGCCGTACTCACCGATCGGCAGGTACGGCTCGATGAACTGCCATTGCGGGGCGGTCAGTTGCACTCGCGTCACGCAAGACGGTCTATCGGACCGGAGCGTGCCACGAAGGCACATCCCGCAATCGAGCACGACCCGATACGCGCCCTGGTGGGGCGGCGGCTTGTAAGGGAATGAGTGCTCCGTCAGCGCTACGGCAAGCCGGTCCCGAGCCGGAACGTTCCAGCTTCCTGCGGCCAGTGGGCCCGACCGCGGCGGCGGCAACGGCCCCGCCGAGGCTACAGATTCAGTCTCTCGATCAGTCCCACCCGGTCGGCGGCGGCCAACGTCACGGCACTGGCATGGCTGAACGACACCTCGACGCCAGCCAGAGGGAGGGCTTGGCGAATACCCAGCAGGGTGTAGAGGCTTGCGGGGTCGCAGAACGTGATTCCGGACAGGTCGAGCACCAGCGCGCCCCCTTCGAAGCGGCCGGCAAGGACGGCCAGGCTTTCACGCAGCCCGGCAGCTGTGTCCACGTCGAGCTCCCCGGTGAGGTGCAACGTCAGCGGGGAGGACAGGGCTGCCTCGATGTCCGGCGTGATCGACAGGCGTGACGCCACACGCCTGCCACGGAATGTGCCGGCGGCGCGGTTGCCGCGGCCTCCGGGCCATGCCCTGGCTGTCTCGTCTCGTGGGGCGGGCTGGTCTGGCATCGCATTCTCCGGGATCGCGCGGACACGATGCCGACCAGGCTTCCCGGCGCTCCAGGAGGGAGCGCGGGCCCCCTCCACAGGTACATCTTTGCACAAGGTAAAGGTTGGCGTCCTTGCCGAGCGTGTCCCAGCAGACGATGCCAGCCGCGCTCACGGCGGTCGCGGAAGCGGTCCGTGAGCGCGGGCTCGAAGTCGGGCTGTGCGGGTAAGGATCCCGATCCTGATGGGACCTTCGAAAGGGGCCTCTCTGGTGCGCCTTGTCGCCACTCTCGCGGCAGCCACGGTCGCGCTCGCTGCTTCGACCCTGCCCGCTCACGCCGAGCGGCCCGCTGGCCGAAGCGGGCGGCACGCCTGCCCTGTCGCTCAAAGACGCGGTCAACGTGCTCCCCGCTGCGGGGAAGACGCAGACCGGCAATACCCGGAGCGCCATCACGCACGGGACGGACGCCGAAAAGGACAGCTGCAACACCCGTACGGAAGTGCTGCTGGCGGAGACGTTCACCGCTCCTGAGCAGGACGCGCGATGCGCGCTCACCCAAGGGCAGTGGTACAGCCCTTGCGGCGACGTCCACGTGGACGCCGCGGGCGGCTTGGACGTCGACCACATGGTGCCGCTCGCCCGAGGCCTGGGACTCGGGCGAGCGGCAGTGGTCGGCGAAGGAGCGCCAGGCCTACGCGAACGACCTCGGTGACGACCGCGTCCTGATCGCGGTCACCGCCCGCTCCGACCGGTGCAAGGCCGACCTCCTCACCATTGGGCGATGGGCGGGGTGTGTGGTTCGTGCTGTCGCCAGGTTTCGGCCAGGCGGACCAGGCGGGTGGGGGAGGCCACGCCGCGCACGGTTGCGATCCTGTCGTGGGCGAGGTCGAACGCCATGGTGCCTATGACGTGGTCGTCGCGGACGAAGAGGAGGGCTGGTGCGCGGTTGAGGAGCGTGTAGTGGATGGCGAGCGTGCCGCCGGCGAGGCGTCGTTTGGCGGGGGTGGGAGTGAGACCGGCTCGTGCGATGGCGGCGATGCGTTCAGGGGTGTCGTAGCGCAGCAGTGTTGTGACCGGGCCGGCGGCGTTGGAGTCGGCGATCGCGATCGCGTCGTCGGTGAGCAGCGCCACCAGCCGTTGCGTCTGTCCCGAGGTGGCGGCAGCGAGGAATTCCTCGACGATGCCGCGGGCGGATGCCGGATCGACGTCGGCGCCGCGGCGGCGCGCGGCGGTGATGCGGTGCCGGGCCCGGTGGAGGTGCTGCTGGCTTGCGGAGGTGGTGATGTCCAGGATCTCGGCGATCTCGCTGTGGCTGTAGGAGAACGCCTCGCGCAGGAGGTAGACGGCCCGCTCCACGGGGGAGAGTCGCTCCATGACGAGCAGCACGGCCAACGACACCGATTCACGCTGCTCGAACGTGTCGGCCGGGCCGAGCATCGGGTCGCCGTCGAGCAGTGGTTCGGGAAGCCATGCGCCGACGGCGCGTTCGCGGCGGGCCTGTGCCGAGCGGAGCCGGTCAAGGCACAGATTGGTGACGACCTTGGTCAGCCACGCTTCCGGTACCTTGATCCGCTGCCGGTCGGCGGCCTGCCAGTGCATGAACGCGTCCTGTACGGCGTCTTCGGCGTCCACGGCGGAGCCCAGCATTCGGTACGCCAGCGAGGCCAGCCGGTTGCGGCTGGCCTCGAACCGGCTGGCGTCGAAGCGATCAGTGGCGGTGCTGTCCACGCGCATCACCCTAAGGGCCTAGACACTCGTCTCTTCGGGGAACGCGAGGGTCTTGTCGGCTGGCGCATCCATTACGGCAGCCAGGGGGCGCCTGCGCCTGGGCAGGCCGAACGTCGGGTGCGAGGTGGTCCACAGCGACATCTGGAGGATGCCCGCCTTGATGCGTGCGGCCTTGCGGCCGCCCACAAAGCTGGGTTTCGCTCGCGCTTGGTCGTCGACCATCTGCACCATCGCGTCCCGCCGTCCGAGACTGATGTGGTTGCCCAGGTACTCAAGCCTGGTCTTCTTCGTCTCGCGGCCGGTCAGACGTGCCACGATCGCGGCCGTGGCCTGCATGCCGGTGTAGCCGGCCGACGCGCAGGACATCGGCAGCGCTCGGCCGTTGTCGCCGATGGCGTAGGCGCTGTCACCGGTGGCGTAGACGTTCGGGTGCGAGAGGGACCGCATGGTGCGATCCACCACGATCCGGCCGTTGTCGGTGACCTCCAGCCCGCCGACGGCGGCTATGGGGCTGACCGCGAATCCGGCCGTCCACACCGTCGCATCGGATGCCAGGGCGGTGCCGTCGGTGAACCGCACCCGCGCCGCTTCGACCGTCTCGGCTTCTCTGTGCTCCACGACCGTGATGCCCAGCCGGTCACAGGCGCGGCGCAGATGGCTGCGGGCTCCCGCGGACAGCTGGGCGCCCAGCTCTCCACGGGCGACCAGCGTCACCGACAACTCGGGCCGGGATTCGGCGATCTCCGTGGCGGTCTCGATACCGGTCAACCCGTCACCGACGACCAGCACCCTCCCGCCCTCGCCCCGTCCGCTCAGGCCGTCCAGACGCTCACGCAGGCGCAGTGCGCAGGGCCGGGCGGCGACATTGAAGGCGTGCTCGGCCACGCCCGGGACGCCGTGGGCGGCGCGGCTGCCGAGCGCGTAGACCAGCGTGTCGTAGCCGACCACGCCGTCGTTGCTGTCGCCGTCGGCGCTGTCGGAGCCGGATAGGGCGACGATCTGGCGCTCGGGATCGACGCCGGTGACACGACCCACGCGCAGCCCTATCCCCGTGCCCGCGAAAACGTCTGTGAGCTGCGGTGCTTTGATCTCGCGGCCGGCCGCGAGCTGGTGCAGCCGCAGCCGCTGCACGAAGTCCGGCTCGGCGTTGACCACAGTGATCCCGGTCTCCGCCGGGGACAGCCGCCGGGCCAGAGTTCCGGCCACGTAGGCCCCGGCATAGCCGGCGCCAAGGACGACGATGCGGTGCTTCATGAAGCGCTCCTGTCTGTTTCGGCTGCTTCCGGTGACTTGAGCGGAACAGCGCCTCGATTGCTGACAGGAACCGTGTGTGATCTGGATCACAGTGGGGCGGGGGTGTTCCCCCAGGGTGAGCACCCTGAGGGGCGCGCGATACCGAGACGGGCCGAGTAGGGGCAGCTGGCGGGCAACGCACAGTCGTGGAGTCAGCCGCTGATCGGTGCGCCGAACTCGGGGTACCAGTCCTCGCCGGTGGCGAGCCCGATGGTCTGCGCGCTGAAGCCAACCGCGCGGGTGTAGGTGATCCGCGCGCCGTCGCCGCGCAGCGTGGTGAGCGCGCCGTACCAGCCGTTCTCGCCGGGCGCGCCGACGGCCAGGTCGAGCCGCCCGTCGCGGTTGGTGTCGGCCAGCGCCAAGGCCTCGCCGAAGGAGTCACGGGACTCCGCGACGCCGGGCACCCCTGGGGTGTCCTGGTGGAAGGCGTACGAGCCGGTGCCGGTGAGGCCGTGCGCGGAGCCGGGGAGGACGGTGACGGAGCCGGTGAAACCGGCCAGGCCCACGCCCTCGTCGACGGCGCCGGTGGCCAGGTCGGCCCGTCCGTCCCGGTTGATGTCGGCGAGCTCCACGGACCAGCCGAAGCGGTCGCCCTCCTCGACGACCCCGGGCACCCCGGTTGTGTTCTGCGTGATCACGACCGCCCGTCGGCCGTCGACGCCCTGGGCAGAGCCTGGCAGCACGCTCACGCTGCCGCCGTCGTGGGCGCCGGGCACTTCCTCGCGTCCGTACGGCTGTCCGGACACGACATCGCCGTGGCCGTCGCCGTCCACGTCGCCGATGGCGAGAGCGAGCGCTGGGGGCAGGTCGCCCGCCGCGCGGCGATTGGCCGGGATGCCGGGGGAGAGGTAGAGCGCGCCGCCGGAGTCGTTGAGCGGGTTGGTGACGGCGGCCAGGTCGTCGGTGCCGTCGCCGTCGACGTCCCCGGCGGCGAGCGCGGTCACGCCGGTGCCGGTGGAGGGTATCGCCGACGCCTCGAAGTCGGCGTGCGCGAAGGCCATTTCGCCGGACTGGCCGGTGCTTCGATTGAGGTAGAGCCACAGGTGGGTACCGCTGCCCGTGCTCGCCGCGATGTCCGCATAACCGTCCCCGTCGAAGTCGCCGGCGGTGACCGCGGTGCCGAATCCGCTCTGCTCGATGCCCAGCGGCTGGCTCAGTGCCCCGCCCGCGCCGAGTCCCGTCGGGCTGCCCCACAGCACCGTGACGGTGCCCCAGTTCTCACCGCGCGCGGTGTCCTCGCCGGGGGAGCCGACCGCGAGGTCGGTGTAACCGTCCTTGTTGAAATCCCCGGCCGCGGTGGACGCTCCGAAGCGGTCGAACGCCTCGGCGACGCCCGGCACGCGTGGTGTGTTCTGGCTGACGGTCGTCGTCCGCGAGGACTTGATCCCGTCCGGCGAGCCGTAGGCGACGACGACCGCCCCGGCCGCGGTGTGACCGTCGATCGCCGCGCCGGGCGCGGAGACGGCGAGATCGCCGTAGCCGTCGCCGTTGAAGTCGGCGAAGGGCGCTGGTGTGCGGGCGTGGGCGGCTGGGGGCAGGAGGACGGAGGCCACGAGGGCGGCCGGCAGCGCGGCGCCGGCGACGAGGAGTCTTCGCATGCCACGGCAGACCCCTTCCCATGGCGGATGGTTGTACGGCGCCGGCTGGGTGCCGGACGCGCCGGGGCGTGAACCGCCCCCGCGCACGGCGTCCAGTGGCGCCCGGACGGCGTGAGCGGCGACGGCGTCGAACCTACGGCGGCACATCACACTTCGGTCGATGGACTGACGAGAAATCACTTCGAGCAGGGCTGGACCCTGCTGCTGAACGGTCCGGCCTGTCACCTGATTCGAAAGCAGGATCTGATTTCCAACCAGCAGGTGCTGAGGGTGGCGATCGGAAGTCGAAGTAGTCCCGTCTCGGAGGGCGGAGGCGACCGCTGTCCGCAGGCGGGCCGAGCTTGCGGGGGTCTCGTCGATCGCCTCGAAGATTCAGCCGAGCCGGCTGATGCCGCGGCCGGGTGTGGAGGCAGCCGCAAGGCACGTGGCCCGGTGCACGACCTCCGGGCGGAGTGTCCCGGTGTCTGGGTCGGTCAGTCTGCTGCCCGGGCGAGCCACAGGTTGGTGCGCCACCGCTCCACCCGGGTCACGCCGCCCGGGTGGGCAGCCCGATGCCGGTCGAGGCTCCCGACTGGGGCGGAGCGCCCATCTGAAGGAGGAACGCAGATCGTGGCCGCCTGGCGCGGGAGGCTCTGTCGTCACCGGCAAGCGGAACAGGGCTTACCAATCTCCCCAACGTTTCAATCTCGCCTCCACCACACCTTGGGAACCATCCCCACCTCTGCTAGCTTCCCCGTTTGATTCCCAACTGCCGTGACACAAAGGCAACTTCGTGACAACAGGCATGTCCTCAGGCATGGCTGCAGACATGGGAGGCCCCATGAACAGAAGCGCCGCCGTGCCCCTCGGCGCGGCCTTACTCCTTCTCCTCGGCACGGCCGTGCCCGTCGCCGCGGGAACCCCCGGCGACAGCGCGGCCACCGACGGAGCGACGCTCTACCACGACGACACGGTCGACGTCTCCTACCGCCAGGTCGCCCCCGGCGACGCGGCGTGGAGCCAGGTCCCGCCCGCCCTCCGCGGCAGTGCGACGGAGGGCTCGTACGTTGCTCGGCTGCAGCTCGAGAATGTGTCCGATCACCCCGTCTCCAGGTGGTCGCTGACCTTCGAGCTCTCCGACCGCATCACGGACACCTCCGCCGCGAAGCTCGCCGCCCCCCAGGACGCGCGCACGACGCTCCAGGGCGTCGGCCCCACGAACACTCTCCAGCCGGGCAGGACCGAGAGCGTCTGGTACCGCGCCGAGCCAGGCACCAAGGCCGATACCCCGACCTGGGCGTCTTTCGCCAAGCACGGCATCTCACCGACGGAGGACACCGACGGCGACCGCCTCCCCGACGACTTGGAGGTGCGCGCCAAGCTCGACCCCAAGTCCGAGGACAGCGACGGCGACGGCCTCTCCGACTTCGCCGAGCTCGGCTACCGTTTCAGCTCCCCGCTCAAGGCCGACACCGACGGCGACGGCATCAAGGACGGCGCCGAGGACCCCGACAAGGACGGCCTCACCGCCGCCCGCGAGCTCAAGCTCCGCACCACGCCCACCCGCGCCGACACCGACCAGGACGGCCTCGCGGACGCCCGCGAGCTGAAGCTCCGCACGAAGCCCACCAAGGCCGATACCGACGGCGACGGCGTCCAGGACGGCGAGGAGACGAGGCTCAACGCCTCCCCCCGCGCCAAGAACTCCTCCTTCGACGTGACCCGCCGCGCGGACGGCGGCGCCACCGTCGCCGAGGCCACGCTCAAGGGCCTGAGCGCCGGGCAAGTCGGCGGCTTCCAGGTCACCAGACTCCCTGCCAAGCAGCGGGAGTTCCCGAAGTCCACTCCGGGCTACCTTGGCAACGGCTTCCAGGTCTCCGCCCCCGCGGACGGCGCCGCACGGCTAACCTTCCGCCTCGACCCCGACCGTACGGAGGGCACCGCACCGGCCCTCTACCGCTACGACGAAAAGGCCCGCCACCTCGTCAAGCAGTCGGGCCAGCAGCGCAGCGGCAGCACGATCACCGCCACCGCCACGGCCGACGGCTCCGCCAAGTACGTCGTCCTCGACAGCCACGTCTTCGACAAGGCAGGCTCCAAGGCCCCTGGCAAGCGAATCCTCTCCGACGACCCCGGCGACGGCGGAGACCCGGGTGACCCGCCCCCGACCGACATGCTGATCCACCAGTCGTCCTTCCGCGAGGGCCACCGCAAGGCCCCCGACCCCCAGAACCCGCCCGTCCCGGCCGACCCGCGCGTCGCCGACGACCTCACCTTCAACGACTACGACTTCGACGAACTCACCGACCTCGGCTTGGAGTTCTGGGTCGCCCGCATCACGCCCGAGTCCTGGATGTGGGCCGAGTTCAACGACATCATGAACTTCGGCAAGCTCGGCGCCGACGCCGACTACGCCCAGTCCGTCGACGACCTCCGCAACGCCTTCCGCTACGGCCGCGGCGGCCAGGGCGCGGGCACGGTCACCGTCGACGACAACTTCGACCCCGGCCGCTACCTGTACAGCGGCTCCGGCACGGCCCTCTCCCGCGCCGTCGGCGCCTCACCGCAGGAGAAGGCGTACACCGACAAGGCGAGCCAGATCATCAAGCAGTCCCTCATCGACAACAAGGGCGGCACCGATCAGCTCAACGTCCAGGAGGACCTCACCAAGAACCTCCTCTTCCAGGAGTTCCTTCGACAGGACGTGAAGTACCCGGTCTACGACTTCTCGCTCTGGGACGCCAACCAGCGCGCCCTCTCCATCGCGATCCACCAGTTCCACGGCCACACGATCGCGCTGAAGGACTACAAGGTCGAGGGCAACTCCTTCTCCGGCAACCTCGTCTTCCACTCCTACGACCACTTCGGTCTCGACCCGGACGACGAGATCACGGAGTACGGCTTCATCGACTGGTTTACGCTCCAGCACTATGACCGGTTCGACGGGAAGTACCCCCCGCCGATCGCGCAGGCGGACATCTCGATCCCCATCAGCGGCACGTTCTGACGTCGCCGATCTGATGCCCCACAGGCGCTCGCCGGGCCGGGTCCTGGTCGTCACGCTGCTCGTCGTGACGGCCGGGTACCTGGCCTGGCGGGTCGCCGTCCTCGCGGGCCTGATGGCCCACTTCGGCAGCGGCTTCGACGAGCAGCGCTTCAACCGGCTGCAGCAGGAGTACGACCGCCGCGAGGAGGCCTTCGCCCGTGCCGACGCCCGGATGCGGAAGCTGATCGCCGAACACCCCCGCGCCGAACGCATCGACTGGAGCCGGTACCGGACCTGCGTCCGCGAGCCCGGCCGGCCCTCCGACACGTGCACGACGACGCCCCCGCGCGATCAGAAGGTGTACGACGCCCTCTGGGGCGTCAGCGTGATCCTCTACCAGTCCAAGGACGAGGGCCGCACGTTCTACCGCTTCTACCACGAGGACCCTCCGCGCTACACGATCATGCGCGCCCCCGAGGACACCGCGGAGGAGGCCGAGGAGTACGCGGACGCCCACGGCTTCCGCGCCACCCGCCCCCTCGGGCCCGGCTGGACGGTCCTCGGCCCGATCGACGACATCGGCCGCGAGGAGAAGCAGTTCCCGTAGGAGGGCTCGCGGAACGACGGGCTACGTCATCAACTCGATGTGCGGGTGCTCTGGCTCCGCCGGGCAGACGAACAGGTGCTGCCGGTAGCCGCTGCCTATCTGGACACCGGTCGCGTTGTAGCCGCGGTGGCCGGGGTACGGTCCAGCACCCGGGTGGGGGCGCGGAGACCAGCTGTTCCCGGCGTCGTCCCCATCCTCGAACGTGGCGACGGTCATCAGGACCTCCATGCCGGTGCCGCACTCGGAGCAGGACTGCGGGCTGGGGTCGGTGGAGTTCCAGGCGGGCCAGCCGCCGACCTTCCAGCCGGGTGCGTTGGACAACACACAGTCGTAGTAGGTGTCCGGGTCCATGTCTTCCCGTGCCGCCTGCGGCACACTCCACCGCTTGAGCTGCTCCCGCAGTTCTTCGCTCAGCTCCAGATGGTCGGGGTACTCCGTGATCTGCTCCGGTTCGAGCACGCACGGTTCCGGTAGATAGCCGTCGAACTGCAGTGCGGGCGGCTCGGGGGGCATCTCGAAGATGTCGGTGACGGCGGCTGCCGAGCGCCAAATCAGCAGGGTTTTGGGCATGATCGGATGATCGAAGGGGCACCACAGAACCTGCAGCAGGTCCTTGCCCTCCGGCGGGCTCAGATCTGGCACATCCCTTGCGTACAGCTGCGCGACGGGCAGCATCGCGATAGGGCCGTCGTACGCCTGGACCGCCGGCATCACCGGATACGTCCGAGGGGGTCGGATCCGCTCGAGAGTCTGCCGTTCCTCCGGAGTCAGGTCCCGGCCGTGCGAGGCGGCGAAGATCTGTCGTTCCAGCCGCAGATCCGCCGGGGACCGGGCTGGGTTGATGCCATCCACCACATGCGGTTCCTCGCAGTGCGGCCACGGCTCCTCAGCGGGCCACAGCAGCGGCCCGCCGATCGAGCTGTCGTGCCACGTCGGCGCCCCAGGGCGGGGGTGCAGGCGGGTCGCCGTGCGGGCCAGCGGAGCCAGTTGGGGAAAGACGGCGGCAACGTCGATCGGCCGTGGCGGGGTGACGGGAGTGACCTTCATGGCCGCAATCTTGCCAATCGCCTCTGACATCGGCCCTAGTGGTCGCCCCAGGAAGACGTACCACCTGGACAGCGATGACCTTGACGCGTCCCATTTCGTCCGGGCCCGCTGCCGGTCAGGAGATGGTCCCTCACGATCTCCACCGAGCAGGCCGTTGCCGAGCCCTTTGAAGTTGAGCATCTCGCCGATGGTGAGGTACGCAGACGGGCCTGGTGCCGTGCCACCGGGAGAGGGCGGCACCAGGGCCGACATACGGACAACCGTCCTCCCGGCCGCCACGTTCTACGCCGGGCACTTCGAACGTCAACAGCCGGGCGCCGACAGCCGACGCCTCGCGTTCGTCTCCTGTCCCGCCGTCGCGTAGCGGCTCGCGGGGCGCGTGATGCCCCAGCAGGGCTCTACTGCCGGGCCCCGCGACGACGAGCCCCGGATCGACTCCCAGGCCGCGTCGCTCCCAGTAACCGGCGACGGCGGTGCGCAGGACGGGGCTTACGGCGACGGACCCGTACGCGTTCTCGGTCGCCGCCGCAGCGTCCCGACCGTCTGACGGTCCGCGGCGCCGTTGCGACTTGCTGTTCCGGGGCGTGCGGGAGCTGCTCCAGCCGCTGTGCTGTCCAGCGCCTTGGCCGAGGATGGAGCCATGACAGGGGAATTGAGCGAGATCGCTCTGAGTAAGCAAGATCTTCGTGAGGTCACCGCGTTCGCTGCGGCGTGCGCGGAAGGGGCTCTCGAGGTATTCGAGGGCGATCAGCCGGACGACGCGCGGCCTCGGGAGGCTATCGGCGCCGCATGGGAGTTCGCTCGAGGCGGTGAGCGGGGGAAGGCTCTGCGCGACGGAGCATGGGCCGCACTCAAGGCAGCCAGGAGCGCGGACACTGCCGCTGCACGCGAGGCGGCCCGGGCAGCGATGTCTGCGGCAGGCGCCCCCTACCTGCATCCGCTGGCCCAGGCCACCCAGGTCAAGCACATCCTTGGAGCTGGCGCATACGCGGCCAGAGCCGCTGAACTCGTCGCTGACGACGATCGCAGCGTTGGTGCGAAGCACGTTGAGCAGACCCTGCATTGGGCGTCACCGGCCGTCGTTGACGTGCTCAAACGCTTCCCGGCAGCGCCGAGTGGCGGCGGACGGGTTGGTGAGTTGATCCGCATGCTGGATGCCGACCTTCGTTCACGCCCCCTCGCTCAGTGAGGCTGAACGCTCGCTGGCGCGGCGGTATGGCAGCTGAGCAACAGCCCGGAGAGGAACGCGCCGGCAACCGCTCTGGTCTTTTCTTCGGTCAGTTCTGGTTGCGCGGCCGCGACCTGCGCCTTCAACCTCTCGAGAGGACCAGGGGGGACTACTCGGTCGTCGCCAAGGTCCAGCTGTGGCGCACGGGGTTCGCGCTCTGGTGCGCCGCTCGCCACCCTGTGAGACATCCAGCGATGGGGGGGGCTGCAGTACTGGATCTGGCAAAGACCGTGCCACGGCGTGCAGCATAAGGTGGTCCGGGCCGGTGACGGCAGTGTCGTGCCTGCCAACCGTGCGGAGCACGGACTGGCTCACCATCGTCCGACTGCCCAGCCGTGCGTCGGAGGCCGGTCGGAGGCAGCGGACAGGCCGCCTACCGCCGGAGGTATATCCGGCCGCCCGGCGGCCTGTTGGAGGGCTTGGGAACGGTGTCCTCGGCGCGGGTCCCTGTCACTCGCAGGGATAGCTGGTGATGCGGACGGTGTACGCCGAGGAGACCCAGCGGTTGGTGCCCACCTGGCGGAAGCCGTTGGTGGTAGACGCCGACGCGAGGATCGTGGAGCCGTTGGCGTAGGACCCGACGACCGAGTAACTGGTGCCGGGACCGCTGCGGATAAGCAGCCCGCCGCTGGCGTTGACCCTGTAGTAGCACCGGGTGGCGAGCACACCGGCCGGCGCGAGCTCCACGGCCGCGCCCGTGGTGCGGGCGGGTGCGGCGGCCTGGGCCGTGAGCCCACCGCCGAGGAGGGCGGCGGCGGACAGGGCCGCCACGGCCGCCGTGCGGGCGGTGGAGCGACGCGGTGACATGGTGCGGCGTGCTGCTGTGACGGTCATGGAATCGATTCCCCTTGCGTAGTCGGTTCTGGGTGCCGAACACGTACGTTGGAGCAGGCCTGGGCCAACCGAGCGGTGTCACCGCTCAATGACACCGGAGCCGCGCACCGACGTTGGATCCGTCGACGCTGACCGACCGGTTGGACCAGCCGGCCGTGCCTTTGTGGCAGCTCGCCCCGTACTCGATCGAGAAGGTGGCGCCACCGGCGGCGGTAGCGGGTGCCGCCGCTAAGACCTTCCGGCAACCGACGCGGCTGCCGTCACGGCCATGCCGACCTTCCTCGTGCGGCTCTTCACCTTCGTTGTGTCCTTCAACGTCACCATGACAACCACTCCCAGGTTCCTCGAGTGCCCGATGCGTAAGTGCGGAGGCGACCGCCTCAGATCGGGCACTGAACGTTGGTGCCGTTGTTCGACAACACGACTCAAGCAGGCGTGGGCCTCACGCCGGAAAGTATTCGAGCCAGCTCGAATCCACCGCGACAACTGCCACCGGTGGGGTCGGTGTTGACCCTGCGTGTAGACGCCGACACAGTGTTCAAGGCGCGGTTGGCCCCTTCGGCCCGAGTCAGAGGCCAAGCGTGTTTGGCACTCACCGCCGCGTCGGGACGGCGCCCAGTGTTGGAAGGTCCTGGGCTACTCGCCCGCGCGTCACTCGCTGATCCGGACGTCGCCCTTCTCGCAAACCTGTTCGTCTGTGCCCGCTGGCCCCGGCCGTGCCCGCCCGCCTCTGCCGGTGGGCTGGACGGGAACGGCGCCTCGGTATTGGGGGCCCGGGCCGCTAAAGAAACCGTCTCTGATGCCCGACGGGTATCAGAGACGTCGAAAGAGGTCTTGGACGGGGATCCGCCCCGGGACGCAGGCTGGTCAGCGTAGTCAGCGGCCCCACGAAGACAGGAACCACGACCATGAAGATCTTCATTACCGGCGGATCCGGATATCTGGGCAAGGCCACGATCGCCACCCTCATCCGGCACGGGCACACAGTGGAGGCGCTGGCCCGCAACGAGCGGGCCGCCGAGGCCGTCGGCTCGCTCGGGGCGACGCCGGTACGCGGAGGGCTGGGAGATCTCGGCGTGCTGAACACGGCCGCGGCCCGCGCGGAGGCCGTCATCCACCTGGCGCAGGCCGGGACCGGCGATGAGGACCTCGCGGCCGCCACCGCCATGCAGGACGGCGTCGGCACCGGGGCGTACGTCCACACCGGCGGCACGTGGGTCTACGGCGACACCGACGGGGTAGCGGACGAGACCGCGCCCTGGAACCCGCCGGCCGTGGTCGCCTGGCGCAAGCCTGTGGAGGAGGCCGTCCTGCGGCGCGCACAGCAGGGTGGCAGGCCCGTCGTGGTGCAGCCCGGCCTGCTGTACGGGGGTGAGAACCGGCTGATCGACATCTTCTACAGCGCTCCGGGCGCGAAGGCGGGCGCGATTCCGTGCATCGGTGACGGCGCCAACCATTGGGCGCTGGTGCACGTCGACGACGTCGCGGAACTGTACGTCGCCGCGCTCAGGGCGAAGCCCGGTTCCGTGTACGTGGGCGTGGGCGGGGTGAACCCGACCGCCAAGGAGTGCTCGCTGGCCGTGGCACGGGCCGGACGTATCGACGGCAAGGTCGCCTCCATCACGCTGGAGGAGGCTCGCGCGCAGATGGGCCCGATCGCGGACGCCTTTGCCCTGGACCAGCGGTTCACCCCGGCGCGCGCCGGGGCCGAGCTGGGATGGGTGCCCGCGCACACCGACCCGCTGGCCGTCCTGGCCGACGGCGCGTGACGCGGCCGGGCAGAGGCGGTGCCGACGGCGGCGGTTCATGATGGTCGAGCAGTAGATTTATGACTAACCGTCTCGCTCGTCCCCCTTACCGGCCCGGGGCGATCGGAAAGTCGTCCCCGGACAGCGGGGCGCCGATGGGCCGTCGTCCTGGAGAGACGGAGAAAGTGAGCGGTGCGTCCGGGTGGAACTTGATCTGCGCAAGCTCCGGTACTTCGTGGCCGTGGCCGAGGAGCTCCACTTCGGACGCGCGGCGGAGCGTCTGCACATCGCGCAGCCGGTGCTGTCCCGGCAGATCCGGAGCCTGGAGGACGATCTGGGTGCGCAGCTCTTCGACCGTGACCGGCGCGGGACACTGCTCACCGCGGCCGGGAGGCAGCTCCTGGAGGACGCCGTCCCGCTGCTCGCCTCGGCGCAGGGTCTACTTCGGCGGGTGCAAGCGGCGGCGCAGGGTACGCCGACGCTGACTGTCGGCTTCATGCCCGGCATCACGGTCACCGCCGCCCTGGCCGCCTTCTCCGCTGTCCGTCCGGACGTCAACGTACGTCTGCTGCGCACCAGTTGGGTCGATCAGGTGACGGTGCTTCTGGACGGCAGGGCGGACATCGGCGTCGTACGACTGCCCATTGACCAGCACGACCTCCAGGTGCGGCCCTTGTTCAAGGAACCGCGGGTCGTCATCCTCCCGGCGGGCCACCGCTTGGCCGACCGTGCGTCTGTGACCATCGGCGACCTGGCTCGCGAGCATCTGCTCCAGGACCCCGACGCCGTACCCGAGTGGCGCACCGTGGCACTGGAGTTGCGTGACGGCAGACGTCCCGAGGTGCCCGTCATCCACCAGGTGGAGGAGAAGCTGGAGCTGGTGGCCTCCGGAACAGGTATCTGCGTCCTGCCCCTGTCCACCGCCAGCTTCTACACACGCCCCGATGTCATTGCCCTGCCGGTGGAGGACATCGGCCCCACCGAGGTTGCCTTGGCGTGGGTGGCGTCCCGCCGATCTCCTCTCATCCGTGACTTCGTCGAGGCGGCGAGCAGGCAAACGCCCTCCGAGTAGCGCTTCCAGAACGCGAGGGAGAGATGGGGCCTGGTGACTACCAGGTCCGCCACTGCCCCGGCCGCGCTCGTGCTCGCCGTGAACCGGAATTGAATACAGCCGGTACGACCGCGCGCTTGGAGGGCATGGTGCCAGCTCGCTGCGGCTGGCGGCCCGCACGGTGGGGATGGGCGATTTTTCGGTGGTTGATCTGCGTGACAGCTGGGGTAGAACAGGTGTCGGGTGCACTCCGGCGACGGAGACGCATCTGTCACAGATCAGCCGGGGGAGTCCCGGCGCTATTTCAAAGGACAGCAGTATGGCCAGCGGCACCGTGAAGTGGTTCAACTCCGAAAAGGGCTTCGGCTTCATCGAGCAGGCGGGCGGCGGCCCGGACGTCTTCGCCCACTACTCCAACATCTCCGGCAACGGCTACCGCGAGCTGGTCGAAGGCGAACACGTCACGTTCGACGTCACCCAGGGCCAGAAGGGCCCCCAGGCCGAGAACATCGTCCGCGGCTGACCTCAGCCGTCCGTCGACGCCCGAGGGCCTGCGAGGGCCACGGGCAGACTCCCGTCGCGTGACCAGGGGCCCGACGCAGGCGGCCCCCTGGTCACGCGCCAGAGGCGAGGACGCGAAGCTCCTTGACCCTCATCGGTCGGCACCCCGCCAAGTGCGGAAGCCGGTCCTTCGATGACGGAGGCCGCCCCGAAGTCGGCGATGCCTGGCACCCAGGAGATTGCCAGGTTCTTCTCCTGCTCAGCAGTCGGAGCCGGTGCCCGGACCCGCGTGCCATCATGCCTCCCGAGCGCTTCGCAACCGACGCAGGGGAGGGAACGTGGGCAGCACCACGTCCGCTAAATGGTCCGGCTGGCGCAGCCGGACTGTCGAGATACCCGGCGCAGGGGACGGAAAGCCGGTCCTCTTGGAGTTCCGCGCCGGATTCACTACAAGCTTCAGCCTGTCGACCGTGCGCAAGGGCCCCCATCATCAGCGGGCCCAGGACACACTCGTCACCATCGGCCGGACCGGGCCGTCGCACATTGTCCTGCCTGCCGACTGTGACGCCCTCGCCATCTGGCGAATCACGGTGGGCAACGAGGGCGCCAGTGGCCTGGGCCGGTGGAAGCTGCGCATCGTGGACAGCGACGCGCTGCCTCAGCTCCCGACCAAAACAGCCCAGGGAAAGGGAACCCAGACCTTCGGCTATTTCAGCCCCAAGCCGTACTTCGAATACGCACCGGTCCTGCACTACGACTTCATCGACTCCTGCGGCACCATCATCTACACGCCGGCCAACGGCGGGAAGCAGCTGATCCGCTTCACCTCCGCTGCCAACCAGAAGGGCACCCTGCGCCTCCCGCAGCACGGATACGTCACACTGTCCGAACACGGCAAGTGGCAAATCTCGGTGACCTGACCCCACCGATTTGAGCGCTCTCATCTTCATCAGCTGGCAAGTTCGAGGTTCACGACGGCTCGGACGACGGCGGTGATCCGGGTGGCGCTGCAACGGAGCTTCCTCAGGACCCGCCAGCACTTGAGGATCGCCACGGCGCTCGCGTGGTCTCGGTTGTGACGTCGACACCAGCCGCGCAGGTTCTTGCCTCGGATCGGGACGCGGACTGCGGGGCCGGCACTCTGATACGCCTTGTTCGCCCAGCACTTGATGTCGTCGTCGGCGAGGGCTGCGGGAATGCCGTGGGTCCGGGCTGCGGTCAGGTCGTGCGTGGCTCCCGGCAGCGCGTCCGAGGCCCAGATCAGGCTCCCGGCCGGGTCAGCGAGGACCTGCACGTTCATCCCATGGTGCTTCTTCTTCCCTGAGTAGTACGGCCGGTCGGCGGCAGTACGGTCGATTGGCAGGACGGTGCCGTCGAGGATCACGTACGCCTTCTTCCGCACTGTCGCCATGGCCTGCTCGAGCGTGGGGGCGACAGCGGCCAGAAGGGGGACGGCCTCACGTATGTAGCGGTAGACCGTCGCGATCCCGATACGGAAGCCCGCGGCGAGGCGGGCGTAGGTGTCGCCGCAGCGCAGGTGGGCGAGAGCGAGCAGGGCCTGCCGACCACAGGTCAGGCGACGCCAGCGAGAGCCGATCCGGCGGCGGTGACCAGCGAGAAGACCGGATAGGTGCTGAAGGGCGCGGCTGGACAGATCGATGGCAGACGGGTAGATGAGTAAGCAACCGTCATCCAGCTGGGCAGCGGTACAAGGAGACAGCCTCTAGTACAGGTCCCTCGATCACAGCAGCGACCCCGACCAACGCAAGGACATACCCAGTCGGGTGACGCTGTCCGGTTCCGAGAACTGCCGGCCACGGCGGCGCGGCGTGCCGAGCATGAGACCAATCCTCGATGTGCACGTGGCCGAACCAGGCCTTGCTGTAGTAGAGATCGCGGCCGCCGACGACGCAACCGCCTTCGCCATCCAGCAACTGCTCACCGAGCGCTGGGCTACAGCCCGCGCGGATGGAACGCCTCGAGAGCCGGGCGAGCCCGGCGTCCGGTTGCGCTTCTTCGCCGACCTGCGCCAGGAGCCCAACGCGTTGGCGGCAGCGCGCTGTCACTCAAGCTGTAGAGGCCCGTCACCCGTGCTCGGCGTCGTCCGCATCGTTGAAAGCAGAGGTATCGATCCGGGCCCGCTCCGCCACACGAGCTGGGACGTGCCATACAAGGCCGCCCTACCTCATGTGTGATGAACTGTGGCCCGGTTTGGAGGCGTTGACCTCGTCTCGAACAAGAGAGTGGGAGGGACCGTGGACCTTGATAGGGGGACGTGGCAGCGACTGACCGCCGTGCTGCTCGTCATGGCCGTGGCGGCCGGGTGTACGGGGCAGGGGGAAGGCGCGGGCGGCGGAAACGACGAAGACCTGCTGCGGAACCACGACTGGACGCAGATGCCGGGCACCACCGCGCGGAACGACATCCTGCGGGTCAGCGCATTGAATCGGCACATCGTGGAGCAGGACTCCTCCGGCGGCCAGCCCGACCCCCCGCTGAACCTCGCCGGCCCGCACCTCAGGTCCGATGGCGACTTCACCGTCACCGCGCGCATGTCCGGTGTGGGTGACGGTGACGGCGACTCATGGCTGCGGCTGTACGGACGGGTACCGGTCATCTACGACGAGTGGCGGCAGGAGCGGTCCTCACTCCGCGTCGGCGTGACCGCCGACGGACAAGTGAAGGTACAGATATGGGACGGCGAGGGCGATGAGCCGGCCACCTCCAAGGTTTTCGACTGCGCCTGCTCCGGGACGGTGACGCTCGCCGTGTCGAGCATCGGTGACACCTTCCGCGTGAAGGCCGACGGGCGGCGGCTGGGAACCGTGCAGGACCCGGGGGTGTTCGCCGAGGGCACTGTCTGGTTCGGTCTGGAGGCGGACGCGGGCGAAGACGAGCGCCGTGAGGGATGGCGTCTGACGCAGCTGATCGCGCGGGCGGAGAGCGGTGACTCGCTCCGCGTGATCAAGGCGCCGCGGCTACGCCAGGAACAGTCCGACGACTCGCTGCGTGCGCGGGCCGCAGACGTGGGGCGGCCGTTCGACGTCGGCGCCGCCCTGGCCGAGAACCCGCTGCTCACCGACTCGCGCTACCGGGCGCTCGCGGGGAGCCAGTTCTCCATGCTCACTCCGGAGAACGCGTTCAAGCCACAGTTCCTCCACCCACGCCGGGGCGTCTACGACTTCCGCGACGCGGACCTACTCGTACGCTTCGCCCGCGCAAACGACATGAAGGTGCACGCGCACACCCTCGTCTGGCACGAGGCTCTGCCCAACTGGATGCGGGAGAACGACGACCCCGAGGAGGTGCGCCGGACCATGCTCCGGCACATCGCCAAGGTCGCCGGGCACTTCAAGGGAAAGGCCGCGGAGTGGGATGTGGTCAACGAGCCCATGTCCGACGACGAGAAGAGTTACACCAACGGGGATCTCGGTCTGCGCTCCGAGCAGAGCCCGTGGTTCGAGGCCATGGGCGAGGAGTACATCGACGAGGCGTTCAGGGCCGCCCACCGCGCCGATCCGAAGGCACGGCTGTTCCTCAACGAGTACGGGGTCGAGGAGGAAGGCGAGCGGTGGGACGCCCTTTACGATCTGGTCAAGCGGCTCAAGGAACGCGGCGTACCGATCGACGGCGTGGGCTTCCAGAACCATGAGTACGCACCCGGCGACCGCATCGACCCGGAGACCTTCCGCAGCCATGTGCGGGATCTGGCGGAACTCGGGGTCCAGGCGCGGGTGTCGGAGATGGACGTCCCCATAGGTGAGGACGAGGAGGACGGGCGGCAGACCCAGGCTGACGAGATGGCGGGCAAGCTGCGGGTCTGCCTGGAGGAGCCGAACTGCACATCGTTCTCCACATGGGGATTCACCGACCGGTACGGCTCCACCGCCGACACCAACATCTATCCTCCGCGCACGGCCGATTCCCTGCCGTGGGACGCGGCCCTGCGGCCGAAACCGGCGTACGAGCGCCTGCTCGAGGCATTTGACGAGGCGTGAGGAATCAAGGTGCGATCTCTCGGTATTCCTGTGTTTGCAGAAGACCTCGACTATCTTCTCGGCCAGGCCTCAGTGCGTGAGTTCGAGGAGAGACCATAACGGCAGCCTCCATGGGCGGCTGGCTGGTAGAGGGTCGGGACATCGGCCCAACCAGAGTGCGAACATGGCCAGCCATCCGACAGTCCCGTAATCCCCTCCCCCACAAGGGAGTTGGGGTGCTGTCGCCTCTCAGGTGCGTCGTGAGCGTCGGGTGCTGTCTCTGGCGTCCGACAGGCGGCGGCATGGCAACCGGGGGACACGGTGGGGCACCGGGCACCGGACCTGGCTTCACCGTCCCGGCGACGCCGGGCGGCGAAGGCGCGGCTGCGGGGGAGCGGCGGGAGGAGGAAAGGGCCCCTGCACACCGGGGTACGGCCAGCGGCGGATGGTCTGCAAGGAGACGACGGACAGCAGGGCTCGCATGGCGTCGGCGGCCGCGGGCCGGCTGCCCCGAGCCATGGCTGCCAGCACGTCTGGCCGCAGCGCACCGACCAGGCCGAACACGGCTACGACCTCGGCGACCCGCAACGCCAGACGCACCACGGCTCGATCCATGCTTCCTGATCCCTCGCACCCAACCTGGGGTGACCACGGCACGGCACGGCCCCTCACACCGAGGCCCGCCGACTCCTGGCGGACGGACCGCGCCTGCGCATGGCCGTCGGCCACCGCTCTCTACGGCCGTGACGCCGGGCTCAGTTACCATTCCCGCCGAGCCGACGTGCAGGTACGGGGGAGTGAGCGCCGTGGCCGCCGCCCCTGTCCGCGACACGACCGCCCACACCGACGGATGGATGCGAGTACGGCTGCATGGACACAGAGAACGACGATGTAGCGGAGTTCGCGTCCCTCCTCAGGCGGCTGAAGGCACGCACGGACCGCAGCTATGCGGCGCTGGCCAACCGTCTGGGCGTGCACGCCTCCACGCTGCACCGCTACTGCGCCGGTGAGTCAGTTCCCCTGGACTATGCGGGGATCGAGCGGTTCGCGGTGCTCTGTGGGGCTTCCCCGCAGGAACGCACGGAGGTGCACCGCCGATGGGTCCTGGCGGTCGCTGCCCGGCAGCGATCGCGCACGTCCGGCCCCCGTCCGGCCCCCGACACCGCGAGCGCCACGCCGACGTCTGCGGCAGGACTCCACGGCATCCCAGCGGACCGGCGACCCGAGCCAGACGCACCGGCCGATCCCGGCCCGGGATTCGCCCCACCCTCCCGGCAGATATCACGGAGCGCCCCGCCGTCCCGCCCCGCACGCGTCCGACGGCGGCCGGGGCGATCGACGGCACTGGCCGCGCTCCTCGCCGCCGTGCTCGGCAGCCTCACCGGACCGGCTGCCGGTCCCCCCTCCGCCGGCGCTGAACGGTCCGCATCCGCCGGAGCCACGCCGAAGCCGCCACCGGCCGAACCCACCAGCGACGCTACCCCTACCGAAGTGCCCTCGGGACGGGACCGGTCGTCCGCCCGCGAAACTGCGACCAGGCCCCCCTCGGCGCGCTCCGGGAAGGACGAAGGCAGCCCGCGGGGCAGCGGAGCCGGCAACGAGACGCTCTCGCCGAAGCCTCCACTCACCTGGACGGCCAACTCCCACCTCTGGCGCCTCGAATGCGATCACGACTATGTCATCGCCAAGCAACCGCAGGACGTCCCGCCACCGCCGACCCCGGCGGACGCCGAAGCGTGGGCCACTTCCCTGCAAGCGGTCCATGGGCGCACCACCGACCTGCGGATTACGGTGCAGGGGCGGGGCTCCGCCGCCGTTGTCCTGGAGGCGCTGCACGTGCGGGTGGTAAACCGCGGCGCCCCCGCCGCCCGCCCGCAGGTCGCCTACTCGATGTACGAAGGCTGCGGCGCCACCCTCGTCCCCCGCCACTTCTCGGTCGATCTCGACGCGCGCCGCCCGCTGGCCCGTTCCGTCCGCGGCAACGAACCGGGCCAACCGACCACGCCGACCGGCTTCCCGTACCAGGTGTCCCTGCGGGAACCGGAGGTCCTGCTGCTCTCCGTACGGACCCTGTCCTGCACCTGCGACTGGTACGTCGATTTGGACTGGTCCTCCGAAGGCCGGACCGGCACCACGCGCATCGACGACCACGGCCGGCCGTTCCGCACCACCAGCGTCAAGGGGCTGCCGCACTACTGGTACCGCACCACCCGCGGCTGGATCCCGATGACCACCACCCGCGAGGAGACGGACGGCGGCGGCTGACGGAGCCGCCGCGGGGGCCCGGCGAGGACCCCCGCGGCCGCGAGGAGGACGGACTCCGTCACCTCGACATGATGAAGTCGAGTGCGTACCCAGGGGCAGTGGTCCAGTAGGTGACGCGCTGCCCGTCGTTGGCGTACAGCGTGGCGACGGGCATGGGGACGTCGATCGGCCCGCCCGCGCCCGCGCCGGGCCTGCGCCCTTGGAGGGTGAGGGTGATGCTCTTTGCCTCGTACTCGTCCATGGGGCCGTTGACGAGCAGCGCGGCGTACGCCTCCTCGCCCGGGGCGAGGGTCAAGGGCTTCCCCGGGTCCGGGTCGCTCTCCTCGATCACGGGAGCGGTGGTGCGACCGTCGCCGAGCCGCACGAGCGGGTAGCGGTACAGGTTGCACTTCTCGTGGCCGGCGTTCTGCACGGTGAGAAGGAGGTGCCGGGCATCCTCGTCGTCCGCCGGCTCCTTCGAAGCGGACACCGCGAGGACCTTGGGGGAGCAGGTGGCGACGGCGGCCTTGGCGCCACGGCCGCCCGGCGCCGAGGCCACCGTCCCGGCGCCCCCGTCCGTGTCCGGCGCGGTGGTGGACGCCTGGGCCGAGACCCCCCAGCCCAGCGCCAGGACGAGGCCCGCAGCCACGGCAGTGCGACCGCCGACAAGAGATTTCACGTTCATGTGCGTGTTCCTTTTCGTTCGACAGGACGCCGCATACGCCGTTGATCAGGCGCTCCGCAGGACGGCCGACTGAGTCAGCCGGTGCGACAGCCACACCATCGAACAGGCCGCGATCCAGGGACAAGACCCACCGCCCACCCTGCAACGCCGCACCATCTCACCCCTCACGACCTGCGGAAACGTCAACGCCTGAGATGCGGGAACGCAACGGGAACGGCACGCAGACCCGACGGCGGAGAGCAAGGTCGTGCGGCAGTGGGCGCGCAAGTCCGCCGCAGAAGACATGCGATGAGTGTGTCAGCGCTTCTAGAAGGCGGTCGTGGCCGCTCGCCGAACCTGCCCTGTGGGGGCCGCCAGAAAGGCACCCGGCGGTGCGCGAGCGCCTTCGTGCCATGCCGCGAGCGCAGACCCGCAGTGAGGGCGCCTACCGCCAGCTGCCCGCCCCGCATCCGACCAGCAGCCTGGCCGCCGACGATGCTCCGCTTGGCCCTGACACCATCGCGCACCTGGCTCGGTGCTCCTACACCGCAGGCCTGGCCACGCCGATGCCCTCCGCCGCCTCATAGCAGCTGGCGAGATCGACCCCACCAGTCCCTGGACGTTGCTGCGCGGCGCCCTGAAGACCTCTGCCACCGGCCTGTGGCCCATCGACGGCGCTGGCCCCAACGAACGCCGACGCCGTGGCCTGTCCCTGTGGGACGAGGACATGCGCAACCGCCATTAGCACGAACAGGACACCAGCCACCAGCCGTTCAGTGCGGGCCAGACCGGCGCGCAGCGCGGCACGGAGATCAGGGACATTGCCAACCGCCTCCGCCCTGCCCCCGCTCACCCGGCCCGCCACTCACCAGATTCTGCTTGCCGCTGCGCCCGCGGCTGGCCATACCGCCGTAAACGTCGGCGCCACCTGGCGAGCCCCCCGCTTCGCGCACGGCCGCTACTGGCTCACCCTGCGTGCCGCCCAGACCAACCCCGCGCCGCCATAGAGGCAGACGACGGCACCCACACCATCGCCCTTGGCCATTGACGAAGACCAGCACCGGCCCCTGGCACCGCCGTCGGTCCATACGCTCAGGCAGTCGCATCGCGCCGCATGGCGCGGTGCGACTGCTGCTCAGCCCCCGCGGACAACCTCCGGGCCCCCGGCCGTAGGCAGTGCGTGCAGTGCGCCGTGGGAGGCGGTGGCGAAGGCGGTGCGGCTGCCCGGCGCATAAGTGACGGCGAGGATCTGGCCGCCGAGGTCGAAGCCTTGCAGCGACGACCCGTCCGCCACGTCGATGAGCTGAAGCCGGCCGTTCCAGCCGCCGGTGTAGACGACCGATCCGTCGGTGCACAGGGCGAACAGCTCTTCCCCGTCGGCGTGTTCGACACGCCACAGCACCTCGCCGGTGGCACTGCTGAGGCAGTGCACGAGCCCCGCCGTGTCGCCGACGATCACCCTGTCCTGCACGCGGACGGGCGGGGCCACGACCGGCGCGCCCAGTCCTGTCTCCCACAGGGAGGAGCCGTCGCCGCCGGCCAGGCAGTGCAGGCCGCCGTCCGCGTCCGCGAGAAGGAGCGTGTCGTCCAGGACCAGGGGTGCGGACAGCAGGGTCGCGGGCAGCTGTACCGGCTGCTTCCAGCAGACGCTGCCGTCCTCGTCGTCGACGGCGAGAAGCTCATGGCCTCCACCGGCCGACAGGTACACGCGGCGGACGTCTGCCGCGACCGGCTCGACCGGTCCGCCTTCCCCGTCGGTGAGCGGTTCCGTCCGCCACCAGACGCGCCGGGTCACGGCGTCGAAATGGTGCAGGCAGCCGCCGCCGTCGCCGAGGAACACGCTCTGCCCGCGCAGCAGGACCCGGACGTCGGAGAGGTTGTCCGCGGGGACGGACCACCACCGCGTGCGGGCCCGGGTGTCCCACGACTCCAGGCGGCCGGCGGCGTCGCGGATGAGCAGCAGGGCTCCCTCGGTCTGCAGTTGCACCGGTGCGGTGAAGTCTCCCAGGAGCTTTCCCTCCGCCCCCGTCACCGCGTCCAGCCACCGCACGCCGTCGCCGTCCGCCACGACCACTTGGCCGTGCTCGGTGGCCACGGCCTGGTGGGGCCACTCGCCCACGTCGGTCCGCCAACTGCGCCGGCCCGGGCGGAAGGGAACCGTGAGGCTGGCCGTGTGGCCCGCGTCGGTGAGGAAGGCACTCAGCTCGGCCCGGTAGTCGGCGAGCCTGCGGCCGACATCGTCCGGCAGCCGCAAAGTTCCCCGCTCGCCGAAGCAGTCGGCGACCTCGTCGAGAGAGGGTCGGTCCGCCGGGTCCTGGGCAAGGCAGGCGCGGACGAGCCTTCCGACCTGGTCGTCCGGCAGCCGGGAAAGGTCGGGCCCCGCGCCGGAGACACGGCGCATGAGCATGGCTCGTGCGTCGCTCTCCCCGGTGTACGGAGGGTGTCCGGTGAGCGCGTAGAGGACGACTCCGCCGATACCGAAGACATCGGTCGCGCCGGTGGTCTTCGACAGCCCGAGGACCTGCTCGGGCGCGCAGAAGTGGGGATGGCCGATCACGGTGTCCAGTGAGACGGTGACGCGTTGCCCCCGGATGCGCGTCAGACCGAAGTCGATGATCCAGGGACCGTCGGAGGTGAGCAGGACATTGCCCGGATGCAGATCCCGGTGCAGCAGCCCCTTGCTGTGTGCGGTGTTCAGTGTGTCGACCAGTTCGGCGGCGACGGCGTGGGCGGTGTCGCGGGGCAGCGCCCCGCCGTGCGCTTCGACAACGTGGTGGAGCGACAGGCCGGGAATGAAGCGGGTCGCCAGGGTGGGCCGGCGACCGCTGCCGAAGTCGAAGAAGAGCAGTTCGGGAATGCGGGCACCCTTGCACCGGTCGAGTGCCTTGCTCTCCTGGTGGAAGCGCTGCAGGTGCTGGGTGTCGTCGGCGAACTCGGGCCTCATGAGTTTGACGGCACCGAGCGTGTCCGAACCGTGGTCCTGTCTCAGGGGCCGGCCGAGGTAGACCGTGCCGAATCCACCCGCCCCCAGTCTGCCCAGGAGACGGAACCCCCCGGCCTCCGACGGATCGACGGCCGGGTCCAGCGGCTGCACCATGACGGGTCCTCTCCTGAGCGGCGATGACGAAGCGCGGCGGGCGGATCGAGGAGGGACACTCCTCGGCTGGGGCGGCGTCCGTTGTCACTGCATGACGACGGACGCCTGATCTGCTGTCTCATGGGAGAACCCGATCCCGCACAGCACGGTCGACTTGCCGAGGTCGCACCTGCCGCTGTCGCGCAGACGCTCCCCGCCGGGCGCTTCGCGCACGCACTCCACGGCGAGGACGAGCCTGCCGCCCTCGTGCCGGCCGCGCACGGAGATCCGCGCTCGTACGTTCCCCGCGTCGGTGCCCTGGCTGACCTCCCTGCCCCGCAGTACGACGGTCTGCCGCTCGCCCGAGCGCAGGTCCGTCACGACCAGCACGCCGGACAGCACCGGATTGCGCCGCTTGTACGAGCGCCAGGCCGCCGCCGACCCCAGCAGGGCGACGAGCAGGACAAGGGGGTACAGCCAGCCCGGCGTCCGGCCCGGAACCGTGCCCACCACCTCGACCTCGGTCACGATGGGCCGACCGGTGGAGAAGTCCGCGTACCCCATCGACCCGCGCACGGTCCGCGTCCACGGCGAGGCGGCCTCGGCACGGATCCGGACCCCGGCGCGGAAGTCGCGGGTACCGGGGACCAGGCTGAACTCGGCGTCCTGCGGCCAGGTCAGCCGGACGTCGACGGTCCGGCTCCGGCCGGGGGCGATCGTCACCGGAACGGCCGGACCGTCGAAGCGTACCGCCGCGTCTCCGGGCAGGGCTTCGGCGTCGAGGCGGACCCGCAGTGGGACGTGCCGGGCGTGCGAGGTGAGGGTGACGCTCACGGTCCTGGACCGGGCGCCGGTGCGGTCTCCGGCCGACAGCACGGCCTTGCCCGCGCCCCGCCGCTCGACGCCGTCACCTCGCACGGAGACGGTGACCTGCTCGCCCTGGTCGGCGCGGAGCAGGCTCCGGGCCTTCTCCGCGCGCACCCGCTCCTTGGCGTCGTTGAGTTGCGAGCCCAGCGCCGCGGGGTCGACCGGCAGGATGCGGGGTGCTCCGAAGGCGCTGCCGAGGACTTCGGAGACCTGCGTGCCGTCCGCCAGCGGCAGACCGTAGCCGATGACGTCGTGGTCGGTTCCCAGTGCGTTGTAGCGCTTCCTGAGCTGCTTCCAGGCGGGACTGCCGAGGCGGGCATACGGGCTGCCGGGCGCGTTGACGGCACCGTCGGTGAGCATCAGCACCGCTCCGACGGGCGCCGCACTGTGGTCGAGCTGGTCGGCGGCGACATTCAGCGCGGATCCGTGATCGCTGGCCAGCTCCTTCGCGGAGCGCGGGAGTTCCTTGGCGACCAGGTTGCCCGTCTCGTTCGCCGGGGACATGGGGTGCACGACGCTGGTCGCTCGACCGAAGGTGACGACGGCGACCTCGTCGGCCGGGGTGAGGGTCTTGAGGAAGGCATCGAGACGCTTCTTGACGGTCGCGTAGAGCGGCTTCCCGTCGGGACCCTCGTCCTGCATCGAGCTGGAGGTGTCGACGAGGACCACGTAGGCCGCGGGGACGTCGTCCACCTTCAGCGAGCGGTAGATGCCGTCGCGCGGCAGCGGCTTGTCGTCGGCCTCGGCCGGTGCCGTGCCGGAGGCCGCCAGGGCACCGGCCGTGGCCAGCAGCAGGGCGCGGCGCGCAGTCCGCCGGATGGTGTGCATGAGGTGTCCCCCTAGGACGTGCGTATGCGGATGAGAGGTCCCGGTCCGCCGGGACCGAAGGTGCGGCTAGAGACGACCGCGGGCACCGGAGTCGAGTCTTCGCAGCCGATCGATCTCGTCGTCGGCCCGCTTCTGTTCGCGGATCAACTCCTGCATCTGGCGCGCGTGTTCGGCTCTGCGCTTCTTCAGGCAGCCGATGGCGTGATCGAGGTACGCCTGCCACACGGTGGGGTCCGGGCCCCGGCCCAGTGCGCGTTCGAGTTGGCTGCGTTCCTGGTGGGCCTGGTCCCTGCCCGCGTAGGACTGCCAGACGTCGCAGTAGGCGCGGATGATGCCGAGAAGCCGCTCCCCGGTCCGGCCCCGGGTCGCCCAGCACCGCAACGGCGCGCAGAGCTGGTCGTGTCCGACGCCTTCTCGTCGTGCCGTGTACAGCTGAGCCGCGAGCTGACGCAATTCCTCGGGGGAGTCGCCGGCGAGCCGGACGGCGCGGTACACCCTGCGCAGGGTGAGAGCCGACGCCAGGTCCGGATGCCGCTCGGCAATCCGGTCCAGCCAGTGGGCGTCCTGCTCCGTCTCGTGCCAGTGGGGTTTCTCCGTCAGCCGGCCGACGGCCTCGACCACGACATGGACGTGGGGGCCGGGCCGCTCCAGCAGCCGCGTGGCGAGTTCTCGACCGGTGTCCTCGGGCCCCTCGCCGGTGTCCGGGTCGACCGACAGGATCTCCTCCAGCAACCCCTCCACGATCACCTGTACGTGGCCGCGCACGGCGGGCAGATCGAGCTCCGCGAGCAGCGTCGAGGCATAGCCGGTGAGTCGGGTGTGGCCGGCGGAGCCGCGCTCCTGGGGCGTCCGCATCAGGTCGAAGAAGGCCTCGGGCGGGCGTCCGGTGAGCGTGCACAGCAGGTCCCAGCGTGCTGCGGTCTCCGCTCGCGCCCCGTTCGGCGGACGTTCCAGCGCACGATGGAGCAGTTCCCGGGTGGCTGCCTCGGACGGGTCGCCCGAGGCAGTCTGCCGCGCACAGTCCACCAGCCCCTGGAAGAAGCCGCCGCACAGGAGCTGGTCGACGCGCCCGCAGGCCGCCGCGGCCGTCAACAGGCGTGCGGCGGACGCCGGATGGGCGGCGACCCACTTCCTCGACGGTTCGCCCGCCGTGGTCCCGGACTCCAGCAGGTCGTACAGCAACGTGAGTTCCGGGCTCCCGGCCACCTCGGGTGCCGACCCGTCACCGATCCAGCGCAACCAGGCGAGGACCCGCGCTGCCGGGTCGGGCCGGGCGCACACCGCCTGGACGAGTCGGCTGGCGAGCCCGGGAAGGGTACGCAGCTGGGACTGGGTGAAGGCCATCGTGCCCGGGGTGAAGGGGGCGATGGTGGGCAGGAGTTCGTCGACCACGGGATCCCGTGTCTCCGTCGAGGCGCGCTGCCGTACTTCGTGGAGCACGCAGGCAAGTGCCCGGTCCAGCGGGTCCCGGCCCTCCCTGGTGTCGGGAGTCGCCTCACGGACGGATTCGAAGCCGGTGCGGGCGCTCTCGGGGCTTCCCTCGAGCAGGTCGTTCACGATCTTGTTCCAGAACGCCTCGGACACCTCGGCCTGGGGAAGGTGGCGGGCCATGCTGCTCAGATCGCTGGAGTGAAGGTCCACTTTGACGGCCGAGAGCAGGGCGACGGAGTCCGAGTCGAACACCTCGTGGCGCAGTGCCTCGTCGATCCGGTCGCTGTCCACCGCCCGCCCTCCGCGGATCTCCTGGACGAGTGCCAGCCCGGGGTTGAGCCCCGAGAGCACGTGCAGCGCGTCCGCGTGCACACGTCCCGAGTCGATGTCGAGCGGCGTGCGGGATCGGGCGAGGTGGGCGACGACGCTCTCGCCTCCGTGCACCTGCCACGCCTGGACGAGCAGGTCGAAGTAGGAGCGGGCGTCGGGGGACAGGCCGGACAGGTCCGGCAGTCCGCCGCCCCAGGCCAGGCCCCGGACACCCGGCGTGTCGTCGACGGCTCCCCAGTACAGCCGCATCGGCACCTGGGACCCGGAGGAGCTGCCGGTCGCGGCGGACAGCGAGCCGCGCAGGCCCAGGGGCAGCATGGCGGCGACACAGTCCAGGACGTGGAGCAGTTCGAGGGGCTCGTAGTTGCGGTCCCCCGTGACCACCACTCTGCCGTCCAGGAGGTAGGCGGCGGCCGCAGCCAGCCAGTGGCTGACCTCGGTCACCCGGTCGGTGAAGACGCTGCCGGCGTGGTCGAGGAGCCGGCCGCCCTCCCCCACGGACAGGTGCGCGGGCGCGCTGTCGTGGGTCGGGAGCAGCGGTGCGGCATCGAGCGCTGCTCTGGCCAACGTGCTCCAGCTGAGGCCCAGTTCGTCGACCCTCACGGTGGGGACCGCGAAGTGGGTGATGCGGTGGATCGGCCGGTTCGTGTGGTCGACGGCGTCGGTGCCGTCCAGGAGGAAGATGCCGACGGTGGCGGTCCCGTCCGTGGCCGTGCCCGGTCCGATGGTGATCCAGGGAAGCTGGGTCCCGCGCCCCGGTGTGCCCGGCGACCAGTGGTGGACGGCGGTGTTGAATTCGGCGCTGCGGTCGGGCGGGCAGGCCGCCAGCACCTTGTAACCGCTGTTCGTCCGGGGCTCCTTGCCCCACAGGGCCCAGTCGGCCGTCAGTCCCGGTGGCATGGCGTGGTCTCCTCTCGTGTGACGGGTCAGGCCTGCCGGGGGCCGACGCCCCGGAGGAAGAGGAAGGGCTCCAGGATGTTCACCGGCCGGGGCGGAGCGACCAGCCGTACCGCGTCCTCCACGGGATTCACCAGCGAAGGGTTCTCGAAGTCGAAGCCGCGCTCGGGATCGATCCAGAAGCCGACGGCGGAGCATACGAAGTACCCGACGCGCTCGGGGGCGAAGAACAGCTCGATCTGCTGCTGAATCTCGCGCAGGCTCCCCTGGGGGAAGGCCTGACACAGCCCGTCGAACAGCCGTTTGGCGTCCATGACTTCGGGTTGGCCCGTGCGCGGGTTGAGCCGGACGTTGCCCTGTTCGCAGGCGAAGCGGAAGACCCGGTCGTCGTCGAATTTGGCGAGGCAGACGGCGATGCTGTGGGGCAGCTGGTTGCCGTGCCGCTCGCCGCGCATATTGACCTCGGTGGCCACGCCTCCGAGGACATCGGTGAAGAAGTCCGCGTTCTGGCGGGCGTCGTCACCGAGCGGTCCGTCGTCGCCGTTGACCTGCCACTCGCGGACCGGGTCCACGACGTACACCATGGCCCGGGCGGCTCCCAGGTCCTTGATGAGCTTGCCGCCCAGCGCCGCTCCGGTCTGGGACCGCAGGTCGAAGGCCTCTCCCGGCAGGTCCCGGAGTGTCACCTTGAACTCGGTGATGTCACGGCTGTCGGTGCCGCGCCGCCAGCGCCTCCGGCCGCCGCGGGAGAACCGTGTCCCGGTGAGATCGCCGGCGAGGGTGAAGCGGACCGGCCGCTGTTCGGTCAGTGTGGCGTTCGGGAACGTCCGGTCACGGTAGAGGATGTGCGCCAGGTCGCTGAGGAACTTCTGCGAGGCGTGGTCCTCCGGCCACATGCTCCACTTCCCGTACATCGGGTCCTGCACGGCGCGGGACAGGGCGGCCAGCAGTGTCGACTTGCCGCTTCCCATGCCACCCCAGAGCGTGATGGTCGACTCCGGGGCGGATCCGGGATTCTCGGCGCCCTGCTGGCCCGCTTCCTGCCGGTCGGACTTCGCCGTGGGCGCCTTCGTCGGCTTGTCGCTCCGGCCGTTCTTCTCGAGTTTCTCCATGAAGACCGGCGGCGGTGCCTCGGCCCTGCGGTCGGCGTCCGCGGGGGGTGCGCCGGGCGCCCTCGCCTTGTCGTCGCGCGGCGCGGCGGGCGCCGGCAGGGACAGGGCGGGAGGCCCTCCGGTCACGGCGCCGGGGCCGGCGGCGGTGCCAGGCGGAGGTCCCGCCGGAGCCTGGGCGGGTGCCGCCGGAAGCGCCGCCCGGCCGCCGACGAGTGTGGAGGGGTCCCATACGGCGAAGGGCCCCTCGCCCGTTCTGTCATGCTTCTTCCGCCCCGGCTTCTCCTCGCCGCTGCTCTCGGCTCGTTCGTCTTCCATGACCATGGTGGTCTCCCCCATATCGGCGGCGAAAGGGTCCGCCGCGGTGGTTGCCTGCGGTCGCGCGTTCCGGTGCGCGACCGCGTACTGGTGCGGTCAGCCGGCCGTGGCGGGCCGCCAGTCGCCGCTCGCACCGTCCGACACGACCAGCCGGATCGGGGAGCCGTCCTCGGGCAGGCAGAGGGCCGGCGCGGCGACCGCTGAGGCGATGAGTCGGGGATCGTGCCCCGCCGGGAAGCGGCCTTCGGCGCCGAACAGGTCCCAGGCCCGGCCCGCCCACCGGGCCAGGTGGGGCTCGCCCGCCAGCCGGTCCATCCACGCCGGTTCGTCGACGACCGCGAAGCAGGTCACCGCGTCGTAGTGGCGCAGGGACTCCAGGGCGCTCTCCCACTCCAGCCGGTCCGGGCAGATGCGCACGGCCGCGCCGCGCCGGAGCACTTGTGGTGGCCGGCTGTGGGGATGAGGGGGCCGGGAGCCCACGACGAGCAGTACCCGGTGGCTGTCCGGCCGCCAGGCGTCGCGCCAGTGGGCGAGTTCGTGGGGTACGTGCTCCAGACCGGTGGCGAAGTCGTGCCGCAGCGCGCTGCCCCGCCACTCGGCCAGTACGTCCTCGGCGGTCCGGGCGGGCGACAGGCCCACGCGGTGCACGAGCGGGTCGCTGTGGTGGCGCCGGTCGAGCGGCGCGTGGTCGCGGTAGCCGATGAGCCCGACTCGAAGCGCGCTCTCATCGCCGACGGCGTCCCTGACGGCCGCGACGACGGCCGCCGCTTCCTGCAGGCGCTCCTCGACGGCGACTGCCCCGTCGGCCCGCGGGCCCGCCGTCTCCACCGCGAGCACCAGGTCGACGGGGCGGGGCCTGGAGAGGCGCCGTGGGGTGCAGAGCGCCAGGGCGGGCCAGGGCGACGTCTCCGGCTCGTGCGGGCCGCTGTAGTCGAATTCGACCCTGTCCGGTCCGGCGAGCCGGTAGCCCAGCGCGACGCGGGCACCCGGCGGCAGCTCAAGCCGGTCCATGCGCACCGGTCGCCACAGTACCGCCGGCTCTTCGCGCCCGGCCGAGACGACCGCCGCGACACTGTGGCCCGCTCCGGCGCCCCCGGGCGGCGCGGCCACGGGCACGGGCACGAGGGGAGCGGCACCGGTGGAATCGCTCGGGCGGCTGCCCGCCGGGAAGAGGACCCGCCGTACCAGTCCTACCGTGCCGGACACTCCGTCGACGCGGGCCCCCGCTAGCCAGATGGAACGACGTAGAGGAAGTGCGGCGAGGAGATCGCCCGGTGTCTGCGGCCAGCGGGCGGGCAGCCGCAGACGCAGCACAGGTCCGTCGTCGTCCCTGAACGACTCGGCGGCCCGCTCCACGGACGGCCAGCCCACTGCGCGTACGACCAGCAGGAGCGGCCCGGTCCGAGGCGTCGACCGACGGGCCAGAGCATGCAGATGCCGCCCGAGCCGTGCGGCGATCTCCACGGGCTCGCCGTCGGTGCCGGTGGCCGTACCGCCCGAGTTTCTTCGGGATGCGTGAGCCCCGCGGCCCGCGCCGGCGCGACCGTCGTCGTCTGAGGCCGTCCCGCCCGCCAGCAGAAAGAGCCGTCGAAGCCGCTCGGCGGGCAACTCCTTGTCGGTTGCCGTGAGTTCGGACCACGTCGATTCGGTGAGCTGACGCATTTCCGGTCCCGCACCCGCCGAGTCGTAGGACACGCGACTGAGACGGAGCCGCTCGCAGCCGACCTCGAGAATGGTCATGGCCGGGAAACGCCCGCAGGCAAAGGACGTGAGTGTCCAGCCTAGGCCCGACCTCTTTACCCGGGCTCTTTCTCCGGCCAATACGTCGTGCCAGGCGCGACGCCAGACCTGGGGCGCGGGAGGAGGGCACCCCAACAGGTCGTCGAACGTTCCGCATTCTGGTACTGCGGGTGCCGATTCACCGTCTTCGCGTGACGCGTCCAAGACGTCCGCCACACGAAGTGCCGCATACAGATTCACGCCCTGACTGGGCCTGATGGTGTTCACCCGCACGATCCCCCGCCCCCGCCGCGCCGGTGCGTCGAATCCGCATCCCGTCGCCGCTGTTCACCGTGCTGCAGACATGACTATGCCCTGTGGTGCAGGCACGGTTCTGACGGCAGGTTCCCCCGGAGTCCCCACTCCGCTTACGCGCCACAGTAGTAGGCGCGCGAAGACCGTCGCAGGCATTTCGGCGGCATTTCAACAACATCCGGCTAAGCCGACAGGACGCACAGCTTCCCAGCGAACACGCGACCGAAGAATTCGAATTATGCTCGGTTTGATTCGATCGCAAAAAATCCGGAGCGAGCAGAGCCCGGCGCATTTTTTCGCACTCTCATGCTGTTTTCAGAAATGTGTACGAGAACGAGGGCCGCGCTGCTGCCAGAGCCGCTCGCCCCTTCGAATACGTCCATCGATAGGCGGCGTGGCCGCGGCCGGCGTGGGGGCGCGCTGAACCCGTTGCCCGTCGGGGTCCGCCGCGCCTCGCTGCCGTCAGCCCGGCGGCGGAGCCGGGACGGGAGTAGCCGGCGCCCCGGTGCTGTCCTTCCCGGTGCCGAGCCCTTCCAAGGGGTGAGGCCAGGGCGGCAGTGGGAGGTACCGCTGTGGTCGTTCAGGGATGCGGCGGGTCGCCACCTGGAAAACTTGACCGGTCTCCAGGTGCTTCAGGAGGGCCTTCGCGTAGATCTCCGCGCCGCCCAACTCGGTGTCCAGTTGGCTGCTTGTTCGCCTGAAAGGGGCAGTGAGCGTTGTACCGGAGTTGGGGGGAAACGTTGGACGCGCGAGTGCGTCCGGTGAAGTCGTCATCGGACTCGTCCTGCTCCCACATTCGACCCATGCCTGGAATGGGAACTGTTTACTCACCTCGAACGAGGAGAAGTGAGGGTGCGTGAAAATTTGATGGTCCAGTTGCTCCCGGACTGCTGTGCCGTGAAACTGCCCGGGGTGATCGACGCGGCGGGAGGACCAGATCAGGCGCGGTGGCAACGAGGGTTTCGTCGCTCCTGGTCGGAGGCGTGGCTGTGACGGCTGACGATGCTGGAATGCTCGCCACCAAAGCCGTTATCGCTGCTGCGGGGGCGAGTGCCGTTCGCATGCGGCTGATGACCTTCCAACCCGTAAGGGGTGAACAACGACGGTTCAGGCACGACATCCCCGGGGCCCTTCGCATCGTCCAACGCGGCCGCGCTTGCTGCCGTCACGCGAGTGCGGGCTGAGGTCCCTCCAGCACTTCGGGAGTCCGGCCTGAGGGCGGTGCACCGGTTGGGTGGCGGGTTTCACCCGCAACGGGTGAGGTTGCCGTCGCGGTGCGAGTGAACGCTTGGTGTGGACGGGTGGCTGATGTGTGTGCGTAGTCGCCCTAGGCGCGTCGGACCAAGCAGGGAGGTCTCGTGAACCGGTACCCGCCCATCGCGGAACACGGCATGGTCGGCGATCTGCAGACCGCCGCTTTGGTGTCGTCCGACGGAACGATCGACTGGTGGTGCACGCCCCGATTTGACTCGCCCAGTGTCTTCGCCTCGCTCCTGGACAGCGAACGAGGTGGGCACTGCCGTCTTGCCGCGGAGTTCCCGGACGGCGACGGCATGAGCGTAAGACAGCTGTACCTGTCCGACACGGCCGTCCTGGTCACCCGCTTCATGGCACCCGGTGGAGTCGGCGAGGTGGCCGACTTCATGGTGCCCATCGACTCCTCGGCCCCTACGCAGACACACCGCCTGATCAGAGTGGCGCGAGTCGTCCGGGGCAGTCTGCCCTTCGCCCTCACCTGCCAGCCGCGGTTCGACTACGGCCGTGCCACCCACACGCTCTCGCGCACCGATGATCACTCCGTGTTGTTCCGCGGCCCGGGGACGGACCTGCACCTTCAGTCCACCCAAGGTGTCGCGCTCCTGGCGGACGGCAACGACATCACCGCCCGCTTCACCCTGTCCGCCGGCCAAGCCGCCGCCGTCGTGCTGACCAGCACCGCAAGCGGCGATCCGGCCCCGCCTCACCCCTCGCTGGGCGAGGTCGCCGACGCATTCGAGTCCTGCCGCGCTTTTTGGCTGTCGTGGCTGCGTTCCTGCACCTACCGCGGTCGCTGGCAGGACATCGTCAATCGGTCGGCGATCACACTCAAGCTGCTCACCTACGCCCCCACGGGTGCACCCATCGCCGCTGCCACGATGGGCCTGCCCGAACAGGTCGGCGGTGAGCGCAACTGGGACTACCGCTACACGTGGGTCCGTGACGCCTCGCTGTCCGTCAGAGCCCTGATCGACCTGGGCTTCAAGGAGGAAGCGCACGCTTTCCGCCGCTGGCTGCGCGAACGCATCGAGACAGGCGGTCACACATCGGGGGACCCGCTGCAGATCATGTACCGCATCGACGGCAGCCCACACCTGAGCGAAGAGACCCTCGACCACCTGGAGGGCTACCTGGGGTCCAGCCCGGTGCGGGCCGGCAACGCCGCGGCCGACCAACTCCAACTCGACATCTACGGTGAGGCGTCGGACGCCCTGATCGTGGGCGGCGACATCGGCGCGATCCGCGGTTGGAAGGCGCTGAGCGGCGTCCTGGACTGGCTCGTCGACCACTGGGACCAGCCCGACGAAGGGATCTGGGAGACTCGAGGCGGCCGTCAGGACTTCACCTACAGCCGCCTGATGACCTGGGTGGCGTTCGACCGCGGAGTACGCGCGGCCACCGACTTCTCCCGCCCCGCCGACGTGGCTCGCTGGACCGGCGCCCGGGACGCCGTCTTCCGCCAGATCATCGAGCGCGGCTGGCACGACAAGCGGCAGGCATTCGTGCAGCACTACGACACCGACGTGCTGGACGCCTCACTCCTGCTCATGCCGAGGGTCGGCTTCGTCTCGCCGCACGATCCGGACTGGCTGAGCACCCTGGACGCCATGGACGAGGACCTCGTCAGTGACAGCCTGGTCTACCGCTACGACCCCAAGGCGTCCCCCGACGGCCTGCGCGGCTCTGAAGGCACCTTCAACCTGTGCAGCTTCTTCTACGTCGAGGCGCTCGCCCGCAGCGGCAGGCTCAACCAGGCACGCCACGCCTTCGACAAGATGCTCACCTACGCCAACCACGTCGGCCTCTTCGCCGAGGAGATCGGCCCCTCGGGCGAGCAACTGGGCAACTTCCCCCAGGCGTTCACCCATCTCGCCCTGGTCACCGCGGCGATGGCGCTCGACGAGGAACTGGAGAAGGCACAGGCCGGCGCACGCCACGGCGACCTCGGGCAACCGGCCACGCACGGCCTGACGGTGCCCGAGGAGGAGACGGACACAGGCGGCGCCCGTGGCTGAGAACGCGAGGTCCGCTCGGCCGACGGGGCACGGACGCGTCCTGGCCGCTCTCGCTCTCGCCCAGTTCATCTGCAGCTTCGCCGGCTCCAACATGAACGTGATGATCAACGACATCAGTGAGGACCTGGACACCACCGTCCAGGGCGTCCAGGTGGCGATCACGGTGTTCCTGCTCGTGATGGCGGCGCTGATGATCCCCGGCGGCAAACTCACCGACCGCTACGGCCGCAAACGCTGCTTCCTGGCCGGCCTCGTCGTCTACGCGATCGGTGCCCTGCTCAGTGCGGCCGCCCCAGGACTCGGCGTTCTGATCCTCGGCAACTCGATCCTCGAAGGCATCGGCACCGCCCTGCTGATCCCACCCGTCTACATCCTCACGACCCTCCTCTACCCGGACGTCACCTCCCGCGCCCGCGCGTTCGGGGTCGTCATGGCACTGGGCGGTATCGGGGCCGCCGCGGGGCCCCTGATCGGCGGGCTCATCACCACCGCCATCAGCTGGCGCGCCGCCTTCGTCTTCCAAGCGATGGTGATCGCGGTCATCGTCGTACTCAGCCGTCGCATCGAAGACCCGCTGCCCCCGGACCCGACCCGCTCTTTCGACACCACAGGAGCGGTCCTGTCCGCCGTCGGACTGGTCCTCATCGTCACGGGCATCCTGGCCGCGGACGACAACATCTGGCTCATGATCACGCTGCTGGTCCTCGGCGCACTCGTCCTCTGGTCATTCTTCCGCTCCGTCCGGGCCAAGGAGGCATCCGGCCAAGAACCGCTACTGTCTCTGCGCCTGTTCGACAACCGCACGTCCAACCTCGGACTCGTCACCCAGAACGCCCAATGGCTGCTCCTCATGGGCACGTCGTTCACGGTGGCGGCCTACCTGCAGGTCGTACGCGGCTACGACGCCGTCCAGACCGGAGTCGTCTTCACAGCCGCCACCCTGGGCCTGCTGGCCACGTCCCTCTCCGCCGAGCGCCTAGCCCGCCGACACCCCCAGCGCACGCTCATCATGACCGGCTTCGCCCTCTCCGTCGCCGGGGTGGCCGTGCTGATCACTCTTGTCGAGAGCTTCGCCACGGCGTGGGCCTTCGTCCCCGGCCTCCTGCTCATCGGCCTCGGCCTGGGCGTCATGCTGACCCCGTCCGTCAATGTGGTGCAGTCGAGCTTCCCCGAGGAACAGCAGGGGGAAATCTCGGGCCTGTCCCGGAGCGTGTCGAACCTCGGATCGTCCTTCGGTACGGCCATCGCCGGCACCATCCTCGTCGCCGGCCTCACCAAGGGCGCCTACGCCGCCGCGTTGATCACCCTGGCCGTCATCGGCGTCGGTGGTCTGGCTGCGGCAGCTCTCCTGCCCCGGGAAACGCGGCCGGCAAAGACACATGCCTCTCAGAGCGAGACCCCGAACGCCACCCAGTAGCCCAGCCAAGGAGGCCGCCACCGTCACCGGCACAGCCGCCCACCTGCCGCCCGGGCAGGTTCTGAGCCGCCCGTCTGCGGGCTATGACCGCTTCGACGCCGGCATCCCCGACCGTCCTGCGCCTTCTCAGCCACCTCACCGCACCCGGCCGGCGCCACGCGCACACCGTACGGAGGCCGTCACCACCCCGCCTCCCCACACCACCAGCCTTGCCGTAACCCGTCAACTGCCGGGACCGACAGGGTCACCGCCCCTCCAGCGGTTTCCCGAGCGAGCGGCCGTGCCGCTCTGTTTCCGGGCAGCCGAGGTGCTGCCGCCTTCATGGTCACACGAGGTGATCAGCCGGTTATGGCGCCGTCAGCGTGAGAAGGCCGACAGCCCAATCAGTCGCGGGGAAAGCACGCTCACTGAAGGCGGCTCCCGTGTCCAGGGCCGGATACGAACGGGTTCGTGGAGATCAACGTAGGCAGGGATGAGCAGCAGTGCTTCGTAGTCGCACCAGATGAGCGGACGCTGTCCTGCCCACGGTCCGGTCGACGTTCCTCAGCGCGGCAGGCCTGCCGTCAACACACGTCCTCAGCCTGTTACTTCTGGAACGTCGGGGGCTGCGTGGGATTACGGGGACGGCTCATCGCGGCTGCTGCCCCCTGACGAGCACCGTGGGCAGTGACGCGCCGAGCCTCGGTGTCCGCGGCCGCGACGGCTGGCCGACGCACAGCAGGACGGCGAGAACGAAGTCGTCTGCCGCTCCTGCCTGGCCCGTGGTGGTCGTACGCGATGCCCATCTGCTGCGGACCGAGGCCCTGCAGTACGTCTACGCGCTGCGGAGCCTGTTCCAGGACCGCGAACGCCGGATGTCCGTCGTCCTGGTGGGACCGAGAAGATCCGGTCCGTGCTGCCCATGCCGTCACTTGCCGGCCTGAAGAGCTGCATTTTCATGTGGCACCGACTCACGCCCTCACCCTGAAGGCACGAGACTCCGGACGGCGACGGCCCGAGGGCTCGTGTCAGAGGTCGACTCAGCTCACCGCTCGTCGGCGGGCGGAAGAGGAGCGATGTCGGGCGGGAACCTGCGGGGTGCTCACTCCGCCCCGGTGCGCAGGCGGAAGGCGTCGACAGCGGCCTCCACGGTGGGGAAGAAGTGCCGGGGGTCGATGGTACGGGTGAGCTCGTACCGTTCGATCTTGCGCCGTACGGGGTCCTTGAGCTCGGCGAAGACCAGGTGCACGCCTTGGGCGTTGAGGCTCTCGTCGAGTTCTTGCAGGACGTCGGCGGCCGTGGTGTCCACGTCCGTTATGGGCTCCGCCGCGATCACGATCCACGTCGGCCGCGGGTCCGTGTCGGCAAGGCGCCGGATCTCGTCGCGGAAGGCTTTGGCGTTGGCGAAGATGAGCGGGGCGTCGAACCGGTGGATCACCAGGCCCGGCAACTGCGCGGCCTGCGGATAGGAGCGCACGTCGTGGTAGCCCTCCAGGCCCTCCACCCGCCCCAGCACCGTGTTGTACGGCCACCAGGCGCGTCGGAAGACGTTGAGGACGGACAGGGCCACGGCGACGGCGATGCCGGGCAGCACGCCGAGCAGGGCCACGCCGGTGAAGGCCGCGAGGCATAGCAGGAACTCCACCCGGCGCTGCCGCCACAGCCGTACCGCCCCCGGAATGTCGGCCAGGGACAGCGACGCGGTGATGACCACCGCGGCGAGGGCCGGCTGGGGGAGGTTGCGGAACAGGCCCGGAACCAGCACGAGCATGAGGACGATGAGCGCCGCGCCGACGACCCCGGTGAGCTGGCTCTTGGCCCCCGCGCGCTCCGCCACCGCCGTACGGGATCCGCTCGCACTGACCGGGAAGCCCTGGAAAAGACCGGCCGCCAGGTTTGCCGCCCCGACGCCGGCCATTTCCTGGTTGCCGCGGACTTCCTGCCCCGAGCGGGCCGCGAAGGCCGACGCATTGGAGATCGTGTCGGCCAGGGACACCAGGGCGATCCCCAGCGCACCGCCGAACAGCGGCGCGAGGTCGGCGAGTCGGACGTCGGGGACCGTGAACGGCGGGAAGCCCTCGGGCAGCTCACCGACCAGGTCGACGCCGTGCGCCCCGAGGTCGAAGACGGTCGTTGCGGCGATCGCCAGGACCACCATCGCGAGCACTGCCGGGATCTTCGGCAGTAGGCGCTGCAGGACCAGGATCAGGGCGATCCCGCAGCCGCCCACGGCTGCGGCGGCCGGCACCGCCGCCCCGTCGGCGAGTTTCCGCACGAGGCCGGCGCATTCGCCGATCAGGTTGTCCGCCTCGACTTTGAAGCCGAGCAGCTTGGGCAGCTGACCGATCAGAATGGTCAGGGCCAGGCCGTTCATATAGCCGATCATCGTCGGCTTGGAGATCAGGTCGGCGATGAAACCCAGCTTCGCCACCGACGCCAGGATCATGATGGCCGCGACCATGAGGGCGAGCATCGACGCCAGCGCGACCGCCCGGTCGGGATCCCCGTCCGCCGCCACCAGGGGCAGCACGGTGGCGGCGATCATCGGCCCCAGCGAGGAGTCAGGGCCCAGCACCAGGACCCGAGACGGCCCGCACACCGCGTAGCCGAGCAGGCAGAGGATCGACGTGTACAGGCCGGTGATGGCCGGCAGGCCCGCCAACTCGGCGTACGCCATGCCCTGGGGTACCAGCAGCGTGGTCAGGACCACTCCCGCGACCAGGTCCTTGAGGAGCCACTCGCGCCGGTAGGTCGACACCGCCCGGATCCCGGGCACGGCACGCAACCGGCCTAGACGCATCAGACGCCTCTCGGCCTGCGGGCCAGGAGCTTGCCCAGTTCCCACAGGAGCAGGAGCGCGAGAGCCGCTGGCAGCGCCCAGCCGAACTGCCGCGCGGTGATCTCGGTCGTCCCGAGAATGCGGCGGAAGCCGTCCAACTGGGTCACCAGCACCGCGAGCACGAACTGGGTCAGAGCCACCCAGTTCATCTGCCTGCTGTCGAAGGTGGACGTCGTCAGCACCGAGTCCGTCTCGCTGCGGCATTCGAACGCGGCCACGACGAGGCAGAGGGCGAGGGCGGTGAACAGATCCGCGCGAACCACTTCCGGTCCGCCGGCACGACGAACCGCGGCGCCCACCGCGTGCTCGTGGCCGCCGGCATCTGCGAGAACGCGTGCTGGTACTCCTCCCAGTGGCGCCGCTCCGGGACGTCGGCCGCCGAGAACTTCCAGTTCTTGTCCGGCAGGTCGATCCGTTTCAGGAAGCGGGTGCGTTGCTCCTCCTTGGGCAGGTTCAGGAAGATACTCACCACCTTGAACCCGATGTCCGTGAGGTAGCGCTCCCAGCGCTTGGTCTCCCGGTAGCGCCGCTCCCATATGCCCGGTCCTCGCGAGTCGTCCGGCAGTTCTCTGCCGGAGGAAGCTGTCGGGGTGGACCCGCACGACGGGAACCTCCTCGTAGTGCGAGCGGTTGAAGAGGGCGATCTCGTCGCGCGAGGGCAGCCGCCGTGCGTAGCGCCACAGGTAGTCCTGGTCGAGTTCCTCGGCGGAGGGCACTTTGAAGCTGCTGACCCGTACGTCCTGAGGATTGACGCCGCTCGTCACGTGGCGGATCGTCCTGTCCTTGCAGCCGGCGTCAAGTGCCTGCAGGCAGAGCAGGAGGCCGTACGCATCCTGGGAGGCCAGTCGCTCCTGGTACTCGGCCGGCAGCGACACCCCGGTCCGCAGCAGCTCTTTCCCGTCCCGCGTCCCAACCTCGGCTTTGTCGCGGGGATCGAAGGCGCGGTCCAGACGCACCTTCGACCCAGGTTTCACCCGGAGCGGCGCGATGAATGTCGCGATGCGTTCGGCTTTCTCGTCCGTCATCACGATCAGTCCTTCGCCGGTCCGGGGGGTGCGCGGAGCGTTCCGGGGGCCGCCCTGCCGTCGACGGCAGGACCAGAGGCGGCGCGGAGTTCCCTGCGGGACTGGCGTTCGACCAGGATCGGGACGTAGGCCCTGACTCTGGCCTGGCGGAATGCGTCGTACGCGCCCATGACCGTCACCTCGACGATGCCCGCGTCGACCGAGGGATAGGCGGCACTCAGCCGCGCCACTATGTTCCGGATGGACGCTGTTTCGTTCGGTGAGCCGTGGGAGGGGAGGTTCGGCGGGGCTGCCGGGCCGGCGCGCGCCACGGGCTCGGGGCGCCGATGCGAGCCCTCGTCTTCGTCGGGAAGGCGTACGACGTGAGGAGCGTGCCCGTCGATCGTCATGGCCGCACTGATTCCATGTCCCACGTCCTTCGGACCGCAGAAGCACGCATCCCGCCACAAGCGACAGGATCTCTTCGCGCTTATTGTCCTCGCGCCCGGGCAAGATCGCTTCCTGTGGCTGCTTGAGCTGCCCCCGAAGTACGTCTGACGGGGCAGGGGTATGTCCCGGCCGCGGCAGCAATCCTCCCTCGGGAACGGGAACGGGAACGGGAACGGGAACCGGACCAGTGCTAGTGGTCGGCTCCAGAAGTCCTGCGGGGATTGGCTCCGGAACCGTTGTCGCGAGGAGCGGTTGGTCAGATTTCAGGCATGGCGAGGTAGGGGCTGTAGGCGCAGCGGGCACCATCCCGGGGCCGCCCAACCGTGATCACGTCAGTTGCGGTGGCATCCCGAGGCCTCGGCTCTTGTGCGACTCCGGCCGAGCGGCGTCCAGGGCGGTGCACACCTCCGCCAGGCGACGTTGTACGTACGCCCCAGCTCCAGCGCGTCGCGCCACCGCGATGGTCCCGCCGGATCGCCGCGTACGGCTCGACCTTCGATATCTGCGGCATGACCAGGGCCTTTCATCGGGAACGCTCCGGTGCTGACCTGGAAATCCCTCCGCATGGCGGTCAGTCGGCCCTGGCGGGTTCCTCGGCTCCTGCCTCGGGGGAAGCGAGCCGGAAGATGTCCGATGTCCGGTGACCCCTGTCCGGTGTCCCCAAATGGCAAGTCCTGTGTCTCCTTCAGTCAAGCAGTCCAGACCCGTCCAGCTCTACCGTGACACCACCGCAGAGACGCGGCCAGGCACCGGAAGGGGCACACCACTCCCTGTGCACGTCCCCTTCGGACAGGCCGGTCCAGGCCCGCGTTCTCGGCCCCGCATCACCGCATCAACCCCTCGCCCCGGTTCACTGCCCGCGCGCACCCCGCGCGGGTCGCCCGCGACGGGGTGACCACCGATCCGACAGGAGACGGACCGTGCACTTCCACGACGACTCACTCTTCCCCGAGAACCAGGAAAAGCTGGTAATCCAGGCCGCTCCCTATGGGCCGGAGTGGCTGCCCGGTGACGCCGACGACCTTCCTCTCACGATGGACGAGCACGTACAGGCGGCCGTCGACTGCTACAACGCCGGCGCGACCGTACTGCACATCCACGTGCGCGAGCTCGACGGCAAGGGCTCCAAGCGGATGTCCATGTTCAACGAGCTGCTGGGACGGCTGCGCGAGGCCGTGCCGGACATGGTCCTCCAGATCGGCGGTTCGATCTCGTTCGCCCCCGAGGACGAGGGCAGCGAGGCCAAGTGGCTCAGCTACGACACCCGTCACCTGCTGGCCGACCTCACACCGGCGCCGGACCAGGTGACGATCGCGATCAACACCAGCCAGATGAACATCGTCGAGATCATGACCGACGACGACCTCGAGGGCACCTCGATCGCCAAGCCGGAGTACTACAAGGCCTATCGCGACATGGTCGTCGAGGCCGGCCCGGACTTCTACCTGGAGCACCTGGAGCGCCTGCACGCCAGCCGCATCCAGCCGCACTTCCAGCTCGCCACGCTGGCCCAGTTGGAGACCGTGGAGCGGCTGATCCGGTCCGGCGTCTACACCGGCCCGCTGATCCTCAACTACGTGGCCATCGGGGGCGGCTTCGCCGGCCGCCACCCCGGAGACCTGATCGAGTTCGTCCGCCGTACACCGGACGGCGCCGTCCTCACCATCGAGAGCTCCATGCGGGCCGTGGCGCCGATGAACGCGATCGGCATCGCGCTCGGCGTCCATGTGCGCGTGGGCAACGAGGACAACCTGTGGCGGCGCAAGGGCGAGCGCATGACCACCGTCGAGCAGGTCGAGCAGATGGTCCAGATCTCCGAGGCGCTGGGCCGTGACATCGCCACCGGCGCCGAGGCCAAGAAGATCTACCGGCTCGGGGAGTACTACGCGGACGCCGATGAGACCCTGACCCGGCTCGGCATGGTGCCGAACCGCCGTCCCGGGCAGCGCGGTTTCATGCTCCGCGACGTCTGATCTCGTCCGTTCGCCTCCGGGCACGCCCCACCCGCACTGGACCACCGCGCGGCGCTCCGCTCGGCGCGCGCGGCATGAGGGGCCGCCGGAGCAATCCACTGACTTCGGCGGCCCCCTCCTCCCACCCCACTCCCCGCTGCCGCCGTGCCCCCGCACACCCGGCAGGCGTCCGCAACGAACAACGGAGCACTCCCGTGGCACACGCCATTCGCTTCCAGGAAACCGGCGGTCCCGACGTCCTGAACTGGGAAGAGGTCGACGTCGGCGACCCCGGTCCGGGCGAGGTGCGGATCCGGCACGCGGCGGTCGGACTCAACTTCGCCGACACCTACTTCCGCACCGGCCTGTACCCGGCGCCACTGCCCGCCGGACTGGGCGTCGAGGCCGCCGGTGTGGTGGAGGCCGTGGGCGAGGGGGTGACGCACGTCGCCGAGGCCGACCGGGTGACGTACACCGGCAGCCCGCTGGGCGCGTACAGCACCGAGCGGGTGATGCCTGCCGATGCCCTGATCAGGCTGCCGGACGCGATCGGCTTCGAGACGGCCGCCGCGATGACCATGCGCGGCCTCACCTCCGCCTACCTGCTGCGCAGGATCCACCCCCTGAAGGCCGGCGACACGATCCTGCTCACCGCGGCAGCGGGCGGTGTCGGTCTCATCCTGTGCCAGTGGGCGAAGCTGCTGGGGCTGACCGTGATCGGCACGGTCTCCACTGAAGCCAAGGGCGAGCTGGCCCGCGCCCACGGCTGCGACCACATCGTCCACTACCGGCGTGAGGACGTCGCCGCGCGGGTGCGCGAACTGACCGACGGGGCCGGGGTGCCGGTCGTCTTCGACAGCGTCGGCGCCACGACGTTCGCCGGTTCCCTCGCCTCGCTGCGGCGGCGCGGCCTGCTGGTGTGCTTCGGCACGGCCTCCGGGCCCGTGCCGCCCATCGACGCCATGCAACTGGCGCTCAAGGGATCGCTGTTCGTGACCCGGCCCGCGCTCGCCGACTACATCGCGGACCCCGCCGAACGGGCCGAGCTGGCAGGCGAACTCTTCGGCCACGTCGCCTCCGGACGGATCACCGTCGAGGTCAATCAGCGCTTCGCGCTGGAAGACGCCGCCCGCGCCCACCGTGACCTGGAGGCGGGGCGGACCACAGGGTCGTCCGTCTTCGTCCTCTGAACAGGCCTTTCCGGCAAGTTACCTGACTGCCCATCACGTCCCTCAACAGGAGGAAGCCCCGTGGAAAAGACCCTCGCCCCGGTGGAGAGCGCACCCGCGACGGTGCGCGCCCACTCCCTCGGCTCGATCAAGGTCGAGCCGCTGACCTGCACCATCGGTGCCGAACTCTGCGGCGTGCACCTCGGCGACGCCGCGCGCGACGAGGACCTGTTCGCCCAGATCAAGGCCCTGCTCCTCCAGTACAAGGTCCTGTTCCTGCGCGACCAGGACATCACCCGCGCCGAACACGTCGCGTTCGCCGAGCGGTTCGGCGCGCTCGAGGACCACCCGGTGGCCGGCAGCGACCCCGACCACCCCGGCCTGGTCCGCATCTACAAGGACCTCGGCTCGCCCGCCGAGCACTACGAGAACGCCCTCCACACCGACGGGACCTGGCGTGAGGCGCCCGCCATGGGGGCCGTGCTGCGCTGCGTCGAGTCGCCCCCGGTCGGCGGGGACACCATCTGGGTCAACATGGTCGAGGCGTACCGCCGGCTGCCGGACCACGTCAAGACCCAGATCCAGGGCCTGCGAGCCCGGCACAGCATCGAGGCGTCCTTCGGCGCCGTCATGCCGCAGGAGAAGCGCCACGAGCTGAAGGCCCGCTTCCCGGACGCGGAGCACCCGGTGGTGCGCACCCACCCCGAGACCGGGGAGCAGATCCTCTTCGTCAACAGCTTCACCACGCACTTCGTCAACTTCCACACCCCCAGGAACGTCCGCTTCGGGCAGGACTACGCCCCCGGCGCGCACCTGCTGCTCAACTACCTGCTCAGCCAAGCCGCGGTCCCCGAGTACCAGGTGCGCTGGCGCTGGCAGCCGAACAGCGTGGCCATCTGGGACAACCGCTCCACCCAGCACTACGCCGTCCAGGACTACTGGCCCGCCGTCCGCAAGATGGAGCGCGCCGGGATCACGGGCGACAGACCGTTCTGACCCCTTCTTCAGAAGCTCGCGAGGTGATGACAATGGCGTTCCCCACCACTGAGCAGTCCCCGCCGGAGAGGGCGTTCCCGTCCGTCTGGCCAGTGTCCCGGCGTTATGCCTGGGTCGTTTTCGCACTGAGTTTCGGCCTGCTGCTGTCCGACTACATGTCACGGCAGGTCCTCAACGCCGTCTTTCCCATGCTGAAGGCCCAATGGCTGCTGTCCGACGCCGAGCTGGGATCGCTCAGCGGGGTCGTTGCGCTGGCGGTCGGCGTGCTGGCCTTCCCGTTGTCCCTGCTGGCGGACCGCTGGGGCAGGGTGCGGAGCCTGCTGATCGCCGCCACCGTGTGGAGCCTGGCGACGCTGGGGTGCGCGGTGTCCGCGGGCTATGGCGAGATGATGACCGGCCGGATCTTCGTCGGCATCGGTGAGGCGGCCTACGGCAGCGTCGGGATCGCGGTGGTCCTGAGCGTCTTCCCGCCCGTGCTCAGGGCCACGCTCTCCGGCGCCTTCATCGCTGGCGGCGCCTTCGGCTCCGTCCTCGGCGTCGCGATCGGCGGCGCGGTGGCCGAGACGTTCGGCTGGCGCTGGGCGTTCGGCGTGATGGGCGGCTTCGGGCTGGTGCTCGCCGCGTGCTACGGCCTCGTGGTCACCGAGAAGCGGCTGCGGCCGCGGGCGGAGACGGACGCGGACACGAGGAACGCGGCGGACGGCGGTGCGGCCACCGGCACCCGGCCAGAGGCGGACACCGCCGAGGACGTGGCCACCGCCCCGCGCGAGCATCTGCGAGCCCTCCTGCCGCGGCTGTTCTCCTCAGCCTCCGTCATCGGCGCGTACATCGGCAGCGGACTCCAGCTGTTCATCGCGGGCTCCCTCATCGCCTGGCTGCCCAGCTACTTCGATCGCTACTACCACCTGCCCACGGCGCAGGCCGGCGCCGCCGCCGGGGTCTTCGCCCTGATCATCGGCGTGGGGATGATCGGCGGCGGGATCGTCTCGGACCGGATCAGCAAAGCGCGGCCGGTCAGGAAGTGGTCTGTCGCGATCGTCTGCAGCCTCGGCTCGCTGGTCCTGCTGCTGAGCGCCTTCCACCTCCCCACCGGCTCGCTCCAGATCATGACGCTGGCGGCGGGAGCGATGCTGTCGGCCGGCACGGCCGGCCCGGCCGCCGCCATGGTGGCGAACCTGACCCCGGCGACTATCGCCGCCACGGCGTTCGCCACCCTCACCCTGGCGAACAGCCTGCTCGGCCTGGCTCCCGGCCCCGCGGTCACGGGCATGCTCGCCGACCGTACGAGCCTGCTCGACGCCCTCCGGCTCGTCCCGCTCGTCGCGCTCGGCGCCACCGTGGCCTTCGTGGTCGGCCGGCACCACTACGAGCGGGATCTGCTCCGCATCACCGAACTGTCCGGGCCGGCCGGCCCGGAGAGGACGCGAACGGAGGTGTCCTCATGACCCGCACCACAACCCCGGCGATCGTGATCGTCCCGGGCCTGCGCGACCACGTGGACGGGCACTGGCAGACCCTGCTCGCCGGCCGGCTGGCCGAGGCGGGCCGCACCGTCCGCACGGTGCCGCCGCTGACACATGACGGACTCAGCCGCAAGGCCCGCGTGGCCGCGCTGGACGAGGTGGTCTCGAGGCTCGCAGGACCCGTCGTCCTGGTCGCCCACAGCGCCGGCGTGATCACCACCGTGCACTGGGCCCATGAGTACCGGGCCGACGTCCGGGGCGCGCTGCTGGTCACCCCGCCGGACTTCGACGCTCCGCTCCCGGAGGGCTACCCCGCCCCAGAAGTGCTGGCCGGGAACGGCTGGACGCCGGTCCCTCGGTCGGCGCTGCCCTTCCCCAGCATTGTCGCGGCCAGTTCCGACGACCCGCTGGGCGGCCTGGACCGCGTCCGTGCGCTGGCCCTGGCCTGGAAGAGCGGGTTCGTGGAGCTGGGAGCCGTGGGGCACCTCAACCCCGCCTCCGGCTACGGCCCGTGGCCGGAGGCGGAGGAACTGCTCCGCGAACTCGACCCCGATCACGGCTGAGACACCGCCCCGGCCGGCGGCTCCCGAAAGGCACCGATGAACACCGACACCGACACCGATCTCCTCTGGTCGCCCGGTCGCCGTGAGACGCGGGACTCCAACGTCGCGTCCTTCCTGCGGTGGCTCGGCACCCACCGGGAGTTGCACTTCCGCGACTACGCCGAGCTCTGGCGGTGGAGTTCCACCGACCTGCCCGGCTTCTGGTCCGCCGTATGGGAGTTCTACGGCCTGGACGCCGTGTCCGGCTATGACGAGGTGCTGGCGGACACCTCCATGCCGGGCGCCAGGTGGTTCACCGGCGCCCGGCTGAACTTCGCCGAACGGTGCTTCGCGCACGCCGCCCGCGACCGCCCGGCCCTGGTCTTCGTGGACGAGGACGGGATACCCGTGGAGACCTCCTGGGAGGAGCTGCGCCGGCAGGTCGCGGACGTCGCCGCGGCGCTGCGCCGGATGGGCGTGGGGCCCGGCGACTGCGTCGCTGGCTTGCTTCCCAACCTGCCGCAGACCGTCGTCGCGCTGCTGGCCACGGCCTCCCTCGGCGCGGTGTGGACGGTGTGCTCCCCGGACTTCGGCACGCCCAGCGTCCTCGCCCGGCTGCGGCAGGCACGCCCGGCCGTCCTGGTGGCGGCGGACGGCTACCGCCACGGCGGCAAGCGGTACGACAAACGCCCGGTGGTCGCCGAGCTCGTGGAGGGGCTGCCCTCCGTACGGCACGTCCTCGCGGTCGGCCACCTCTTCCCCGCTCCGGACAAGCCGTGGGCGCCGCGGGCCGACGTACGGCAGCACTCCTGGTCCGCGCTGCCGACCGCGCAGGGGCCGCTGGAGTTCGCCGACGTGCCCTTCGACCACCCCCTGTGGATCCTGTGGTCGTCGGGGACCACCGGGGTGCCCAAGGGGATCGTCCAGGGCCACGGCGGCATCGTCGTGGAACTGCTGAAGGCCCTCGGTCTGGGCGCCGACCTGCGCGCCGAGGACCGCTACCTGTTCGTCACGTCCACCAGCTGGATGGTCTGGAACTTCCTGGTCGGCGGACTGCTGCACGGCAGCACCGTCGTCCTTTACGACGGCAGCCCCACGTTTCCCGATGTCCATGGCGCCTGGCGGGTCGCCGAGCGGACCGGAGCCACGATGGTCGGGGTGGGGGCCGCCTACCTCGCCGCCGGGGAGAAGGCGGGCGGGTCCCCGGCGGCCGAACTGGGTCTGGGGGCACTGCGCTCGATCCTCCAGACCGGCTCGTCGCTGCCGCCGGGCACCTGGCGCTGGGTCCACGAACGGCTCGCGCCGGGTGTCTGGCTCCAGTCGGTCTGTGGCGGGACCGACGTGTGTTCCGTGCTGGCGGGCGGCTCCCCGCTGCTGCCCGTGCGGGTGGGCCGTATCCCGTGCCCCGCGCTCGGCGTCGCGCTGGCCGCCTGGGATGCCGAGGGGCGGCCGCTGACCGGTGAGCAGGGCGAGATGGTGCTGACCGCGCCCCTGCCGTCCATGCCGCTCCGCTTCGTCGGCGACCCCGACGGGGCGCGCTACCGGGACAGCTACTTCGACACGTATCCGGGTGTCTGGCGGCACGGCGACTGGGTCACCGTCCATCACGACCTGTCGGTCGTCGTCTCCGGCCGGTCCGACTCCACGCTCAACCGCATGGGCGTGCGCATGGGCTCCGCCGACCTCTACGCGGTCGTCGAACAGCTCCCCGAAGTCGCGGACAGCCTCGTCGTCGGTGTGGAACGCCCGGACGGCGGCTACTTCATGCCCCTGTTCGTGGTCCCGGCCCAGGGAACCGACCTGGACGAAGCGGTGCGCGAACGCATCGCGGCCGCCGTCCGGCGCCGGCTGTCCCCACGCCACGTGCCCGACGTCATCCTGCCGATCGCCGCCGTGCCCCGCACCCTCACCGGGAAGAAGTTGGAGGTGCCCGTCAAGCGCATCCTCCAGGGGGCCCGCGTCGACGAGGTGAGCAGTGCGGGCGCCGTAACCCACCCTGAAATGCTGGCGTGGTTCGCTGAGTTCGCGGGCCGTTCCGCCACGGGCGGGTGAGCCGCGCCCTCGCGCGGACGGAATAGACGCCTCGGCCCGTACCCGTGGGCCGAGGCGTCTTCTCCGTCGCCGGGTGGTGGTCAGGAGGTGCGCTCGGGCTCGACACCCGGCGGGAACCCGTGGATCCCCGAACTGCCGACAGAGTCGTATCCGCGATGGCTGGGGGACCGACGCTCCAGTCCGCGGCAAGGCGCATCGCATGCACTTCCGTGGGCATGGCGGCGTGCCAGGCGTCCCCTTGGGAATCTCCCCAGTCCCGCCGACCTCCTCACGGCCCACCAGCCGACTCCGAGTTCCCTCTCGACGGCGGCCGGCTCCCCGAGGCGCAGGGGAACCGCGCCGGTCATGCCGATGAAGCCGTAGGCGCGGGTCAGCTCACCGGAGTCGACCCTGGTCCAGGCGTGGTGGTCGACGATGCGGTCCGGGCCGAAGTACTGGAGGTCCCCGACGCGTACGGCCGGCGTCCGCAGGCAGGCGGGGAAGGCCGGGCGAGTGGCGTGGGTCTTCTGCGTCAGATGGATCCGGCCGTGGGCGAGGGTCCAGCCCGGGACGGGTCTGGCGACGAAACCCCGTGAAGGTGGGCCAGCTCGGTGCCGCTCGTCCAGTCCATGATTCGCCGGTGCCGGAGGCCGAGGGCGTCGGCCGCCTCCTCCGGCCCGGCGTCCCGCACCGTGAGCCATGACGTCTCATAACCGAAGGGCATGATCCCTCCCAGTGTGGTGCGCCGGGGACGACACGGGGGTCGTCTTCAGATGGCACCGGCAAGGGCGGCGCACGCCGGTCGTCCAAGTTGCCGCAGGGGATGACGCGCAGGCGGCGGGCCGGGGAGGACGGTGTCTCGCGGGCTCCGTCACGAGCGCACCGCCGGCACTCCGGAGACCTGGCCCTCTCGGTGGGGGCGCGGGCCGGGGTGCCGGCGGCCGGAGCCGTCTAGGCGGGGCTGCTACGACAGGCCGCCGCCGAAGGCGTACTGGAGGGCCAGGCTGGAGGAAGAGACGACCACCCACAGGCAGGCGCCCAGCAGCAAGGGGCGGGGGCCGGTGCGGCGCAGGGCCGTGAGATCGGTGGACAGGCCGACGGCGGACAGCGCGACGGTGATGAGGAAGACGGACAGCTCCTTGAGGCCCGGATGCGCCGCGGCGGGGATGAGACCGGCGCTGTTCGCCGCGGCCGCCAGCAGGAAGGCCACGAGGAACCAAGGCACCAATCCGGCCGGCCGCACCGGCGCGGAGGGGGCGGAGCCGGTGCGGCGTCCGGCCAGGAACGCCAGGCCCAGACAGACCGGGATGATCATCAGGGTGCGGGTCAGCTTGACGACCACAGCGTCGTCGACCGCGCCGGGGCCGTAGGCGTTGGCGACGGCCACCACGGACGACATGTCGTTGACCGCGGTCCCGGCGAACAGGCCGAAGACCTGGGGATCCATGCCGATGAGGTGGCCGACCAGAGGGAAGACGACGACCGCGGCGATGTTGAAGAGGAAGATCGTCGAGATGGCGTAGGCGACCTGCGCGCTCGCGGCGCCGATGACCGGGGTGACCGCGGCGATCGCCGACGCGCCGCAGATGCCGGTGCCCGCCCCGATGAGGGTGCGCAGATCGCCGCCGACACCGAGCCGGCGTCCGATGACCCGGGCGGCGAGCAGACAGGCGGCCAGGGAGCCGAGCATGACCGGAAGGGAGCTGCCGCCCACGTGGAGCACCTGGGAGAGCGACAGTTGCGCGCCGAGCAGGGCGACCCCGGCCTGGAGGACGGGTTTGCCGGCCAGGCACAGGCCGGGCGTGAGGCGGGGGGCCGGGCTGCGGACGGCGGCGGCCAGGACGCCGAGGACCACGGCGGTCACCGGACCGCCGAGAACGGGGAGCCGTTCGCCCACCGCCATGGCCACCACCGCGACGACCAGGGCCACGGCCAGCCCGGGTATCCAGGACCCGCGCACCGGCCGGCCGGCGGCCGCCGCGGCCGCGGCGGGGTCGTCCGCCCGGGGACCGCGGTCCGGGGTGGACCGGGGCCCCCCGGGCGTCCCTCTCCTTCCTCACGAGTGCGACTCTCGTCCGCCGCTGCGCCCCGTGGCCTCCTGCTCCACGACGACGATCTCGCGCTTGAGGATCTTGCCGGTGGCGCCCTTGGGGAGCGCGTCGGTGAAGACGACGATCCGCGGATACTTGTAGGCGGCCACCCGTTCCCTGACGAAGTTCCGGATCTCCTCGGTGGTGGCCTCCGCGCCGTCCCGGAGGGCCACCACGGCCGCTATCTCCTCGCCGTGGACGTCGTGCGGCACACCGACCACGGCGGCCTCGGCGACGGCCGGGTGCTCGTAGAGGACCTCCTCGATCTCGCGCGGGTAGACGTTGTAGCCGCCGCGGATGACGAGGTCCTTCTTGCGGTCGACGATGAAGTAGTAGCCGTCCTCGTCGATGCGGGCGAGGTCGCCGGTGTGGAACCAGCCGTCGCGGACGGCCTCGGCGGTTGCTTCGGGGCGGTTGCGGTAGCCCTTCATCACGTTCTCGCCGCGGATCGCGATCTCTCCGACCTCGCCGGGGCCAACGTCGGTGGCGTCGTCCGCGACGAGCCGGGCCTCGACCCCGCGGATGGGCACCCCGATCGAGCCGGCCTTGCGGGGACGGTCCGGGGGATTGAACACGGCGACCGGCGAGGTCTCCGACAGCCCGTAGCCCTCCAGCACCGTGACGCCGAATTCCCGTTCGAAGCTGTGCAGCACCTCCACCGGCAGGGAGGCGCCGCCGGACACGGCGAGGCGCAGCCGGGACAGGTCGTGGTCCTCTGGCACACCGGTGTTGAGCAGGGCCGTGTACATGGTGGGGACGCCGAGGAAGACGGTGACCCGGTCCCGGTGCAGGATCCGCAGCGCCGCAGCCTGCTCGAACCGTGGCAGCAGGGTCAGGGTGGCGCCGGCGACGACGGCGGCGTTGAGGGCGCAGGTCTGCCCGAAGGCGTGGAACAGCGGCAGTCCGCCGAACAGGACGTCGTCCGGCCCGATCCGGGTCAGCGTCTCCACTGTCGTGACCGCGTTGGCCGACAGGTTGCGGTGGGTGAGCTCGGCGCCCTTCGGGGTGCCCGTCGTCCCGGAGGTGTAGAGGATGACGGCGGTGTCGCCGTCCGCCCGCCCGACGACCTCGGCCATTGGCTCGGCAGCCCGGGTCAGGGCGGCGAACCCTGCATCGGTGACAAGGCACTCCACCCCGGTATCGGCTGCGGCCTTCGCCACCTCCGTCGCGAAAAGGGGGTCCGTCAGCACGATCCGGGAGCCGGAGTCCCTCAGAGCGTGGGCTACTTCGCGGGACTTGAGCAGCGGGTTCATCGGGACGACGACACCGCCGGCCCGCAGGATGCCGTAGTAGGCGACCGGGAAGAGAGTGACGTTGGGCATGACCAGCGCGACGCGATCACCAGGCCGGACACCCTGCTCCTGCAGGAGGGCGGCGACGCGTGCGGCGGCGTCGTCCAGCTGGGCGTAGGTGAGGACTGTGTCGTCCTGGCGTACGGCGATCCGGTCGCCGTGAGCTCTGGCCGATTCCGCCAGTGCTGCCGCGAGGTTGTTCATTCGTCGTCCGTCCTGTCGGGGCCTGAGGGGTGGTGATCAGGGCGGCAGAAGCCGCCGGCGTAGCCGGAGCCGGGGATCGTGGCCAGGTCGCGGGGGGTGATCCCACCGCGGCCGGAGCCGTCCCCGGCGTGCGGGAGGTCACCCCAGAAGTGCGGAGGGAGGTCGCGTCCCTGGCGCAGGGTCAGCCAGAGCCGCAGCAGGTGGCGCTTGCGTTCGGGCTCGGCGAAGTCCTCGTACTCCGTACGGGAGTGCAGGACCGCGTAGTTGTTGACCAGCAGCAGGTCGCCGGGCTCGAAGTCGAGGTCCAGGCGGTGCCGGGGGGAGTGTGCCGCCTCGTCGACGACGTCGAACAGCTCCACATCGGCCCGCTCCAGGCGCGGGACCCCGGAGATGCGCTGGGCTGACTCGAGGTAGCGGCGGTGGTAGCGCATGCTGAGCTTTCCCCCGTGCCAGGTGGCGAGGGGGACTGCGTGGTAGGGGCGCTCGCCGGGGGCGTGTTCACCCCGGCGGTCGAGGTAGTGGGTGCGGTACAGCCGCTTGACGAGATCGGGGCGGCGCGCCAGGACGGCGTTGTGGACCGCGCCGGCACTTACCAGGGAAATGCGCGCGCCGGCGCGGGGCGGAGTCAGACACAGGAGCCCGAGCACGTCGGACCCGTCGGTGTGGAAGGGCAGCGCCGCTCTCGTCTGGTAGCCGCGCGTGGACGGGTCAGCCAGGGTGCGTCCGGTGTCACGGACGTGACCGAGCATGTGACCGGCCGCGTTCTGCGACACCGGGACGCCCATGTGCTGCCCCAGCCCCCAGAACAGGGTGCTTGCCGCCGCCCTGCTGTACCGCTCGACGGGGATGCGTCTGACCAGGACGAACCCCCGGCCGTTCTCCAGCACGTCGACGACGCGTTCCAGCACGCTGGCCAGGGTCGGCAGCGGGAAGTCGGAGGCCCCCACCTTCAGCAGCGGGACACCACGCTCGCGGACCACGCGCAGAGCGGACTCGAGCTCCTCGATCTGCTCGGGCGACAGCCGCAGGACCCACTCCTCAGAATCTGCCAGGTCCGCCCCGCTCCAGACGGCCGGCCCTGTGCAGGGCCGGCGCAGCACCTCGATCGCGTTTGTGTGCACAGCGGACACACTTCTCCCCTTCGACCGTCTGATGGATTCCGATGGAGCGGTATGGATGTCCTTGCGTCCCCGCTGTCTCGGCGCCGGATTCTGGGGGATTCACTCCATCGCGAGTGGTGCCACAGTAGGGCAGCCCGTGTCGTGGCGCTTGACGTGACGTGACGTCTGACTTATCAATCAGGGACACACCCCAGGGAGTGCGCCCATGATGAAGCCCCTCGTCCGCAACGCCGCCCTGAGCGGCTACGTGGAGCTGAGCCAGTCCCTCGGCATCGACCCGCGAGCCCTGATGAAGCGGGTCGGCCTGGACCCCGCCGGCCTCGCGGTCCAGGACCGGTGGATCTCCGGCGTGGCCGTGATCCAGTTGCTCGAACTGTCGGCGGCGGCCGCTCGACGGGAGGATTTCGGCCTGCTCCTCGCCGAGCGGCGTCGCTTCTCCAGCCTGGGGCCCATCAGCCTGGTCATTCGCGAGGAGCCGGACGTCCGCAGCGCGCTCGAACTCCTCGTCCGCCACGAGCACATGTACAACGAGCTGCTGCACAGCAGACTGTCCGAAGTGAACGGCCTGGCCACACTCAAGGTGAACCTGGAGCCGGGGGAGACGACGCCGACCCGCCAGTCCGTGGAACTGGCCGTGGGCGCCTTCCACCAAGTGCTGCGCACCTTCCTCGGCGCTCGATGGCAGGCACTGTCCGTGTGCCTCACGCACGGAGCGCCGAAGGATTCCGGGAGTCACCAGCGCGTCTTCGGTCCCGTGGTGGAATTCGACGGCGAGTTCGACGGGATTGTCTTCTACGCCAGCGACCTCCACGCCCCCAACCCCCTGGGGGATCCCATGCTGCGGGCCTACGCACGGCAGTTCTTCGACGCGATCGCGACCTCGCGGGACACGACCGTGCTGGACCGGGTGCGGGACCTGATCGAGGTCCTGCTGCCGACCGGCCGGTGTTCCATCGAGCAGGTCGCCGGCAGTTTGGGAGTCGACCGCCGGACCGTGCACCGGCACCTAGCGGCGTCGGGCGAGACATTCTCCTCCGTCCTCAACGCGACGCGAAGCCAGCTGGCGGAACAGCTCGTGCCCAACCCGAGGCGTTCGCTGACGGAGATCTCCGGCCTGCTCGGATTCTCCGCGCCGAGCGCCTTCTCCCGCTGGTTCCGCGAGCAGTTCGGCTGCAGCGCGCGGGAGTGGCGCACCCAACGCGCCGAACGGGGGCCGGAGGGACGGTGACCCCGAGGGAGCGCAGGGCATTGCGAGTACCTGCGACGGCGGGGCATCCGCCACATGATCGGCCGCAGCCCAACTCCGGTTGGGTTTCTGGCGGTTCGGCCTCGGCCGGCTCGGGTGGCGGCTGACCCCGAACTGCCGGTGGCGCTCCCCTGTAGGGCGTATTGAGCCGCCGGGTCGGCTCCGCCGCAGCCGGGTCCTCCGGCCACGGGTGGCAGGGGTAGCGGCCGCGGAGCTCGGCCCGCACGGCGCGGTAGCCCTCGCGCCAGAACCTCGACAGTACCCCGGCTTTACCGCCGACCAGGTCGACGGTAAGAAGAAGCCCCCAGCGTTGCCGCCGATGCCGGCCCCCGCCACCGCAGCGACGCTGACGGTCAAAGAGCGGCCGCGCGCAAGGACCGCGACGAGGCAGAGAGGCAGATGCACGGTGAGGATGCTGGCGAGCGCGACCTTCGACGCGCACACCGAAGGCGGGGTCGGCAGTGGGCTCGCCGCGTGGTTCGGAGCCGCCCTGGACGGTCCGCTACGTGACCTCATGGCGGAGGACCGGCAAGGGATCGGCGCTTCGTACGCCGGGACCCAGGCCGACGGATGCGCATCCCGCCTGGACTTTTCGCCGGTATCCGCGCAGTGGCCCGCGATGGGTGCGGAACTTCTCAGGGCGCCCGAAACGGCACATGTGCGCTTCCACCGAGAGCGCTCCCGCAAGCCGGTGGCCCATGTGCGCAGCTCTAGCATCATCGTGCGACGGCCCAACGTGGAGGCGTCGCTCCTGTTCGACGAGGCGGGGGCCGCGGCGGACGATCCGGCCTTCTGTGCGCGTGCGGTCGGGTTCCTGGTCGCCGCGCTGGATGGGGTGGGGCCCGCTTTCGCGCGACTGGGTGCGGACGAAGAGCCGCGCGTCGAGCACACGGGGCTCGATCTCGTGCTCGGCCGCAAGGCCAAGCGGTCGGTGGCTCAGGCGCGGACCTTTCTGCGTGGGTACTCCTGGACCACCGTGTGCCCGGCCGAACTCACCGAACGGCTGGGTGGGGCCGAGGAGCTGCGGGCATCCGGGGCATTCCACTCGGTCGTTCCGCTGACCGCGGGCGGGGTGGTCCTTCAGGCGACCGCCACCGTCGCGGAGTTCTCGGATGAGGCTCTGCGCCAGGTGTTCGAGGCACTGCGGCCGGTGCTGCCGCCGGGGACGCCAAGGCCCGATCCGGCCCATCCTGAACTGCGGTTCATCGATGAGGACGCGGTCGGGACTGGATCGTAGGGGAAGGCGTTCTGCCCGCGGGTACCAGGTTCGGGCGAACGGAGTGACCCCACCCGGACATGGTCCAGCAGGACATCGCGGTTATGGACGGGGTGCCGACGTCCGATTGAGCGGTGATGTCTTCGGTGTAGAACGTGGATCTTGCCGCGTCAACTCGACCACCGTGCGCCAGTCTTGTCGGAGCTCGAACAGCTTCTCTTGACCCCGGGGCCGCCGGCCGCCAGCGACGTCCGACGACGTGCTGAAGCTGCCGCGCACCCTGGCCGCCGCCCACCGCATTGCCGGGCCGCGGGCCGTCCGCCACCAGCCTGGACAGCGTCGCCGACCAGTTCGCCGCCGTCTTCGTTCCGTTGACCGACGTCGCAAAGCGCGCCGCGGCCCAGCAGACCGACATGTCCGCCTGCTGGCGCCAAACAGCAGGCCACTCCCAGCCATTGGCTCGATAGCCACGGCCAGAAAGCTGCAACAGCCGTACGCCCGGCGTCCGCGGATGAAATGCCGACGCCGTGCTCGAAGCGATCACCGGTGGTCTCGTAGGCGCGCTACTGAGGATTTCGACCTAGGGTGACGGTGATCTCGGTAGAGGGTGTATCCCGGTGCCATGCGGTACCCCGATGAGGGTGGCCTGACCGTGAAGCAACGGGCTCAGCGGGAGCAAGTGCGGTTCGAGGCTGCCGAGTTATTCGTGGAACGGGTCGTGCCGCCGCAGGTCGCCAGGCGGTTACGGGTCTCTCGCAAGTCCGCCTAAGCCTGGCATGCCCGCTGGCGGGAGGGTGGTGTGGAGGCACTGCGGTCCAAGGGAGCATCGGGGCGGCAGTCGCGGATGAAGCCCGACTGGCGGGACTGGCTGGCCGCCGAGCTGGAGAAGGGGCCGGCCGCGCACGGTTGGGTGGAGGACCAACGGTGGACGCTGGACCGCATCGCCACGGTGATCGCGCGGCGTTTCAATGTCCGCTTCAGCCCCGCGCAGACCTGGCGCATCCTGCGCCAGATGGGCTTCAGCGTGCAGGTCCCACAGCGCCGGGCCGCCGAACGCGACGAGGACGCCGTGACCGGCTGGATCACAGAGACGTGGCCGCGGGTGGAAAAGACGGTGAGGGACCAGGATGCGTGGTTGTGCTTCGCGGACGAGTCGGGGCAGCTGCTGCGGCCGCCGAAGGCACGGACCTGGTCCCGGCGCGGCCACACGCCCCGCGTCACCGTCCGGGCCGCGGGATCGGGACGGATCTCGCTGGCCGGACTGGTCTGCCACAGGCCCGGCCACCGCTCCCGGCTCATCTTCCGGATGCTGGTGCACCACGGCCGCAAGGGTGAGAAGAAGGGTTTCCGCGAGAAGGACTTCGCCCGTCTGCTGGATGCGGCTCATCAGCAGCTTGGCAGGCCCGTCGTGCTGGTGTGGGACAACTACACCCACCACGTCGATGCGGCGATGCGCGAGCTGATCGCCGCCCGACAATGGCTGACCGTCTTCCGCTTCCCCGCCTACGCACCCGACCTCAACTCGGCCGAGGGCGTCTGGGCACATCTGAAGAACAGCCTGGGCAACCTCGCCCCGTGCAGCATCGACGAACTCGCTGCGCTGGCCCGCACCCGCTTGAAACGCATGCAGTACCAGCCCGGCCTGCTCGATGGCTTCAGCACCGAGACCGGACTCATCCCGGCCCCTCCATGACGTCACCCAGAATCGAGAACCTCAGCAGCGGCTCGCTCCTCGGTAGTCTGCTGCGTCCTCGTAGACCAGCCTGCGAGTGTCCGACGAAAACCCCTTAACCGGTTCCCCTTCGGGCAGGGCGGGCGCCAACGTGCGGAAGACCGCCCGTACCCGTTCCTCACCGTAGTCCCACACGTTTTCAGTCGCCCGTAGCGAGGCCCCTCCGCCAGACAGCGGCTCCACCTCATGGAAGGCACCGCTGGCTCGGAGGGCCTCGACACCGCCGAGTTCCGCCACAACACCCGGGGAACAGACCGTCCACCACGCGTATCCCCGCAGGAGGGTGCCCAAGTCAGGGAAAGTGTCCTCAAGCAGCAGCCCGAGGTCGACCTCGAGTGCGGTCCTTCCTGTCACACCTTCGGCGTCGTCCGAGATGCTTCCGTACAGGATGTCCTCGTGCCGGTGCACCTGAGTACGGAAGAAATCGATCCAGCGGGCCTGCGCCTCGCTCCGGACGCCCGGGGAGGCGAATTCTTCCGTGGTGCGGGAAGCGACGAGTGAGACGACTTCGGGGGTGTCGCGGTCCCTGACCACGGACACGTCGAGCCACGGCCAGTCGGGATGGCCGTCGGGGCCGATGATCCTGAGGACCACCGTCGCTTGACCGGGCATGCTTTCCAGATCCCGGAGAAAGGCGCTCCAGTTCTTCGGGGACCAGGGGACCTCGTACGGTTTCTGCCGCCGCTTGGCCGGTTCCAGCACCACCAGGGTCGCCCACAGTTCCCCGGGCGCTGCTTCTCCGCGGCTGAGCGCGACAGCACGGCCGGAGAAGTCCGCGTCAGGCGTGAACTCGGCCTGCAGCGGCCCCGCGAGTGCGGTGAGCGCAGCCGTGAACCAGGGTTCGGCCAGTTCGCGGTAGGCGCTGCCGTCGCCCGGACACGGCAGGTCGATCTCTGCTCGCAGCGTCCAGTTGAGTTTAATCACACTGCGGGTTCCATCTTGTTGGGCCATAGCCTGCTCCCTCACCTCCTTGGGCCCGGGGCAGCCTATCCCCCCACCCGCACAGGTCCTTGAGCCCACTGCTTCACGGTCAGGTTGCCCCCACCCGGACACCCCATCACACCGAGGTACACCCACCAGCGCGATCACCGTCACCCCGAAGCGAAAACCTCAGTAGCCGGCCTCCTCGGGACCGTCCTCGTGGTCCGGGACGGTAGACGCGGACATAAGTCCGCCGCTGAGGAACGGGCTGCCGCCGCCCTGCTCGCACAGCTCCGCCGCGTCCGCGTGGACCCCGATTCTCTCAAGGATCAGCGGGCCGCGACCGAGTTCCTGGAGGAGTGCATGACGGCGGTCTTGGCCCCGACGTAACGAAGCATTACCAGGTGCGGTTCGAAGAACTCACCGTGCGGTACCCACAGGGGTCACCGAGCGGCGGGGAATGCCTACTCCTTGACCTGCTTCGGGTCGATCGGAATCTCGCGTGCCGTGTTCTCGGCGCGCTCCTCGGCGCCCAGCTTCAGCGTTGCGGTCCCGCAGCAGCGGTCGTACTGGTTCTGCCAGTCCGTCATGAACGTGTCATAGCTGGACTGGCCGACCAGCTTCAGGTCCGACTCGTCGTTGTGCCAGACGCCGTTGCTCGTCCAGTTCGCGGAGCCGACGAACACGATTCTGGAGTTGACCGCACCCGCGTAGCCGCCGCTGACCATCATGTACTTGTCGTGCGTGTAGTGCAGGGCGTTGCCGTTCGCGTCGGTTCCGCGGCTGGTGTCGTGCACGGAGATGTTCGGCCGGTCCTTCAGGTAGTTCTGCACGCTGCTGTCGACTTGGCCGGCGGTGAGGAGTATGCGGATCTTGACGCCGGTCTGTGCCAGGCTCACCAGCTTCTTCGGCAGTTCGAGATAGTTCTGGTCGCCCGGCTGCCCGTGAGAGGTCCACTGGAACATGGCTATGTTGATCGTGGCCGGCGCCTTGACGTTGTTCAGGAAGTCGACCCAGGTGTCGCTCTTGGAGCGTGCTTTGGGCCACTGGTAGGAGGGCGGGGACAGTGTCCTGGCGGCTTGGCCGTCGGTGGAGCTGTAGTAGTCGGGCATCAGCGGGCCCGGACCGTTGAGCGCCCCCTTGGCCATGGCGGTGAAGTAGCGGGCGTAGAGGTTGTACAGGTCGACGTTGCCCTTGACGGTGGCGCTGCTGTTCCACGCGGTATTGGCCTGGGCGGACGTGGGGTTGGCGCTGCTGACGGTCACGGTCCTGTTCGCGTCGCTCCCGCCGCTGAACATGTAGTACTTCGCGTGCAGGGAGGAGCCGGAATAGTGGGTCAGGCAGCCGCCCGGGCACAGCGCGGCGAAGCTGGAGGCTTGCGGATCGTTGCCCAGCTCGGTGACCAACGACTGCCAGACCGCGTTGTCGCTGTGCACGTCCATCAGCGCCTTGACGATGACGCCGCGCTGGTGCGCGGCGATCAGGGCGTTGGCGAAGTCCGGACCCGGCTGCGTGCTGCCGATCGAGTACATGGCGACGCGTATGGTCTGCCCGCAGCTGGCGCTGTTGATCGATTCGATGATCGGGTCCATGACGTTCATCCGGGCGTCGGGGTCCTCCGGGTCGTTGAAGCGAGGACCCGGTGTCGAGGTGAACGTCCGGGACTCGCAACTGAGGGGAGTCTTGGCCTTCTTGACCGCAGCGTGCGCCGTGGTCGGCGACAGCGCGGTGATGGCCAGTGCACTGATCAACGTGAGCGTTCGCTTCATGGACGGGCCTTTCGCTGGGCTGTTGCCGATGACGAGTCGGGCGTTGCTGTGCTGATCGCCCCATGGGTGGTCGCTGAGGCGAGCCCTGCAGCCGGCGTTCGCCCAGAACGTCGCACAGCCTTCCCCGTCGACCTCCGCCGTGCGGTCGTGGCGGAGTGGGCCGCGCCTGCCGAGCCGCCGACGCGGCGGGGAGGCCGCCGGTCAGGGGCGCTGCCGCGACGTTCGCGGTAAGGACGTGGGCGCGTGTCGGGAGCGGGGCCGGGAATGCTCCTGTGCTCGGCCATGCGTTGAGATCCTGTGATGGGACCGGGACATCCGGCGGACATCCCGGTCGATGGAGTGCTGGTCCGTTGGCGCCTGCCCGAAGTTGTTCCATGTATGACCCACTGATCCACTGTTCGGCAATCAGGAGACTCGCGAAGGCGTCGAAGGGTTGCACGAGGAGACAGGAAAGCAGGTACGCATGCAGGGGAGTCGGAAGTGGGGACGGGCCACGGGAGCGGTGCCCTCCACGAGCGCATGAGGCAGGCCGAGTGCGGCATGACGGATGATCAACGAGGTTCCGGAGCAGAGTGATCGAGACGTCCGGCATCTCGATCGACAGCCCGGGGCCTCGCTCGTTGCGCCTGGCCGGGGTCACCGATCGGGGCGTACCTCGCGCCCTCGCGTGCGTGCCGGGGCGCCGACCCGGTCGGTCCGCGGGGGCTCGCGGGCACGGGCGCTCTACGCTCGCGGGGAGGAGCTGGGAGCCGGCCGTGATGAGGCCGGGGACAGTGAAGTCGCACTTCACGGTGCGCGTGGCCCCGGAGACCAGGGCGTAGGTGCCTGTGGTGTTGCGGGGGACGGTATGGCACGGCCGCTCGTGCGTCGTAGGAGACACCGGTCCCTGAGTTGATCATCCGGACCACCAGCGTGCCCTTGTACTCGACCACTCGAGTGCCGTCCTCGTACGTCGCGGGGGTGCGCCGTACCACCTCGTCGACGAGCGGGCCGCCGTGCACAGCGACGTCGCAGCGGACCTCAGCCAGATACGTGCAGGAAGGCGAGCGCGAGGGCTCCCACGAGCCCGGGGCGACGGTTGCGGAGGCCGAGACGGCGGTGACGAGCGGGGCGGCGAGCACGCCGCAGACGGCAAGGGCCAGGACGTATCTGCGCATGGTGAACTCCTCGGAGCGGAGCGGAACGGCGGATGCGGACGGCCCCAGCCGACACCCATCGCCCGCACCACCCTGCACACCTACGTCGGCCGGCTGCGCGCCGCACTCAGGCCGCACGGCGTCACCGCCTCCACCCCGCACGACGGCTACGCGGTCGAGACCGACGGACACACCGTGGACGTAAGGGAATTCATTACCCTTCTCGGCCGCGCAGAGCACGCCGGCGACCCCGGCGAACAGCTCCACTGCCACGACCGCGCCCTCGCGCTCTCGTGATGGTGACGGACACGCTGCTCCCCGCACCCGCGGATGGCGTCGCGGGAACCGCAGTGCTTGAATACCGCGGTGGTCATGAAGGTGGGCGAACTGCTGGCAGCGTACGATCGCAGCCTGCGTAGCCCCGATTCGGCGCATCCGCGATTCGGCACCGTGGTCGAACGGATCGGACCGCTGACCCTCACGCACTACGGCACCCACTGCGTCGTCGATCACCCCGCCCTGGACGCCTCGATCTCGACCGCGCAGCTTGCTTCGCAAGTGCAGCAGTGCGCGGCTGCGCGTGTGGAACCTGTGGAGTGGCGCGTGTTCGCCCACGACACAGAAGCGTCACGGCTGACGGCCTCGCTGGAAGCAGCGGGTTTCACCGCAGGATGGGAGCGCAGTGTCCTTGTCGGCGAAGTCGCCGAGCTCGACTTCCCCCAGCCGCAGCCGGAGTGGGGAATTGAATCGGTGCGGTGGGATGAGGCGCAGGTGCAGCAGGCGCTCGACCTCTCCGCCGGCTCCGGGCCGCACCGGGTCCCCCTGTCGGTCTGGCATGCGATGGGCTCGATCCCGTACTGGGACGTCGATGTCCGCGTGCTGACTCACCGCGGAAGGGTTGCCGCGGCGTGCTGGCTGGAGACCGTTCGGGGCACCGGGTTCGCTGCTGTCGGGGGCCTGACCGCTTCACGTGCCGAACTGCTCGCCAAGCTGCCGTTGTGGCGGTTCCAGCAGCCGGCGAAGGGGTTCCTGGTCGCCGAGGCCGACGGGCAGCTGCGCAGCGCCCTTGTAGCCGTTGGGTTCCGGGACGTCACGATGGTCCGGTCCCACCGCTGGACCCCGCCAGGCGAGCCCGCTGCGGCCCCGCCCGCGAGGCATTCTTTCCACGACGCCGAGTCCGGACGGATAGCGCGTCGCGGCGAGGCTCGCATCGGCTTCGACTACGACAGCGGGAGCGGACGGTATACCGCGCCGCTCGACTCGCGCCGTTGGTTCTACGGCATGCTTGACCGCGGCGCTCCGGCGATCTCAGCCGCCGAAGGCGTCATCGAGCGCGGCCTGCGTGCCTGCGTCCGGCCCGGTGAATGGGTCTACGAGTGCCGTCCATATCTCAACGGCTGGGAGTTCGATCCGCACCGCGTCGGCGGCCCGGGACAGCCGCTCTGGCCGGGCAGCGCTATCGCCGACGATGAGTTCCAGTTCCTCGTCACCGCGGACGCCCGCCTCGGCACGTTCGCCCACTACGCCGAACAAGCCCTCGTCGTCTTCGGAGACGACCTCATCGAGCAGGTCGCCAATGACTTGGACCAACTGTTCGGCGACGGCGTCTGGACCTTCGGTTGAGCGATCAGATGACGCCCCTTCACCGATCTCTCGCGAATGTCCTGACCTAGCCGCATTCCGTGCCGTGAACCGGTGGAGCGCATCTCCGCAGAGACCGCGGTCGCGCTCGTTGTGCCGGCCCCGGCTACGCGTGCCTCATGTGTCTGCATGGCGATCATGGACTCAAGCTGAGGGACCGCCTCCGTAACTAGATCCTGTGTGGGGACGTCGCCGTGGATCGTGTCGGATGAACTGTGGAACCGCCTTGAACCGCTGCTGCGGCAGCCGCCTGCATGAAGGAGAGGTGGACCGCGTAGCGGTGCGGAGACTTCCCGACCAACCACCTCGGCCAGGGACCGCAGACGCCGGGCCGGAACCCCGTCGAGGACGAGCGGCTGGGGGCCGATTGCCGACAAGACCGTCTTGCCGACGAAGTAGTGAGCTGCGGGGTCCTTCCGCGCCCTAGGTCCGCCGCGTGCGCGAGCGAGGCTCTGGAAACACTCAAGTCCCTTGCGTGACAGGGGATACGACCGGGACGGTGACCCTCATGGGAGCCTTTGGTGCACTGAACAAGAAGTACGACTTCGTGCTGGTCATCCGGGACGCGGACATGGTCACACTCGCCCTGCGGCAGGCGCTGACCGAGGCGTCACCGGAGGAACGCCCTGGTCTGGAACGCGCCGTCACACTCGTGGAGTCCACCGCCGCCGCCACCGAGAGTCGACTGCGCGCCGACTGGGTCCGGGCCCGACTCGCGGACGTCGGCTTCACCGGGGACGTCGACTCGGTCGCGGCGGTGAAGGCGCTGCGCCAGGCGGAGCCGAAACTGAGCCTGCTGGCGGCGGTGCAACTACAGAAGGACGCCGTGAACGACCTGAAGTGACCGGTGGCTCGCGCGCCCCCGGCCCCCCGGGGCCACCTCGTGACCCCCATCCCGCCGGGACGTAGCCGTCGTCCACCCGCCGGCCGGAGCCCCGACTCGTACGCCGCCACCGGAGCCTTCACCGGCTGCACCGGCGACCGGCGCCTGCACCGGCCGACGGGGCGCAGCACTGCCCGGCAGGTGCGAGGCGTCCGGCCGAGGAGGTCGGCCGCGCGGCGCCCGACCGTCGCCGGATCCAGCGCCTCGGCCGCGACCTGACGCAGCTCGTCCTCGTCGACACCGGCCTCCTGGGCTGCAACGAGGCGGGCGCCGTGACGCCAACCGCCGGTACGGGTGGTGAGCCAGGTGGTGACGGCGGCGGCACCGATGCCGATGGCACGGTGGAGGGCCGTGTCCAGCTCCATCCATGCGCTACCCGGGCCGGTGAGCTCCTTCGTCATCCCCACGAGGGGTGGGATTCGACCAGGTGCGCGCTACATGTGGCGGGTTCCGCCGATCTTTCTGAGTCTGATCTCAATGCCCTGAGCCTGCAGGGGCGTGCGTAGTCCATCTGGCTGCCAGCTGCTTGCTGAGCAGTGGACACGGCCCGCTGCGCACACCCGCCATAGCTCACACGAGGAGAGACGTCATGCCCAGAGCTGCCACGACCAAGGTTGCGCAACCCGTGACGGACGACAGCATCAAAGTGCGCCAACTCAGCCACTACCAGTTCAGCTGGGTGGCGGGGGAGCCCGCTGCCCGCGGCACTCTCACCCTGCAACTCGTCCTCGACGAGGGCGCTTGGGAAGAGGTACTGACCGTCGACGCCGACGACGCCGACGTGCTCCAGGACCTCCTGCGCAGCACACCGACCGTGCACTACGACGTCAGTCGCCGCACCCTGATGTTCGGTGTCACTGCTGTCGGCGCCTGAACAGGACCGCGGGCCTGTGGTCGCCCCCTTGTCGTCAGCGATCGCTCACCTTCAGATGTCGTCGGACCGCCGTCGAGGAGGCTGGGCTTCTTCGCCAGCCACAGCGGCAAGGCGCCGCGGTCGATCGCGACGTACGTTCCGGCGTTGATGGCCGCACAGCGAGCACCGCGGTCGAGGCGATGCGGTAGCCGAACGCGCGGGTGATGCCAATGGTCACGGTGAGCTGTACCGGCGTTGTAGGACGCGACGTGGCAGGCCACCGCGCGCCTGCCGAGCGTGCTGATCGTCATGGTCGGACGGGTGGAGGCCGGCGGGGCGCGCCGTGGCATGCACCAGATCCTTGCCGTACAGCCGCTTGCGTGAACGGCCGACCGAGTCGATCACTGCGGCTTGGTGGATGTCCGTGTGGGTGTCGACTCCGCAGATCACTGCTATCCCGGGCGCGAGCGGACCCACCGTGCCCCCCGTACGGCCCGCAATCCCCAGACGGGCGAGCCGCTCGAGATCGCCGCCGGCTACAGCGTGAAGGTCTCCGCGGGTTCCAAGCTCAAGGAAGCCGCCAAGGGCAAGTAGCCCCACCCCGGGCACCGGACTACGCCGGCCTTGCACCGGCCACCAAATCGTCGGGGTCCTCGATCCACGGCGAACACGCCCCGCGAGGCGGCAACCGACAGCTCAAACGCGCGATGTTCCTCTCCGAGTTCGCAGCCCTCCACGATCCCGCCTCCCGCAGCTACTACGACCGCTGCCGAGCCAGAGGCAAGAGCCACACACAAGCCTTCCTCCGCCTGGCGGATCAGGCCGCGACGAGGTTCTGCTCGTGGTCCGGCGTCTTCACCTTGGGCTTCCTGTTCGGCAGCGAGAGTCGAAAGACCTTGTGCCAGGCGGAGAACACCTGCATGGGCAGTGGCCCGGTGACGTACTCCAGCTCGTACTTCTCGAACAGCGCGCGCACCTTCACCGCGACCTCGGCGTACCGGTTGCTCGGCAGATCCGGGAACAAGTGGTGCTCGATCTGGTGCGACAGGTTTCCGGTCATGAAATGCATGACCTTGCTGCCGCTGATGTTCGCCGAGCCCATCATCTGGCGCAGGTACCACTGGCCGCGCGTCTCGCCCTGGATCGACCGGCGCTCGAAGACCTGTACGCCCTCAGGGAAGTGCCCGCACATGATCACCGAGTGGGACCAGATGTTGCGGACCAGGTTCGCCGTGAACGTGGCGGCAAGCGTGGGCAGAAACGAGGGACCCGACAGCAGCGGGTGGATCACGTAGTCCTTGAGCACCTGCTTGCGGATCTTGCGGCCCACGGCCTTGGCCCGCGCTCGGAACTCCGGGTTCTTGCGGCGGCGCTTGTTCAGGTTTTTGCCGAGCTCCAGGTCGTACGCCGCGATGCCGTACTCGAAGAAGCAGGCGTTGAGGAAGTTCCACAGCGGCTGGCCGAGGTGGAACGGGTGCCACTTCTGGTCCTCGTCGACGCGCATGATGCCGTAGCCGAGGTCGTTGTCCTTGCCGATCACGTTGGTGTACGTATGGTGCAGCTCGTTGTGCGAGTGCTTCCACTGATCGGCCGGTGAGACGTGATCCCACTCCCAGGTGGTGGAGTGGATCTTCGGGTCCCGCATCCAGTCCCACTGACCGTGCAGGATGTTGTGGCCGATCTCCATGTTGTCCATGATCTTCGCCACGGACAGCCCGGCGGTGCCCAGCACCCACGCGGGCGGGAAGATCGAGAACAGCAGCACGCCCCTGCTGGCCAGTTCGAGCGTGCGCTGTGCGGAGATGACCTTACGGATGTAAGCGGCGTCCTTCTCGCCGCGGCCGGCGATCACCTCGTCGCGGATCGCGTCCAGCTCGCGGCCCAGCTCCTCGATCTGCTCCGCAGTCAGGTGGGCAGTGGGGTCGATGGCGGTCAAAGTGCTCCTACCGTTCGATGTCGCAGGGGCCCGCCGCGGCGGACACGCAGGTCTGGATGAGGACGCCCGCCTCGGCCTCGGTGATCTCGCCGGTACGCAGGTCGCGGACGGCGCCCGCCTTGAGCGGCGAGACGCAGCCGAAGCAGATGCCCATGCGGCACCCGGAGGGCATAAGCACGCCGGCCTCCTCGCCGATGTCCAGCAACGGCGTAGTGCCGTCCCCGTCGACGGTCCTGCCGGTGACGCTGAAGGTGACCTCGCCGCCGTCACCGGCGACGACGATGCTGGGGCGGAAGCGTTCGGTGTGCAGGCGCTCTTGAATGCCGTGCTTGGTCCAGTGGTCTTCGGCGGCATCTAGCAGGCCCGCGGGGCCGCAGGCCCAGGTCTCGCGCTCGGCCCAATCGGGCACGAGTTCGTCGAGACGGGCGATGTCGAGCACGCCGCCTGTGTCGGTGTGCACCTCGGTGAGCCGCAGCTTCTTGTCCGCGACCATGTCGTGCAGTTCGTCGCGAAAGATCACGTCGTGCGGCCGTGGCGCGCAGTGGACCATGACGACGTCGTCGATCTCGGTGTCGCGCAGCATGCCCATCACGGGCGTTATGCCGCTGCCGGCCGTCAGGTAGAGCACCTTGGCCGGCTTGGCCTGCGGCAGCACGAAGTCACCGGTCGGCTGGTCGAGCTGGATCAGTGTGCCAGGTTTCGCCCTGCGGACCAGGTGGTTGCTGACCTTGCCGTCCGGGATCGCCTTCACGGTGATCGTGACGCGGCCGTCCTGGCGGTTGGTCGGCGAGGTGAGGGAGTAGGCACGCCACAGGCGCACCCCGTCGACGTCGACCCCGATCCGCACGTACTGACCTGCTGTGTGGCTGCGCCAGCCTCGTCCCGGCCTGATCACGATGGTCGCGGCGTCATTCGTCTCGGGGTGCACGGCCTCGATGCGCCCCCGCAGGTCAGCGCCCGCACGCAGCGGGCTGACCAGGTCGAGGTAGTCCGACGGCAGCAGGGGCGTCGTCACCATCTCGAGCAGTTTCCACGCCCTGCCGCGGAGGGCTGTACTCGTCATGCCTCCACCCTGCTGCGTCTCAGGGCGTAAAGTCCTGACCGCAGGACGTGAATCTGGAAGATCGAATTGTTCGCAGGGAACAAAAAGATGAGCTATGCAGTCCAGCGGGCCAGCGAACTGGACCTGGATGAGACGACGGTCACCGCGCTGCGGGCCGCACTCAAGAGCACCGCCGACGAGGTCGTCCAGGCGATCATCGATGAGGTCCCGCCCTACGCCAACGCCCTTTCGGGCCACATGGGCGTCACCATCCGCCGAGCCGTCCGCACCGCCCTGGGGCACTACCTGGACCTCGCGAGCGGGAACGCCACAGGAGGCGACGCCGGTGACGCGGCGTACGAACTGGGCCGCGGCGAGGTCCGCGACGGCCGTTCCATGGACGCCCTGCTCAGCGCCTATCGCGTCGGCGCCCGCGTGGCCTGGCGATGCCTGGCAGCGGGTGCCGTACCCGCAGGCCTGCCCGCCGCGGAGGTTGCTAAGTTCGCCGAGCTGACCTTCGCCTACATCGACGAGCTCTCTGCCGCGAGCGCCGCGGGCCACGCCGACGAACTGGCCGCCCGGGGCAGGGACCAGGAGCGCCACCTGGAACACCTGGCCCGCGACCTCCTCGCCGGCGCGAATCCGGACGTGCTGCTGGCCTCTGCTCAACGGGCCGGGTGGCAGCCTCCGGTCTCGCTGACCGCGGTCCTGCTGCCCTCGGCGCAGGCCCGGCCTGCCTACCGCGCGCTGGACCCGAGCACCCTCGTCCTCGACGATCTGCCGGACGCCACCGGTGTACTGCTCGTCCCCGATGCCGACCGAGCACATCTCCTGCGGCAGCTGACCGACCCCACCGCCGTGATCGGCCCGGCCCGGCCATGGACGCGAGCGTCCGCCTCATACGCACGAGCCGTACGCGCGCGTTCCCTGTCCTCTGACATTCGCGACACCGAGGACCACCTGCCCGAGCTGGTGCTGAGCGCCGACGCGGACGCGTTCGCAGACCTGCGTGCCCGAGCCCTCGCCCCGCTGAGGACCCTGCCTATCGCGACCGCACGGCGGCTGGAGGAGACCTTGCGGGCATCACTGCTTCACCAGGGGAGACGGGACGAGACGGCGGCGGCCTTGTTCGTCCATCCCCAGACGGTCCGGTACCGGATGTCGCAGCTGCGGGAGCTGTTTCCCGATCTCTCATCGCCACATCGGGTCCTTGAACTGACGCTGGCGGTGGGTCTCCCAGGGCAGCTGACGAGTGCCGCCTCGGCCTCGAGGTCATCGGATGGCTGATGCAGCCCGGGGGAGCGGAGTAACAGCCGGCTGGGACCGCCGGTCGGTGTGAGACCGGACCAAGCCTCGGCACGCCCGTCGTGGGGCGCTGTCTCTGGCAAGCGCGGTGGCAGACGGCTCGGATGGATTCAGCGGACGCTGCGAACCAGCCCGCTTGTCGACATGCTCACGGAACATCTGGTCGGTGAGGGGGCCGCTCCGCCCTGGAGAACCGCCTTCATGCCGGCGTGAAGGGAGCCGTCCTGGCAGGAGCTGAGCGGGGACGCGCGGCGGGCGGCGGTGGCCGGCTGGGCGGCCAGGGCAAGTCACCAGGGGTGGTGGGCGCGCCAGGGACCACCGTGGTTCAGCGACGGACGGCCCTCCCCTTCTGACCTGGCGCACCGTTCAGGGATGATGGAGAAGGAATGACGGGCGTCAGATCAGGAGCCACTGTGGCGAAACGGGTTCACCGACCACGTGAGGACGCGGAGTTCGACTTCATCCTCGGGATGAGTAAAGTTCCGGTCCTCGCATACTTCACCGGGACCTGGCCCAAGGCAATCGAGCCCTCCCGGATGATGGACCTCGTCGTGAACGACATCGCCGACGACTACACGGGCCGCCTGACTGCCGTTCGCGCCGACGTCACACGTTGTCCGGCCACAATCGAGCGATACGGGATCACCGGAGCCCCGTCCTGGGTCCTGCTGAAAGAGGGAGAGGCGGTGGTGCCCAGCACGGGGCTCATGACCGTCGCCGAAGTACGAAAGTTGCTGGACGGCCATCTCTGAGCGGCCGCTGCGGTGCCCGGCCGCGACGCCCGTCGTCGGCGATGTCCGCGAAGCGGGCCTGGTAGCTGAACCGCCGGCAGCCTCTTCGGACTTGCCGCCGTACATCCCGGTGACCTCGGCGTTGTGCCGGCCTTGGCCGCCCCAGTGGTCGAAGACCACAACGTCGGGCATCGGGCCACCCCGCTGCCAGGCACTGCCGCGGTTCCGAGCGCACACCTGCGCCTGGGCAGGACCCGCAGGCCGGCTTCCGCGACCCTCGACGCAGTCCGGGCACCTCCACCGTTCGCACGCCCGGTGTGGAAAGGCTCGCCTTGCCATAGTGGGGCAGCCCGGTCCCCCAGAGCATTACAGGACCGGGCTGCACTGAGGACCAGTGGCCAACCACGGGCTCACCCCAGCTTTGACCCAGAACAGATCCCTCGATCACGGCAGCGACCTCGACCAGCGAAATGACGTACCCGGTCGGGTGACGCTGCCCGGACGCCAGCAGCTCGGCTTCGACGGATGGCCGGCGCTGCGAGAGGGCCTGCGCGGCCTCTACCTCGACAGGCCGACCGGAACCGAACGAGCACCGAGCACTGCGCAGGACGCCGCCGCCCGGGCGCTGCACCAGTACGCCGCGAACCTGCAGGCACTCAACACCGCAAAATCCGTCGAGGCGATCCGCGACATCGCCGAGGCAATCCGAGAAATGGGCACTTCTCCCGACCGGGTGAGGTGGGAGGGCGTATCGAATACGCCTGGAACGAAATGGACCTGATGGACGACCAGCCCTGACCGGCGGCGACCAGAGCCGGTCGGCACTGAGGTCGATGCAGCGCGGTCCGCCCTGGCCCTGCTGCCCCGGTGGTGATTTTGCTTTACGGGGTGGTCTCGGACGAGCGTCGGCGGGCTAGAAAGAGGCCTATCAGCGTCGTGATCGCCATGGCGCCGATGCCGACCAGCGCCGCGGTGGTGTAGGCGTTGCCGTCGGGGAAGAGGTGGCCGGGGCCGGTGCCTGCGGCGAGGATCAGGCCGCCGATGGCGCTGCCCAGGGAGTACCCCAAGCTGCGGACGACGTAGTTGAAGCTTATGGCGCTCGACGTCTCGCTCTTGGGGGTGAGGGCCAGGATGACGCCGGGCATCGCGGCCGAGAAGCCGCCGACGCCGAAGCCGAGTACGCCCATCGCCACGAACAGGTCGGCCAGGTCCGACCGGGCCGCCGCGAACACGGCGAACCCGCCGCCGACCACGACAGCGCTGCCGGCCAGGAGCAGGGGTTCCGCGATCCGCGCCCGGATCCGCGGCGTGAACTTGCCGGCGACGAACCCCAGCACCGAGAACGGGATGAGCACCAGCCCGGCGACGAAGGTCGTCAGCCCGAAGCCATGGCCGACGCCGTGCGGTGTCTGCGCGTACCGGGTGATGAGCGTGAGCAGGAGGTACATGCCGATCCCGCCCACGAGCATGGCAAGGTTCGCCCCGGCGACCGCCGGGTGCCGCAGAGCCCGCACATCGACCAGGGGCGTCGTGCTGCGCAGCTCGATGACGGCCCATACGCAGAGCAGCATCACTGCGCCGACGGAAAGGCCCGCCGCCACAGCGAGGTGCTGGATCCACAGATTCCGTTCGCCGGCGAGGAACAGCACCAGGAGCAGCGCAGCGGCCAGGACGACCGCGCCTGCCACGTCCACGTGGGCGGAGCGGCCCTTGGGGGCTTCGGGCATGGAGCGCCACGCGGTCAGGAGGGCAGCGGCGGTGACGACCAGGCCGAGGCCGTAGGCGGCCCGTACGCCGCCGAGCTCGGCGAGCAGCGCGGCCAGCGGGTAGCCGACGCCGGCCCCGATGATCGAGACCACCGAGATCAGGGCGATCACGGCCGCGCTGCGCTCCTCGGGCAGGTGGTCCCGGGCCACGCCCATCATCAGCGCCGTCAGCCCGAGCCCGACGCCTTGGGCCACCCTGCCGGCCAGCAGCCACGCGAACGGCAGCGGCAGCACGGTGAGCGCGCTGCCGGCGACGACGACCGCCAGCGTGGCGAGGATCGTGGCCCGCCGGTGCGGGCCGGCTCCTAGCCGGCCCAGGACCGGCGTGGCGACGGCACCGCTGAGCAGCGCGACGGTCAGGGTCCACTGCGCACTGCCGAGCGAGACGTGGAACGAGGTCGCCACGCTGGTGATGAGCGGCGTCCCAAGGCTGGCGACCGCCGCCACGACCAGAGCGATGAACATCAGGGCGGGGACCAGCAGCCGCGCCTCGGAGGGCTCTCGGGTAGTACTCACCGGTCGGACGCGCTCGTGATGGGGAGGAAGTCAGCGAAGCGAGGCGCGCCGGGCTCGTGCGGCACACGCGCGGCGCGCGCGGCGAAGCTGACGGCGTGGTACCAACCGCACAGCAGAAGCAGATCGAGCAGCTGGAGCTCGTCGAAGACCGACACGAGCCGTTCCCACAGCGCGTCATCGATGTCGGAACGCTCGTGCAGCGCGTCGACGGCGAGGACGAGCAGCCGTTCCCGCTCGGACGTCCAGCACACGTCAGCGGGGCCGCCGTGCACCAGGGAGGCCGCCTGCTCGTGGGTGAGTTCGACCCGTTCGGCGAACATCATCATGTGCACGCCCCACTCGTACTCGCAGCCGCACAGGGCGCATGTCCGGTCGATGGCGATCTCGCGCTCCCGCATGGTCAGGGTCAGCTGTCGGCCCAGTTCGTACCGCCCCCATCCGTGCATGGCGCCGGCCATCGGGAGGTTTCTGGCGAACATCCGGAACAGCCCGATCGGCGGGACGTTCCCGGGCATCATGCGCGCGAGCAGCGCGTCGGCCTCGTCGGTGTACGGCAGTTCCAGCAGGGCTATTCGCGGCATCGGCGCTCCTGTTGAGGTTGTTTCTAAATTCGAAACACGGCACGGATGCTAGTGTTTCGAATAACGAAACACAAGGAGGGTCATGCCGACACCGCGCCCAGGAACATCGGTCCGTGGATCGACGACCGGCCGCCCGATCATGGCCGCGATGGACCTCTTTGGCCGACGATGGGCGCTGCGCATTCTCTGGGAGCTGCGTGCGGGTCCGCTCGGCGCCCGCACGCTGCTGGCACGGTGCGAAGGACTGTCATCCAGCGTCCTCTACCAGCGGCTTCGCGAACTCACGACAAACGGGATCATCGCCCCTTCAGCCGACGGCTACGAACTCACTCGTCTTGGGGCAGCACTCAGTCAGGCCCTACAACCGCTCAACGAATGGGCGATCACCTGGGCGCAGGCGCAAGAGCAGAACGATCACAATCCTGCGGAGGCATAGGGGCGGAGCCGGCGACCGCCGGTCTTGCCCGCGAGGCCTACGAGGAGGCCGGGCCGGTCATCGATCCGGCCGATTTCGAGCTCGTCTACACGGTGCACACGGTGGACCGTCCCGGAGCCCGGCCGAGAATCCAGCTCTTCTTCCGGCCCCGTCACTGGGAGGGCGCAGCGGGGGATGTGAACGCGACCGGTGTCTCGCCTGGGAGTGGTGGGACGTGAAGGACCTGCCGGAGCCGATCGTCCCCTACACCCGTGTCGCCATCGAGGGCATCCGGGCCGGCCTCTCCTACAGCGAGCTGGGGTGGGCCCGTTGAGCGACTTCTTGTCGGTCAGTGCCGCCTACGCGACCCATTTGCGTGAAGCACGGGGCCGGCTGCGTCACCATATTCACCCACCCCCAGGGCACCCGATCTTACGGTCCCGGGCGGGCGCCTGATCGGCGGACCGGCGGACCGGCGCATCGGCGGACCGGCGTCGGTCGGCGGCCCGTTCGCCTGCCGTACGTCTGGCGCGGTTCCACCCTGCGCACCCCGTGTCCCGTTCTCCTTGACCGCCCCTGCCCCAGGCCGCCACGGTTCGGGAGGCGGTGAGGGCGGCAGGGACAGGGCGGGGGTCAGCGGCGCAGGGTGAGGGGCAGCGCCTCCAAGCCGCGCAGCATCATCGTGTTGCGCCAGCGCAGGTCGCGCTCCTGGCAGGCCAGTGCCGTTCCGGGGAAGCGGGTGAGGAGCGTGGTGAGCGCGATCTCGGTCTCCAGCTTGCCGAGCAGGGCCCCGAGGCAGCGGTGGATGCCACCGCCGAAGGCGAGATGGCCGGCGTCCCGGCGGTCGAGGACGAGGCGGTCGGGGTCCTGGAAGCGCGCCGGGTCGCGGTTGGCCGCGCCGAGGGACAGCAGCACGAACTCGTCCTGCGGGATCACCACCCCGCCGACGTCCACCGGCTCGGTGGTGAAGCGGGTGGTGGCCATACAGATGGGGGAGTCGTAGCGCAGGAACTCCTCGACGGCCCCGGGCATCCGGGTGAGATCGGCGCGCAGCCAGGCGGCCTGGGCGGGATCGCGCAGCAGCGCGAGGCAGGAGGTGCTCAGCAGGTTCACGGTGGTCTCGTGCCCGCCGATCAGCAGCAGGGCGACCATGCCCACGATCTCGTCGTCCGTCAGCTCCCCGCGCTCGCGGGCCGCCAGCAGCTCGGTGAGCAGATCGGCGGGACGGTCATTGCGGCGGATACGCCGGTCGGCGATGGCCAGGACGTACGAGCCCATCTCCTGGACGGCTCGCCGGAACGCCGCGTGGTCGCCCTCCTGGGTGACGATGGCGGTCGACCACTCCCGGTAGAGGTCGCGGTCCTCGGGCGGGAAGCCGAGCAGTTCGCAGACGACGAGGATCGGCAGCGGGAAGGCGAAGTCACGTACCAGGTCCACCGGGGCGGTGGTGGTGCCGGTCGTGTGGCGCGCGGCTGCCGCGTCCAGCCCGTCGAAGAGTTCGAGGGTGATGCGCTCGACCATCGGCCGCATCGCCTCGACCCGCTTGCGGCTGAACGCCGCCTGGACCACGCGGCGGAGGCGGGTGTGGTCGGGCGGATCGCTGCTGAGCATATGGGTGATCTCGGTGCCCAGGTTGACGCCCTTGACCCGGTTGTCGGCCAGGGCCTGGGCGCGCCGCACATCCTGCGCGAAGCGGCGGTCGAAGAGCGCGGCCCGGACATCGGCGTAGCGCGGGATGATCCACAGCCGCAGGCCGCCGTCGCTGTGCAGCACGGAGACCGGGGCCGATTCCCGCATCCTGGCCAGAGTCGGGTATGGGTCGCTGAGGAACGTCGGCGGGTTCTGGCGCGGTTCCGTCGTCTCGGGCTCGTCCGGCCGGTGCTTCTCCGGCCGGGGACTGTTCGTCCGGGGTGCTGCCGTAGCTGTGGTCATGATGTTTTCCTGTCCTCACCGGCACGGCCGGCGCCGCGGCGGGGTGCCGGGCGTGGCACCCCGCTACGGCGCTGCTTGGGCTCACTGCAGAGGCGACTTCTTCTCCGTGTTCTCCTTCGTGCGGGTGGTGCAGGTCCGCGCCGGGCCGTTCGGCCGGACCGGGACCGCCTTGTCCAGGGCGGCCTGGGTTTGCGGCGGAATGATGAGTCCGCGCTCCCGCTCGGTGGCGCTGATGGGGTCGACGCGCAGTCCGTGACGCTTCATGGGATTGACCTTTCTTCGGTTTCTTCGGTGTGGTGGACGGGGTGGTGCGAGCCGGTCCGCCCGCTGTTGCGGCGGTCGGCGGTTCTGGGGGAGGCGCGCAGCGTGTCGTCGGCGTAGCGCACCATGGCGGCCCAGGCGGCGGCGTGTCCGGCTGGGTCACGGCCCACGTCGTGTCCGCCGCCGAGCCACCGGACGCGATGCGGGACGTCGCGGCGCCGCAGCGCGGCGAGATAGCGCTCGATCTGTTCCGGAGGGCACTTCTCGTCGTCCGCCGAGGCAGCGAGGAAGAGCGGGCCGCGTACGCGGCCCACATAGGTCATCGGGCAGGCCGCGCGATAGCGGTGTGGCACCTGCTCGGGTGTGCCGCCGAAGAGGCGGTCGTCGACCTCCCGCAGCGCCGGCGTCGTCGCCCGGTACGCCGCCGTGTAGTCGGCCACCGGGACGACGGCCAGCCCCACGTCCCACAGCCGGGGCTGGACGCCCATCGCCAGCAGCGTCAGATAGCCGCCCCAGGAGTAGCCGCACAGGCCGGTACGGCCCGGCTCCGAGACTCCCGCGTCGATGAGGTGGCCGCGCACCGCGGCGAGGTCTTCGAGCTGGGCGAGGCCGACCCGGTGGCCGAAGTCGTCCCGCCAGCGGGGGCCGTAGCCCGTCGAGCCGCGGTAGTTGGTGCGCACCACGGCGAATCCGGCCCGGACCAGGGCCTCGGTCCGGGCGTCATAGGCGTCCCGGTCGTGGGTGTGAGGCCCGCCGTGGACGAGAAAGACCGTCGGCCAGGGGCGGTGGCCGGCCCTGCGGCCGGGCGGGGTGGCCACAAAGCTGTGGATCTGCCCGTACGGCCGGCGTGTCCACAGCTCGCGGCGCCTGGATCCGGTCGTTCCGCCGGGCGCCGTGCCGCGTGACGCCGTCGTGGAGCGGCCGGAGTGGCCGGAGCGGTCGAGACGTTCCGAGGGTTCCGGGTGCTCCGCACCTTCCGCACCTTCCGAGCCTTCCGGGCTTTCCGGGTGGAAGATCAGCGGCCGGGGCGGTTCGCCGTCGCGGCTCCACAGGCAGTGGACCGTGCGGTCGGGTGCGCAGGAGAAGTCGATGATCGTGCCCTCGGGCGTGGGAAGCACCGTCGTCGTACCGCGGTCGAGGTCGGCGCGGAGCAGGCGGCTGCGTCCCGCCCGGTCCTGCTGGACCAGCGCCGTGCGGCCGGGCCCGTACCAGCAGGCGGTGATCTCCGTGTCGAAGCCGAGGGCGGAGCCGGGACCTTGCGTACGGATCCCCTCGCCCTGCCGCCAGAAGGCCAGGGTGTAGCGGCCCGCGCGTTCGAGGACGAGCAGCAGTTCCGGACGTGCGGTGGTGAGGTCCGGGCGGAAGCCCAGCGCCCACACCGAGCCGCCGTCGCCGTCCCCCGCCGCGCCGGGGATGGCGTCCACGAGGACGCCGGAGGCCGGTGACCACAGCCGGACCGCGGCCGGTCCGGCCGGGCACCCCGCGGTGGCCAGCAGTCGGCCGCCGGGGGCCAGGCCCACCACTGCCGCATAGCCGGGCTCCTCGGCCACCAGGCGGGCGCGCTCGCCCGGTCGGCCGAGGTAGTACCGCGAGCCGTCCGCGACCCCGACGCCGACGGCGGCGAGGCCGCTGCGGGGGTCGAAGGCCAGGCCGTGCATCCGCCCGGCGGGTACGCCGTCGAGCGCCGGGCGCGGGTGCCCGCCCTCGAACGGCCCGCGCAGCCAGCGGCCTTGACCGCCGGGAGCGGCGTCGAACCACCACAGGCCGTGGCCGTCCGGCTCGATGGCGGCGGTCTCCACACCCAGCGGTGCGGTGGTCGCCTGGCGGCGCTGATCCGTCGTCAGATCCCAGGCCACGATCTGCGGGAGACCGTCCACATACCGGGTCTCGACCGCTCGCCGTCCGTCGCGGGCGGCGAAGGACGGGACGTGCACCGCCGTTCCGATACCGCCGCTCATCGCCGTCCCTCCCTTCGTTGGTGTCCGCTTCCGCCGCCGGTGGCCTTGGCTGTGACGGGCTCCGACGGCCATCACACTGCCGGACGGGCGGGCTGCGTGGCAGGGAAGAAAGCGCAGCGGCACCGGCAGTGAGCTACTGCCGGCCCTTCCCTGGCACCGGACGGTGGGCGGGCGACAGGGTGCGGGGCGGCCACATGGCCCGTACCCACCGAGGAGAAAGGGGCGACCCGATGACGATCGCGGCGACCCGGCCCGGCGCAGCCCCCCTCCCACCCGGCGGAGCGCCGAACGGCACAGCGGGTGGCATGCCGAGCAGTGCGCTGACGGCGGTCTATGTCGCGGGGGCGGTGACGGCGTTGGGCACCCAGATGACCATGCTCGCGCTGCCCTGGCTGGTGCTGGAGACCACCGGCTCTGCCACCCGGGCGGGCTTGGTCTTCGCGGGCCAGGTGCTGCCCATGGCGCTGCTCGGCTTCGCGGGCGGAGAGGTCATCCAGCGCTTGGGCGCCCGCCGGACCATGGTCGTCTCCGATCTCGCCCGCGCTCCGGTGGTGGCGCTGATCCCGCTGCTGCAGACCCTGGGCGCGCTCAATCTGGCCGTCCTCGTGGCGATCGTCGCGGCGCTCGGGGCGCTGGCCGTTCCGTACCACGCGGCACAGCGGGTGCTGGCGATGGAACTGCTGAGCCCGCACGCCCGCTCTCTGGCCCGCGCCAACAGCGCGCTGGCAGGTGTGCAGAACGGCTCGGCATTCGCCGGACCGGCGCTCGCGGGCGCGCTGATCCCGCTGGTGGGGACCACATCGGTGGTGTGGCTGGACGCGGCCACGTTCGCCTTCTCCGGGTTGCTGCTGCTCCGCGTCCCGGCAGGGGGTGACGGGGCCGGAGGGTCCGCGGCCGGGCCCCGCGGCCTGTGGGCGGGGGTGCGGTATCTGTGCGGCGACTGGTTCCTGAGCCGGGCGATTCTGTCCACCGTGGTGTTCGGGCTGATGCTGCGGACCCTGATGATCACCTTGCCGGTGCTGGCGTTCGCCCGGTTCGAGGGGGACGCCAGGGTCGGCGGCCTGCTGATCGCCGCCGATGGCGCCGGTGGCCTGGTGGGCTCGGTGGCCGCCTATGTGCTGGCGGCACGGGTCGCTCCCGTACGACTTGCCTGTACGGCCCTGGTCTGCGTCGCTCTGCCCCTGTGGACGCTCCTGGTGCCCGTGCCGGCCGGCGTGCTCGTCGTCGCCGTCGGCCTGTCATCGGCCGCCGCGCCCCTGGCGAACGCGCCGCTGATGGGCCTGCTCTCCGCCCGGCTGCCGGACGGCTTCGGGCCCAAGGTGTTGCAGGCCGTGGTCACGATCAGCACCCTGGCCGGGCCGCTGGGCTTCCTGGCCGCGGGCGCCGTGCTGGACCGGGCCGGTGTCGCGGCGGCCCTGTGGGGCGTCGCCGCGCTCGCGACGTTCGGCAGCGGCAATCTGATCCTGGCCCTGCGCCGCCTCCAGGCCACGGGGGACTGCGATGACAACCTCCCCCGAACAGCCCCCAAAGCCGAACACAACAAGGTGACAGGGAAGATGGCCTCGGTGGTGGCCAGGACCTTGTACTTCTTCCACCGGCGCCCGCCGTACGGGTCCGTGAGTCGCTTGAAAACGATCCCTTCCCCACCGACGTCGGTCCAGGTCAGCCACTCGCGGGCGGTGTCCGGGTCGGTCGTCGACGGACACAGCGCCCACGGCGCCGTCAGCTCCCGCTCGGCGAACAACCCCTCCAGTGCTTCCCGGCGCGCGCGTAGGAGCACTTCGGGCTGATCGCCGCGGCCTACGGGCTGACACCGCGCGAGAGGGACGTCACCGAGCTGAGTCGGGTCTCGGTGGGGTGTGTGCTGCCCGGTCAGTACGACCAGTCCGGTCCGGCTGGCAGGGTCGTCGGGAGTGGCCTTCCTCAGGAGCCGGAGCACGGACCGCGCACCATGGAACAGCTGTTGGCCTTCCTGCCCGTCGCCGACGTCACCCTGTCGTCAGACGTACTCGACGCCATCGACGAGATCGTCGCCCCGGCGTCACGGTCAACCCGGTCGACAACAGCTATGGCGACTTGGAACTGCGCGCCGGCCAGCGACGCCGCTGACGCACGTCGGACGGGCCGGTCACATTCGGTCAGCCGCACCATTTCTTCCCGCGACGCGGGCGGCGTCGCCGATCCACCAGCAGCCTGAAGACAAGCCCGCAATCGTCCCCGGCAGCCCTTTGAGACAGGTCGCGCCCGGACTTACAAACATCATACGAAGGCCGGTGAACAGCGGTCAGCCATGGAGCTGGAGTTCGTTGGCCTGGTGACCGGTATGCGATCCGGAACGAGCTTGCCCGGTGCAATCCTCCTCACTCCTACGGGGCACAACCCAGAAAAGGCGGAGATCGTTTGCACGGCATGACCCGTACCCATCACTTTGCCGCCGCCCTGCTGCTCGCCCTTGCCGGCCTGGCATACTCCGCCCCAGCTCAAGCGGCCGACGAGCCTCCGGCTTGCACGGAAGAAGGCTACTTCCCCAACCCGGACGATCAGTCTCGGTTCTACCGCTGTGTGAGCTTCGGAGATGGCGAGCTCACGCGCTTCGACTTCCAATGCGGGCCGGGCACGCTCTACCACCCCGAGCTCGTCACGTGCGTCCACCCGTGGCAGATGCCCCAGTAGAACTGCGAAACCCCGCCAGCGCCCAATCACCACGCTCGCTGTACCGCTGGCACCAGGCATCCGGATGGAATCGAGCCGACCCGCTCGTACGATAATCACGTGACTGCCCGTCGACATCTCGGCACCGGCCAGGAGACGTCCGCGATCCGTGCCGCCCAGCCGATCCGCCCACTTCTCTGCCCGGAGCCCGCCTCACCGACATCGAAGAGATGCGGGCCCGTCGTGTCCTGGGGAAGCGCGCCGTAGTTCCCTCAGGGCCTCGTCGCCCACTGGAGCCGGCGGAGGACCCGGTGATGGGGCCTCAGTCTGACCGCGACGGGCCTGTGCGGAGCATCGCCATCCGCATGCTGCGTGAGATGCCGCAGCCAGCTCATTACAACGCCCGACCCGTCCTTCCGGACTAACGTCCGACCATGCGGGTGACCCCTGTCGTGCTTCGGCTCACCAAGGTAGGTCCGGGCTTACACGCCTCGGACGCCGCTCCCAGCCAGCTCTTGGAACCGGGGTAGCCGCGTTCGGCCGTGCCCGTAGCCCATGTGCGGGGCCGCGATCTGCTGGATCTGTTCGACCGTCGCGACCTTCAGCACCCCGAGCAGGCACAGCACGTCACCGCACATCCACCTGCCGGGGGCCGGCCGCGCTCGACCGCAGAGGGCATCCGGCCCCCGGACCCGATCGTCTCCTCCTGGGTTCCACAGTGGCGTCCCAAGTGCGCACCCGGGACGTTCGGCACCCTCGTGACCAAGGACACCTACTGGCGCGCCAGCCTGTGGCGGTCGGCCCAGGCGTTGATCGCTGCGGCCAGCTCCTCGGGGCGGTCTTCCGGGGAGTGGTGGCCGGCGAGGCCGTGGCGGGAGACCTCCAGGCCCGCGATGTTCTCCTCGCACCAGGCCACGGCCCCTTGGTCGGTCATCGCGCCCGGGCCGGGCTCGAACGCGGCGAGCAGCTTGGGGACTTCAGGGCTTGCGGCCAGCCAGGCGTCGTAGTGCTCGACGCGGGCCACGATGTCGGCGGGCTCGGCGTCCAGCGGCATCATGCGCGTCCACGCCAGCACCGGGCGGCGGCTGTGCGGGGTCGGGAAGGGGCGGCGGTAGACCTCCAGGTCGGCAGGGTCGAGCGGGGTGGCGAGCGTGTTCGGGAGCCCTTCGATGAACATGGACTTCTCCAGGATCATCTCCTCGCCCACCCCGGGTGTGCGCAGGAGGGTGAACAACTCCCGCCCGGCCGCCGGGAACTCGTCACCGATCAGCGGCTTGATGATCGTCTCGGTGAAGGCGAGGCCGCGGACGCGGCCCGGGAGGCGGGCGGCGCGGTCGAAGGCGAGCGCGCCGCCCCAGTCGTGGCCGACGAGGACGGCCTCGGCCAGGCCGAGGGCGTCGAACCAGGCGTCGAGGTAGAGGGCGTGGTCGTCGAAGGAGTAGGCGAGGTCGGGCTTGCCGGAGTCGCCCATGCCAATGAGGTCGGGGGCCAGAAGGCGGCGGCCGGGCGCGGCCACACCCGGCAGGACGTTCCGCCACAGGTGGGAGGAGGTGGGGTTGCCGTGGAGGAAGACGAACGGCAGCCCGTCGGGGTCGCCGGACTCGCGGTAGTGGAGGGTGGAGTCGAGGACGGGGAGGTTGGGCACGGCGGTGTCACGTCGCTTTCAGGAGGGGGGTTTCAGAGGTTGAGGCTCAGGACACGGTCGACGGCGATCTCGACGACGACCAGGTCCAGCGGGGCGGGCGGGGCCGCGCGGTAGCGGACGGTGTAGCGGCGGACCGCCTCGGCCAAGCGCTCGGGGTCGTCGGTGACGGTGGCCTGGCCTTCGAGGGTGACCCAGCGGTAGCCGTCCGCCTGGCAGAGCGCGACACGGGCCGTCGGGCCGCCCGCCACCACGTTCCGGGCCTTGCGCGCTTCCGCCCGGGTGGTCACCCGGAGCAGTCCGGTGGCCGCGTCGAAGGTGAAGCGGACAGGGGTGACGTGCGGGGTGCCGTCGGGGCGGAGGGTGGTGAGGGTGGCCGTGTGGGGGCGAGTGAGGAACGCCCTTGTGGCGGCCCGGAGTTCGACGGTCGCCCGGCTCACTTCTTCTTCACGCCCTCGTTCCAGATCAGCTTGGCGATGTTGGGCTTCACGGCCGTGGTGATGACGCCCATGGCCGTACGGACGTACCGCCGCTCCTTGAGCTCGCGCAGCATGCTCGCGGCGAGGTCGGCACGGGCGGTGAAGACGCCGTCGGCGCTGGTCTCGGCGGTGTGGTAGTCCGTGACGACGGGGTGCTCGAAGAGGCCCGAGGGCCGGACGAGGGTCCAGTCGAGGTCCGTCTGGCGGATTACGGCCTCCATGCGGCGCATGTCCTCGTGGAGGGTGCGGCCGAGGCGTCGGTTCACCAGCGGGTCGAGCACGTGGTTGAAGAAGTGCGCGCCGGTGGGACGCCAGTTCGGGTCGGCGATGCTGGAGCTGACGGCGAGCAGCCGCTTGATGCCGTGGCGGGGCATGGCCCCGGTGATGGCCTTGGCGCTCGCCGAGTACGTGGTGATGGTCTCCTTGCTGAGGCGCGCGCCCACTGCGGACAGGACGGCGTCCGTCCCGGCGATCGCGGCGTCGACAGCCGCTGGGTCGGTGGCGTCGGCGACGGCTACAGCGAGGCCGGGCCGCGTGGGGAGGGAGCCGGGGCGGCGAGTCACGGCGACGACCTCGTGGCCGGCGGCCAGGGCCTGGTCGGTGAGGTGGCGGCCGGTCGGTCCATTGGCGCCGAAGACTGCGATGCGCATGGCGTGGGGTCATCCCTTCATATGCTTACCGGAACGCCCTTGACTGTGCTGATCAGGCAAAGCAGGCTCAACGCTGATGAATAACGCCGCCCCTGCTTCCGCCCGCACCCGAGGCCGCCCCCGCGGCAACCCGCCGACCCGCGAGTCGATCGTCCCGGTGGCCCGGGCGCTGTTCCTGGAGCGCGGCTACCGGGGCACCACTCTCCGCGCGGTGGCCGGGGCCGCCGGGGTCGACCCGGCGCTGATCTCGTACCACTTCGGCTCGAAGAAAAGCCTGTTCGCGGACGTGATGCAGTTCCAGTGCGCCAACGCGCTGGTGGTGGACGACGTCCTCGGCGGCGACCCGGCCACCCTCCCCGATCGCCTGATCGACGCGGTGACGGACCTGTGGGAGGACGCCGACTTCCTACAGCTCACCACCCAGGGCGAGGAGGCCGCCGAGGCGATCCGCGAATACCTGGAACGCGAGCTGCTGGCCCGGCTTGCTGAATATCTCGGCGGTCAGGACGCAACCGCCCGCGCCACGGCCGTGGTCACGATCCTCGGCGGCCTCATCTACACCCGCTACCTCAACCCCCTCCCCACCCCCGCCGCCCTCACCCCAGCGCAGACCCGCCACATCCTCACCCCGGCGCTGCGCGCGGCACTGACCCCGAGGCCGCGCACCGCGGCAACCACCAGAGCGGGCCGTCTGGGCTCGCCGACCTCCGGCGCAAGCGCCGTCCGGCCTTGAGCACCTCAGCACATCCGGTGCGGCGACCCCTGTCGGTACACCGACGGCTGAGCGGTCGCCTACAATAGAGACGGGCGATACATGGCTGCCGTTGCCGCCTCTAACGCTGTGATACGGGACGCGGTGATCCATGAACGACTGTGGGAGATGAGCCGCCCCGGTGCAGCCGGCCCATTGGCCTTCGATCCCAGCGGAACGCTGCTGGCCACTGCCAGTGCCCGTCGGACGTGGCCTGGGATGTGGCAACCGGCGAAGAGTGCACCCAGTTCACCGCAATTCACCGCGACGATGTGACCCGACCTCGCCTTCTCTCCCGGCGGCCCGATTCTTGCCACCGCCGGGTGGGACAGCCAGGTGGGGTTGTGGGATCCGAGGACCGGCGCTGCCTTGGGTCGGCTCACCGGACTCAGCCGGCCGTTCGTATCAGTCGGATACTCATCCGACGGCCGGCTTCTGGCAGCCGCCGGATGGGACGATCTCGTCCGTGTATGGAGGTGATGGAAATCGCAGGCCCTCAAGGCGGCGTTCGCCTCGCCTGCACCCTTGTTATCGAGAGGTCACCAAACGAGATGACTCATTAGGCGACGGAGTCTGAGCTGCATCAGGAGGGCGACTTGCCCAGCAGGTAGCCCGCGACGCCACCCGCAACGGCACCGGCTTTGGCGCCGAGGTCGCCGCAGCCGTTGCTGGGCGAGCCGACAGGCAGGGCCACGGCCAGTGCATTGAGGGCGCCCGGTCCGGCGGTGGTAGCGCCGCGAGGAGTGGCAGTGCCCGTGTTGGTGCATGCGTTGTCGATGGCCGCGTTGCCGAACCCGATGACCGTGGTGGCTGAGGCCTCGGCGGCACCCGCGGAAAGCAGCATCATCGCGCCTACGGCGGCTGCGTGGAATCTAATGCTCCGTTGCAAGAGTGACCAACCTCCTGATGGAAAGGTGATGATCACTGATAACGAGGCAGAAGGAACTTCGTCACCTGGCACAGGACGCCACATGAGTTCGCCAGGCCCGTGTTCAAGCAGGCGGGCGGCAAGAAGCGGCCGGAGGCGTGCGAGCCGCTCTTGGAGGACGACTACAACACGCTGCTCATGGCCGAGGCGATCGATGCTTCGGGCTGGACGGACGAGGACGGGCAATTCAACAAGCTGAAAAATAGGTGAAGGGCTTGGGCAACTGGCGTTGTGGTCGTCGTGGCGAGCCCCCGCCGGGGAGGGCTCCGGGCGGAGCCTCGCGAGCCGCATGGTCGGCACGCCCAAAACCGGATACCCCCCACGAGGCATCATGACCCCCAACGCACTCACAACTTGGGGGACTATGCACGCCCGTACAGTCACAGTCGCCGCCCTCCTCGCTCTTACCGCGCTTACCGGCTGCGGCAGCGACGACAAGGCCGACACGACCGCATGCAAGGCTGCCATCGAGCAGCAGGTCCTCAACGCCATGAAGAAGGGACAGCACCTCTTCCGCCCCGCCGAGTGCGACGGTGTCGACGACGCGACCGTGCGGGCCTACAGGGCGGAGTTCGCCGGTAGGCACGCCACGACTTCAACGACGCCCTAGACGACTGGGAGAAGGACGTCGACGACTACGTCGACGGCATAAAGACCGACGCGCCCTGACGCAAGCAAAGGTGGCGCCCGTGGCCGGCATCCGCAACGGGCGCCCCTACCACCGCCTGGTCGCCGCCGCGAAGCCACTGGGCCATCCCTGCTAAATCTTCGGCCACAACGTCGACGGCCGCCACCAATCATGCTGGCCGATGCGGGCTGGGCGACTGGTGCGCCGCCGTATCGGACGCGGACGGGGTGGTCAGGGGGCAGTGGGAGACTCCGGGGGAGTAGCCGAGGTAGTCCCGACGGTGTGCCGTCAGGGCGGTGGCGAACCGGGGGCGTGATGGCCCCGGCGACGCGTGACCCGGACGGCGTGGGCCGTGGGCCGCGGCAAATTGTCTGGCTGCGGCAGCACCCGCCGACATTCGCATCCCGGTCGGCTCTCCCGTCGCGCCTGTCCGGCGCCGACAAGCTGCGAGCGCCTGCCCTTCGGTGGTGAGCGGTGGTCGTTGCCGCCGTGGCGGTGGCCAACACGTCATTCCGGATTGATCCACTACTCGATGTCAGCGGGCGCAATTCTGCTGCCCCGGGCCAACCGTGCGCTGCGGCGAGCTGTGCACCGGTGGCCAGCTCGGCCCAGGAGGCATCAGAGTGCCGGTGCCATCAGCTGTGGTAGCCGATGTAGCCGTTGTTGTCGGGGTCGGAGCCGCTCTTGGTGTAGGAGTGCACGTCGGCGCGGCTGCCGGAGGGTTTGTACAGGTAGATGGTGTCCTTGTCGTTGTTCCACATGAGGTTGCAGTTGTCGCGGTAGACCACGTTGGTTCACGAGGGCGGGGCGACGGTGGTCACCGGGCAGTACTCCTTGCGGGGCGGGAACCGGTCGATCCTACGTGGCGGACCTGGAGCTGGAGGCCCGGGCCTGGGCAGGCCTGCGGATCTGCGCGCTGCGATCCTCTCTTGGGGCCCGCCGCAAGGACGTCCAGTTCGAGGCCCAGTGGGCCCGGGCCGTCCGCAGTCCGCGCCGCTGGGATGAGGGCCCTGCTTGACAACTGCCCCCGGGGCTGGCCGGTTTGGCTCGAGCCCGCGTTGCCTCCGTCGGGAACCGGGAAAGGCGGAACGGACCGGGGCGCCCATACGTTGTGCTGGCGGGGCCACGCCGTGCGCGCCCGATGTGCACCGTAGGGATGGGGGACGCGTGCCGCGACGGAGCCGCTCCGCGCGCCTGGCCGCGTCCGCGCTGACCCTCGTCGTCACCGTCCTCGCGCTGTTCGTCCCGGTTGCCGGGGCGCAGAGCGCGCCCGTGCCCGCCGGCAGGCCGCTCGCCCACCACACGGTGGCGGGGCACGCCGGACAAGGGGCAGGACCGGACGACGTCCCGGCGCTGCATGTCGCGCTCACGCACCGACCCGACGCACACATCCCGGGCCCGCAGCCTGCGGGCCCCGCGCGTGGGGCCGTCGACACGGCCCCGCGCCGCGCCCTGGGCGGGCCTGACACGGGCCCCGCCACCGCACTCGCGCCGCCGCGCGGAGCGGCCGAGTCCGCCGCCCCGCGCGGCCCGCCCCACCGATGAGCACGCAGACCGTCATCGACGCCTGACCCTTCCTGCCCGGCGCACCCCGCGCGGGGCCGGTCACGCGTCCCTCCGTCCTGCCCTCATTGTGGAGTACGCATGTCTCGCGCACCCTTGTCCCGGCCACCCTTGTCCCGCCCATCCTTGTGGAGGGCGGTCGTCGCGCTGGCGGCCGTCGCGCTGTCCCTGTGCATCGCCCTCACCCAACCCGCCCGCCTCGGCCTCGATCTGCGCGGCGGCACCCAGATCGTCCTGGAGAGCCGGGACTCACCCACCGTCAAGGCCGACGCCGCATCCACCGACCGCGCTCTGGAGGTCCTCAGGCAGCGCGTCGACGCCCTCGGCGTCTCCGAACCCGGCATCGCCCGCTCCGGTGAGAAACGGATCATCGTCGAACTGCCCGCAGTGCAGGACCCACGCAGGGCCGCCGAGGTCATCGGCCGCACCGCACAGCTCACGGTCCACCCGGTGACGGGGGCGACGGCCGGCAAGGGCTCGGCGAAGCCCGGGGCCGACGGATCGCGCACCCTGCCCGACCCGGACCAGCCGGGCAACCACCTGAAGCTGGGCCCCACCGCCCTCACCGGCGAGGGGGTCAAGGACGCCGAGGCGGTCCTGGACCAGCAGTCGCTGAACGGCTGGATGGTCTCCCTCGACTTCCGCAAGGGCGCGGGCGACACCTGGGCGAAGATCACCTCGGACGCGGCCTGCGCGCCTCAGGGCGCTCCGGAGCGCCGCGTCGTCATCACCCTCGACAACAAGATCATCTCGGCGCCCGGCGTCAGTGCGGACGTGGTGTGCGGGACCGGTATCACCGGCGGCTCCACTCAGATCAGCGGCGACTTCGGCCGGGCCGAGGCGCGCGAGATGGCGGCGCTCGTGAAGGGAGGCGCGCTGCCGGTACCTCTTAGCGTCGTGGAGCAGCGCACGGTCGGCCCGACGCTCGGCGCCGACGCAATCGAGGCGAGCACCAAGGCCGCGCTCACCGGCATCGCCCTGAGCGCACTGTTCATCACCGTCGTCTACCGGCTCCTTGGCGCGCTTGCCGCCTTGGCCCTCGCGCTGTACGGCCTCATCTCGTACGCCGCTCTGGTGGCGCTCGGCGCGACGCTCACGCTGCCGGGGCTCGCCGGGTTCGTCCTGGCGATCGGCATGGCGGTGGACGCGAACGTCCTGGTCTTCGAACGGGCCAGGGAGGAGTACCTGGGCGCCTGTTCCAAGGACTTGGCGAAGCCGGTGAAGACCGGCTTCGCCAAGGCATGGAGCGCGGTGATCGACTCGAACATCACGACGCTGCTCGCCGCGGGATTGCTGTTCTTCTTCGCCACGGGCCCGGTCAAGGGCTTCGGGGTCACCCTGTGCATCGGCGTACTGGCATCGATGCTTACGGCGCTCGTGATCACCCGCGCGCTCGCGGATTTCGCCGTCGCCCGCAGCTTCGTACGCAAGCGCCCGGGTCTGACGGGCATCGCCTCGACGGGCCGAGTCCGCACATGGCTGTCCGGCCGCAACCCGAACCTGGTCCGCCACCGTCGCCGCCTGCTCGGCGGGAGCGCACTCCTGGTGGCGGTGGCCGTCGCAGGAATCGTCATCCGCGGCCTGGACTTCGGCGTGGAGTTCACCGGCGGCCGCCTCGTCGAGTACAGCACCAGCAGGTCCGTCGACGCGGACACGGCCCGCAACGCCGTGGCCGACGCGGGATTCCCGCGCGCGGTGGTGCAGGAGTCCGGCGACGGCGACATCACCGTACGCACGGAGAAGCTCACCGGCGACGAACAGCGGCGCGTCAAGGCGGCTTTGGAGAAGCCCGGCGGCACCGTCACGGTGGAGCGTGACGAACAGATCGGCCCGAGCCTTGGCAGCGAACTGCGCCACAAGGCGCTCCTGGCCCTGGGCATCGCGGTGAGCGCCCAACTGATCTACCTCAGCGTGCGGTTCCGCTGGACCCTGGCGGCAGCGGCAGTGTCTGCGATGGTCCACGATGTCCTCCTCGTGGTGGGCCTGTTCGCCTGGCTGGGCAGGCCGGTGGACAGCGTCTTCCTGGCGGCGCTGCTCACGGTGATCGGCTACTCCGTGAACGACACGGTGGTCGTCTTCGACCGCGTCCGCGAAGCGCGCCGCCGAGACCCCCAAGGCGACCTGGAGAAAACGGCCAACCACGCGGTGGTCCAGACACTTCCGCGCACGGTGAACACGGGCATGGGGGCCCTGTTCATCCTGACCGCACTGGCGGTACTGGGCGGCGACTCGCTGGCGGACTTCTCCGTGGCGCTGATCGCGGGCGTCCTGGTCGGCATCGCCTCGACCGTCTTCACCGCCGTCCCGATCGCGATCGCCCTGGAACACCGCAACCCGCCACCACTGGCACCGCGCCGCCGCGCCGTGAAGGAAGTTGCCGACGGGTACAGCCCGTTGGAGGCGCGCAGGAAGAAGGAGAGAGGGACGGGGGCGGTCGTGTGAGTTCGCGAGAGTAGTCCTGAGGGCGAGGGCAGCCTCCCTCACACGCCGACCGGGCCTCCACCGAGCTCCGACAACCGCGGCCGCGTTCCGTGGAGGCCCGGTCGGGTGAGGGCCTGCTGAGCGCGCACTCACCCCGTCTGAGCGCGCACTCACCCTGTCTGAGCGCGCAGTTCCCGCACCGGCTGCGTCTGAGGCCGACCAGGCTGTGGGAGCAGGTGAAGGTGGGAGGGCCGAGTTCGGTGACCGGTGGGGGAGTGCTGTCTTCGCCCTCCTACTGGCTGCCCGCAAAGAGCCCGCTCGGTCGAGACCCGCTCCGCCGTCCCTTCGTGAACAGCTCCGAGTGCCGCCTGCCAGCAGTTAGCCCTCGCCGTTGGCGTGATGCCGCGGCGCTCCTGCCTTCGTCAGCTCGCGCCTGACCTTGGCCGAGACGCCCGCCAGCGCGTCGAACTCGAC